>JAZGDZ010000014.1:0-40164 GCA_036478235.1 Acidimicrobiia bacterium | reverse complement strand
CTCCAGGGCGTGACTGGCCATCGACTTCGCCGAGTCACTCGTCGGGCGTTAGAAGTTCGGTAGAAGTTCTGCGGATTCCGCTAGGAATGTCGAACTACGATCGCAAGAAACCCCGGGGTTTGCCTGGGGTTTCTTCGTAGCGGGGGCAGGATCTGAACCGGTGACAGGAGGTGGGAAGTGCGCTCGACCAGGGGGCTCAGTACTCCCTCGGGTAGACGGAGCCGTCCATGAGCTTCCGGGCGGTGCGCACGATCCCGGCCCGCTCCACACCACTCGCCGAGATCTCGAGTATGACGTCGAACGACCCGCTGGGATGCTCGAGCCTTACGACGTCGGACGTTCTTTCGATCTCGGTGATCTCCGACGCAGGGGTTCCTTCGATCAGGCAGGCGGTGGCCACCGACACCGCCCCCAGCACTCCGATGGCCTGGTGACACCGGTGGGGAATGAACGTGCGGGTCGCGGCCACCCCCTTCCTTGGGAGGCGCCACCATTGTCAACTTCGGCACAGTCGCATCGGAGACGTCGCCCAGACCCATGAGCTCGCCGGCTCGGAGACGGATCGACTCGAGACGCTCTCTCAGCCGGGTGTTCGACTCGAGATCGTCACAGGTCTCATATCCGGTCACGTCGAGGGCGTCGGCCCGCATAACGACCACAGGCATCCCGTTGTTGACCAGTGTGGCGGCGACGCCGTCGATCACGTCAGAGACGTTCCCCGTCGGTAACAGCGCGGCTCGGGCATCGTCGGGCCGATCGAACTCGAGCCTCACGGGCGAGGCGGTGCCGGGAACGCCGGAGATGGAGGTCCCGCCGCTGTAGACCGGCACGCCGCCGGCCACCGTGAATGTCGCAGTGGCGATCGAGTCCGTGTTGACCATCCGGATACGCAGCGTGGCCCGGCCGTCGGCCGCCTCGATGAGGCCGCGCTCCACGGTAAAAGGAGCAACTCCCGCAAAGAGATTCCCGCAGTTCTGCCGGTCGCTCACCGTCGGCGCATCGACCCCCACCTGGAGGAACAGGTACTCCAGGTCGGCATCGTCGTCTTCCGCCACGGACACGATGGCCACCTTGCTCGTCAGCGGGTGGGCTCCCCCGATGCCATCAATCTGGCGCGGGTCCGGTGAGCCCATGATCCGCAACAGCAGTTCGTCGCGGACGGAGTCGGTGGGTAGATCCGACGCAACGAAGTACTCACCCTTCGAGGTGCCGCCGCGCACAAGCATGCAGCGGATTCGGTGGACGTCGCCGGTCACGACACTCTGCTTCCTCGGGCCGGGGCCGGCAGCGGATGATAGCTCCGGAAACCACAGCTTCCCCGGCGTGGCAGCGCCGCGCGGGCTCGCTGTCAGTCCACCACGTGAAAGCGCTTCGCCTTGAGCTCGAAGCGCGGGAGGCTCCCGGGAGGCTCCACCGTGACCACGGGACTGAGCCCGAGCGCGTTCTGGACGCTCTTCGCCACCGACGCCCGGGTGTCGTCGGGGTCGGCTCCCTCCGCCACTTCGATCGAGACCGCCAGCCGAGCGAGATCCGTTCCCTTGGAAACCGTGATGCGGTACTCCTCGACGGTGTCGATCTGGCGGACCAGGTTCTCGATCGCACCGGGGAAGAGGTTCACGCCGCGCACGATGACCATGTCGTCCGCCCTGCCCAGCACGCCCCCCTCGAATCGGACGAACGTACGGCCGCAGACGCACGGCTCGGTATTGAGCCGCACCATGTCGCCGGTGCGGTACCGGATCGCCGGGAATCCGAGCCTGCCCAAACCGGTGATGACCAGCTCCCCCGTCTCGCCCGAGGCAACCGGCTCGTGGGTCGCCACATCGAGTACCTCCACGACGAACTCGGTCTCGATTGCATGGGTCCCGCCCGGCTGCGGCTCGCACTCGAAGCTGTGGGCTCCGACCTCGGACGCCCCGGCATGGTCGAAGACCTTCGCCCCCCAGGCGGCCTCGATCCTCTGCTTGATCGCCGGAACGTTCCCCCCGGGTTCTCCGGCGGTGACGATAACTCGCAGGGGGAGGCTCTCGGGATCGACACCCTCAGAGCGGGCCACGTCGGCGAGCCGAAGGGCGTACGTCGGCGTGCAGCACATCGCGGTGACACCGTGCTCGCCGATGAGATGCGCCCGCTGGATCGAGGTGGCCCCGCCGCCCGGGACCACCAGCGCCCCAATCTGCCTTGCTCCCTCGACCGCCGCCCAAAAGCCGATGAAGGGTCCGAAGGAGAAAGGCAGGAAGAGGCGATCCACCGCGGTGAGCCCGGCGCCGGACAGCACGTACCCCCAGCAGCGTCCCCACCAGTTCCAGCTCTCCTCGGTGTCGACCACCTTGAGCGACTTGCCCGTCGTGCCGGACGTCTGGTGGATTCGGGTGTACGCCGTCTCGGGGAAGGTGGCATTGGTGCCGAACGGCGGGTCGGCCTCGGCGGCAGCGGCCAGCTCCAGCTTTGTCGTCAACGGCAGTCGTTCCATATCCTCCAGCGACCGGATGTCTCCCGGTGTGACCCCGGCACTACGCATCTTGTCGGTATAGAAACGGTTGCGCCCGAACACCGCGTCGAGCAGCGCGGTCAGCTTGGCGGTCTGCAGGTCGCGCAGCGCTTCCCGGGTGAGGGTTTCCGATGGGCGGTCGAAGAACGGCACGGCCTCAGACGCCCGACCCGGGGCGAGGAGCGCCGTCTGTGTACGCCGCCCATTCGGGAGCGGGGTCGGTGTCGAAGAGGTTCCGGCGGTAGAGACTGAGCATCGCAGCGATCGTAACCAACTCAGAGCCCACGTTCCCATGCTGTAGAACACAGCGCATAGCTTCTTTTCCCAGACCGACGATACGAAGAACGAGGGAGCGAGGGGGGCGCCGGCGCCGGCTGCTACCACGGCTACTCAGACCAGCATTCCCGAACACCACAGCTCGCGAGCGAACCCCGCTGGTCCACCCTTCACGATTCCGCGCCTCGGCAATTTCAGGCAAGGACCGGCGCAACACGATACGATCGCTCTCCAGTAAGCCGCCATGAGGGGGCTTTTCAGAGCAAGGAATGGCGCAGCGGCATCGTGGAAGGCACGAGGGGGCCCACCGCAGGTGCGCCGATGGTGATCTACAGGAGGACCCCAAGTGAAACGACACAGAACGGCGTGGAGGCTCGTCCTCCTCTTTGCCGTCATAGCCCTGGTGGCCGCGGCGTGCGGCGATGACGACGCCGGCACAACAACCACGGCAGCGGTGGCGGCGACGACTGCCACTACAACCGCTCCGGCAACCACCGCAGCACCGGCAACCACCGCGGCTCCGGCAACCACGGCGGCGCCCGTCGACACGTCTCCAATCAAGATCGGAGCGCTCACGGCGCTGACAGCGACTTTCACCCCGTGGGGAGTACACGCTCGTGACGGGATGCAGCTCGCAGTCGACGAGATCAACGCCACAGGCGGCGTCGGGGGTCGTCCACTCGAGTTGATCGTGGCCGACACTCAGTCGAACGCCGAGGAGGGCGTGAGTGCCTTCGAGCGACTCATCGAAGACGGCGTCGTGGCCGTCGGTGGAATAATCTCGAGTGATGTCGGGCTGGCGACGGCCCGGGTCGCCGAAGAGCTCGAGACGCCCCTCTTCCTGGTCAAGGCGGGATCGGGAGCCATCCTCACCCAGGACAGCCGTTACACGTTCCGGACCTGTCTGCCGGCGGCGCCGATGGCGGCCGGTCCGATCGGTCAGTACGCCGCCGCGGACGGCCTTACCAAGGTCGGTGCGATCATCGCCGACTACGCGTGGGGTCAGGCCATCAAGAGCGCGCTGGAGGCCGAGTTTGCAGGACGTCCGGACATCGAGATCCAGATCGAAGTCGCTCCGATCAGCGAGACGGACTTCACCACGTACTTGCGGAGCCTCGAGGCGTTCGGTCCCGAGCTGATCGTCGCCACCGGCCACCCGCCGGGCGCCGGCGCGATCACGGTCCAGTCCGCCGCCCTCGGCATCGACGTGCCGATAACCGGCGCCTGGTTCCCGCTGTCGCTCATCATGGGTGGCGGCGCCGCAGAGGCCGGCCTCGGCCGCTTCAGCGATTTCGGATGTGCCGACTACTTCTCGGCCAGCTACGAGGACCTCGCCAGGCGGTATCTCGCCGCAACAGACAACGTCTTCCTGGAGGACGACGCGGTGGCGGGATACGGCATCGTGACGATGGTGGCGGCCGCGGTGGCTGCTGTCGGCGACGACCCGGTGGCGATTGCCGAGTGGCTCCACGGAGAGACATTCGATCTGCCGGGGTACTCCTTCCAGATGGGGTGGACGGCCTGGGGTGAGCTGGCGACTGCCGAAATCCTGTTCGTCGTAATCGGCGATCAGGCGCCACCCGAAGGTGTCAACGAATCCGGGGAGTGGTACCCGGAATTGCTGATTAAGTCCGAGCCGCTCGAGCCCTTCGTGCCATAAGCGGTACGTGCGGATCCTCGAGCTCGACGGCGTTGAAAAACACTACGGGGGCCTACCGGCCGTCGATGGAGTGACGTTGGGGGTCGACGATGGTGAGATTCTCGCCATCGTCGGCCCCAACGGCGCCGGGAAGAGCACGTTGCTGAAGACCATCGTCGGGCTGGAGGCCCCGTCCGCGGGCTCCATCAGCTTGGGAGGGTCCGATATCACCGGTCTCGCACCGCACCGGATCCGCCAGCTCGGTGTCGCCATGGTGCTGCAGACGCCGCGCGTGTTTCCGACGATGACGGTACGCGAGAACGTCGCCCTCGGCGCCATGTTCGGAAGCTCCGCCGGCCTGGTTTCCGAGGCCGAGGCCATCGCTCGATCGAATGAGGCGCTCGAGTTCGTCGGTCTGCGTGACCGCGCCGACGATGATGTGACGTCGCTGAACCTCCACGAGCAACGGTTCCTCGGCCTGGGACGAGCGCTCGTAGGCCAGCCCCGCGTCTTGCTTGCGGACGAGGTCATGGCCGGACTCAACGACACCGAGCTGCAGGCATCGATCGACATCGTTCGCACGGTGCGGGACCGGCTGGGCGTCACGATCATTTGGATCGAGCACGTCATGAAGGCGGTGATGAACCTCGCCGAGAGAGTCGTCGTCCTCAACTTCGGGACCGTGCTGGCGGACGGCGATCCGCAAGAAGTAATGCGCGACCCGGCCGTGGTCAGTGCATACCTCGGTCGAGGTGTCGTCCCCGATGCTTGAGGTCGAAGGACTCTCCGCCGGCTATATGGGCGATGATGTCGTACACGACATCTCGTTTCGCGTCGCCGACGGTGCCGCGGTGACGATCATCGGTTCCAACGGCGCCGGGAAGACCACGCTGTTCCGTGCTGTGTGCGGTCTGCTCCCCAAATCCGCCGGTCGGGTCACCCTCGATGGGGCGGATATCTCCGATCTCAGCGCCCACAGAGTTGCACGTGCCGGTCTCGCCTATGTGCCATCCGAGCGTCACCTGTTCCCGCAGATGACGGTCGTCGAGAACTTGTCTCTTGGAGCGTTTCCGGGTCGTCCAGACCCGAAGACGATGGCGGTCGTACTCGACCTGTTCCCACAGCTCGGCGAGCGGCAAAACCAGCGGGCGGGCACGATGAGCGGTGGTGAACAACAGATGCTCGCTGTGGGAAGGGCGCTCATTTCCAAGCCGGTGCTCCTCGTGCTCGACGAGCCGACGACGGGGCTGGCCCCGAAGCTGGCCGCCGACGCCTACGCGGCCCTGGCGGTACTCCAGGCCGAGGGTCTCACGCTCCTCATCGCTGAGCAGCAGGTGCCGCTCGCCCTGTCGCTGGCCGATCATGGGTATGTCCTCGAGAACGGCCGGGTGCAGTTAGAAGGCTCAGCAGAAGAGCTCGAGAACGATCCCGAAGTCCGACGCGCCTATCTAGGTGTCGCATGACAGCTGCGATCCTCGACGGGATCGTGCTCGGACTCCAGTTTGGGCTGCTGGGAGTCGGCTTGACGCTTGTGTACGGGCTCGGCGGAGTGCTCAACCTCGCCCATGGGTCCATGGCGGTCGTCGGGGCGATCGTTGTTGCCAACTCGATGGCTGCCGGCGCGCCCGTGCTGGTGGCGGTGGGCGCCGGGCTCCTCGCCGTCGGCGTGCTCGGGTTGGTGCTGGATGCAACCCTCATGCGCCCGGTCTACCGGCTCCGCGGGGAGAGCAGGGTTCTCCTCAGCCTGCTGCTGACGCTCGGGGTGGCGTTCGTCATCGACGGGCTGCTGGTGTGGCGGTATCCGATCGGAAGTCTCGGCATCCACATCGGTGGGGATCCGGTGGAGATCCTCGGCGTTCGCATGCGTACCGGAAGCTTGCTGGCATCCGCCATATCGATCGGCGCCGGGACCGTCCTCGTCGCGTTCTTCCGCCTGTCCACGGCAGGGAGGGCAGTGAGATCGGTCATTCAAGACGAAGTGGGGGCCAGGCTGTGCGGGATCAATCCCGCGGCCGTTCGGAGCCTCATCTTCGGGCTGAGCGGAGTGCTGGCGGCGCTTGTTGCCGTCACCAGGTCGATGACCGCTCCGATCCCGACTACAGCCGGCATCGACTTCACGATCCTCGCTCTCATCGTCACCGTCGTCGGAGGGCTCGGCAGCGTGGCGGGAGCGTTCTCGGCCGGGATCATCCTGGGCATCGTCAATACCGTCAGTTCGTTCTATATCGGCACCTACATAACGACCATCATGTTGCTGGTGGCGGCCGCGTTGACGATCGTGCTCCGGCCCTCGGGGCTGCTGGGGACACGAGCATGACCGACCGGCTACCCGAGTCGGGGACCGCTGCCGTGACGGCCGTACCCTCGCCCGCTCCCACGTCTGTGTTGCAGAAGTACTGGCCGATCATTGCCACCGCCCTCATTCTTGGCCTTGTTCCACTCCGATATGGCGACTCTCGCGCCACGATGGGAATCGCCGTTGCCGGGGTGCTGTTCGCCACGTACGCCGTTTCCTTCAACATCATCTTCGGTAGCACCGGCCAGCTCTTCCTGTGCATCGGTGCGCTCGCCGGAGTCGGCGGCTACTCGTCGGCAATCCTGGCCGATCGGGCCGGGCTACCCCTGCTGCTGAGCATGGTCCTGGCGGCCCTCGTGTCATCTGCGCTCGGCGCAGCCTTCAGCTGGCTGGTTGTGCGTCGGTCGCTCGACGTCATCTTCACCGGGATCCTGACGCTCACCCTGTCTCTCAGCTTCTCGAATCTCGTGTTGGGTCAGCGAAACTGGACCGGCGGTGAAACCGGGCTCGTCGTCGATGCGGGATCCGAGACGCTGCTGGGAGACCAGATCCCTCCGTACTACATCATGCTCGGGCTCCTCGTCCTGTTTCTCGTGGTCTACAGGCTGCTCCAGCAGTCGCATATCGGATGGGCCTTTCGGGCCTTGCGAGACGACGAGGTGGCTGCGGAGCTGGCAGGCGTCAACGTCGCCCGGTACCGAATCTATGCCGGTGCCATCGGCTCAGCCATGCTGGGCCTGGCGGGTGCGGTGTGGGCGCACAGCGAGGGCTTCATCGGCCCTTCGACGTACGCGTTCGGTAGCGTCGACGTGCGGGTCATCGTGATGGTGGCATTCGGCGGCATGGGCACGCTGTTGGGCCCGGTCTTGGGTGCTGTCGTCTTTACGGTGGTTGACGAGATACTCGTGTCGTTCAGCCAGCTGCGAGAAGTGCTCTACGGCGTGGTGATCATCATTCTCTTCCTCGGCTTCAAACTGGGAGTGATCTCCGAGTTCCGGCGCCTCGTAACCAGGCTGCGAAGCCGCCCCGGCCGACGAGGCCGAGCATCCGAACTGCGATAGGGGCGCCCGGAGAAAATGTGACCTTGGCTTCGATCGAAAGCTCCCGATGGCCCCCCGTATTAAGAGGGCGCGCCGATAGGCGCGGACTCGGCGGCCTGGGGCTGGGGCCCCCGGGCCGTAGTACACGGCGCCGCCCGCAGGGCGGCTCCAACGTGCGGAGGGGTTGGAGGCCGAGTAGGACTCGAACACCGGAGCCAAGACCAGTGATGAGCCGTAAGGCGAAGAGCCATTGACATCGCGAAAGAGCGTCCGCCTATTTGCGGACGCTCTAAGCGTGACCAATCCACCGCGCGAGGTCGAAGGCGTGACTGTGGTCCTCGATCGCAACCCCGCATCCGTGCGATGACCACCTTCCGCGGCGCTGTATTGCGGGAACGGGGCCTGCCGCGGCCCTACGCGAAGTCCCGCCCGTTGCAGATCGTCGAACTCGAGCTGCCCGATCCGGGACCGGGAGAGGTGCTCATCGAGATCGGCGCTGCCAGCCTGTGCCGGTCCGATCTCTCGGTCGTCACAGGGGCGCGAGTCTGGCCGCTGCCGATGGTGATCGGCCACGAGGCCGCAGGGAAGGTCGCTGCGGTCGGCCCCAGTGTGGAGAGCGTCGCACCCGGGAACGATGTCGTGCTCGTCTACCTGCCCCAGTGCGGCGAATGCCTCCGGTGTCGTGGTGGCGAGCCGTGGCTGTGCGACGTCGGTGGTGCGGCAAACGGGAAGGGTGAGCTACTCACCGGCGGTACCCGCCTCACCCACCACGGTGAGAAGCTCCACCATCACATGGGAGTGGCAGCGTTTGCCGAGTACACCCTCGTGTCCGAAGCCTCCGCGGTGAAGGTGCCTTCGGGTCTCGCGACGCGGGACACCTGCGTTTTCGGGTGCGCCGTGCTCTGCGGCGCAGGGACCGCGCTCAACACGACGGGGGTCGGCGAGCACGACTCCGTAGCGGTCGTTGGCCTGGGAGCCGTCGGGCTTTCGGCGATCCTCGGCGCCAAGGTTGCAGGCGCGAAGCAGATCGTCGCGCTCGACCGGCTCGACGCCAAGCTCGCCCCGGCATCGTCGCTCGGGGCAACCGACGTGCTGGTGGCAGACGGACACGCCCCGGCCCGCGTCACCGAGCAGACAGCAGGCGGTGTCGATCACGCCATCGAAGCCTCAGGCACCCTCGAGGGTTTCGAGCTGGCGATGAGGCTCGTGCGCCGGGGCGGCACCGTGACCACGCTCGGCCTGCCGGGACCGGGAATCTCTCACGATCTCGAGCTGGCGCCGCTGGTCGTCAGCGGCGTGACGATCCAGGGCAGCTACCTGGGCTCGTGCGTGACCCGGCGTGACGTCCCGCGCTTTATCGAGCTGTACAGGAAGGGTCGGTTCCCGGTAGCTGCCCTCGTGTCGCACTGCATCGAACTGGACGACATCAACATCGCCCTCGATCGTCTCGCCGACGGTGAAGCACTCCGCCAGGTCATCGAGTTCTGAGGGCATGCCCGCCACCCGGTGCCCTCCCCACACCGTGACGGTCGCACCACCAGTTATCAAATCTGCCAGGCCCTTGGCTTGACTTCGAGCGTATTGAGGATCGCGCCGACCCCGGCTGCCACTGGTGCTGACGGACCGTTATCTTGGGCGTCGTGATCGACTTTCAAACTCACCCTGACCGATACCGGCATTGGCGACTGGCCGTTGACGGCCGGGTCGCCACCCTCGACATGGATGTGGATCCCGAAGGAGGGCTCCACGACGGCTATACGCTCAAGCTCAACTCCTACGACCTTGGCGTGGACATCGAACTGGCCGACGCCATACAGCGACTGCGCTTCGAGCACCCGCAGGTCGGTGCGGTGGTGATCGGGTCGATGAAGGAACGCGTGTTTTGTGCAGGCGCCAATATCTCGATGCTGGCAGGGGCGCCCCACCCGCTCAAGGTCAACTTCTGCAAGTTCACCAATGAGACCCGCAACGGCATCGAAGAGGCCACCGCCGAATCCGGGCAGCGCTACCTGACAGCCATCAACGGTACCGCGGCAGGCGGCGGGTATGAGCTGGCGCTGGCGACCGACCACATCATGCTGATCGACGACGGCAGCGCGACCGTCGCCTTGCCCGAGGTGCCCTTGCTCGGGGTGCTGCCCGGGACGGGTGGGCTGACGCGCCTCGTCGACAAACGGTTCGTCCGACGCGACCGGGCGGATGTCTTTTGCACGATCGAAGAGGGCATCAAGGGGCGTCGGGCGCTCGAGTGGAAGCTCGTCGATGAGCTCGTGTCCGGCTCGGCGTTCACAGAGCGGGTGGGCGAACGGGCTGCCGAATTCGCCAGCGCCAGCCCCCGGCCGGCCGACGCCACTGGAGTCGAACTGACGCCGCTACATCGGACGTTCGGCGAGGATCGCGTTGACTACTCGTCGGTTGCAGTTGTCATCGACCGCAGTGCTCGGACCCTCGAACTCGTGATCAGCGGCCCGACGGAGAGGGCACCCGCTGATGCCGAGGCGGCGGTGTCGCTCGGAGCGGAGTGGTGGGCGCTTCGCACTGCCCGTGAACTCGACGACGCCATCCTGCATCTGCGGGTCAACGAGCTCGAAATCGGCACGTGGATCGTTCGCACCGAGGGCGACATGGACCCGTTGTTGGATCACGATCGATTCTTGCACGAGCACGCCGACCACTGGTTCGTCAACGAAGTGACGCTGTTGTGGCGACGAGTCCTCAAGAGAGTCGATCTCACGGCTCGCACGATTGTTGCGTTGATCGAGCCGGGATCGTGCTTCGGGGGGATACTCGGCGAACTGGCGCTGGCAGGCGATCGGGCCTACATGTTCCTGGGATCTCGGGAGAACGACGACCGCATCGCAGAGCTGGCGCTTACCCAATCGAGCAGCGGTGCACTCACCATGTCCAACGGGCTGACCCGCATCGCCACCCGCTTCTGGGGTGACGACGAAGGACGCCAGGCGGCAATGGCGGTCATCGGGACCCGGCTCCATGCGGAGGCGGCTATGGAGGCCGGGGTGGTGACCGAGATCTTCGACGGCATCGACTGGGAAGACGAGCTGCGCATCATCTTCGAAGAGCGCACGTCGTTCAGCCCCGACAGCCTCACCGCGATGGAGGCCAACCTCCGCTTTCCCGGCCCCGAGACCCTCGAGACCAAGATCTTCGGCCGGCTGTCGGCTTGGCAAAACTGGGTGTTCCAGCGGCCCAACGCCTCAGGAGAGCGCGGCGCGCTGAAGCGCTACGGGACGGGTCTGCGTCCCGACTACGACAGGAGGAGAGTGTGATGACATCCCAGGTGGACTACGACGCACTCATTCCCAACAACGTCGGCCTGGCCGACGATCCCAAGCTGCGCCGGGCGCTCGAGGCGTGGCATCCAGGGTACATCGATTGGTGGATGTCGATGGGCCCGGTTGGCTTCCAGATGGCCGATGTCTATCTCCGCACCGCGATAAGCGTCGAGAACGACGGCTGGGCCAAGTTCGCCTTCGTGAAGATGCCGGATTACCGCTGGGGGATCCTCCTCGCTCCGGCGGTCGAGGGGCGGACGATTCCCTGCGGCGCCCACGTCGGTGAGCCGGTCTGGCACGAGGTTCCGGGCGAGTACCGGGCCATGCTGCGTCGTCTGATCGTGATTCAGGGCGACACCGAACCGGCGTCTGTAGAGCAGCAGCGGTTTCTCGGAGCAACGGCACCGTCGCTGTACGACCTACGTAATCTGTTTCAGGTCAACGTCGAGGAAGGCCGTCATCTGTGGGCGATGGTCTACCTGCTGCAGAAGTACTTCGGGCGAGATGGCCGCGAGGAGGCCCACGAGCTGCTGCAACGACAGTCGGGCAGCGACGAACGTCCCCGCATGCTGGGCGCATTCAACGAGGAGACGCCCGATTGGTTGTCGTTCTTCATGTTCACCTACTTCACCGATCGCGACGGCAAGATGCAGCTCGAGGCTCTCGCTCAATCCGGATTCGACCCGCTCAGTCGAACCTGCCGGTTCATGCTCGCCGAGGAAGCACACCACATGTTCGTCGGCTACACGGGCGTGCGCCGGATCGTACAGGCGACGGTCGAGGCCATGGCGTCGGCCGGGATCGACGACCCTGCCGACCTCGAGGCCGTGCGGGCGCTCGGGGTGATCGATCTTCCCACGATCCAGCGTAAGACCAATCTGCACTTCTCACTCACCCTCGATCTCTTCGGGTCAGAGGAGTCGACCAATGCGGCCAACTCCTTCAACGCGGGGATCAAGGGCCGTTATCACGAGGATCAGCTCGACGACGACCATCGGCTTGTCGACGACACCTATCCGGTGATGAAGCTGGTCGATGGGATCCTCCGCCCTGTCGACGTGGCGGCGCTGAACGCACTGAATGCCCGACTGCGCGACGACTTCATCGACGATTGCCAGGGCGGGGTGACCCGCTGGAACCGCCTGATCGCCGGCGCCGGGCTCGATTTCGAGATTCGCCTCCCCAGTATCGCGTTCAACCGGGCGATCGGTGATTTCGCCAACATGGATGTCTCGCCCGCCGGAAAGCTGCTGTCGGCTGAAGATTGGGCGGCGCACCACGATGAGTGGCTACCGACGACCGACGACCGAGCCCACATCGAGAGCCTGATGCAGCCCGAGTTCGAACCGGGCGGGTTCGCCTCCTGGATCGCACCGCCGTCGAGGGGTATTCATGACAATCCGGTGGAATTCCTCTATGTCAAGCTCCCATGAGCGATGGGCGAGCCGATGACGACGTCTCCGACCGCCCTCGATGAGCGCAGGCAGGCGGCCTACCGAGTGATGTCGCCTCGCGGCGTCCATCGGGTCCCGCTCAGCGACGTCGCCCCGGTCATCTTCATCGGCCGCGGCATGGGCTGGTGACCTCGCCGAGTGCAGAGGGACATCGATATGCGTCTGCGGCCGGTCCACACAGGATGAGGATCAGGCCGATGTCTCCGCTCGCAGCTTGAAGCGCTGGACCTTGCCAGTGACAGTTCTCGGGAAGTCGGCGACGAACTCCACCAGGTGGGGAAACTGGTAGCGCTGGAGCGCTGCCTTGCACCACTCCTGCAGTTCGGTCACCAGCGCATCGCCGGAAGCCACCCCGTCGGCGAGGATCACCGACGCCTTGATGCGTGAGCGGAGATCGACCTCGGTTACAACCACCGCCGCCTCCTGCACCGACGGGTGCTCCATGAGGCGATTTTCGATCTCGATCGGGCTGACCCACAACCCCCCGATCTTCATCATGTCGTCGACCCGGCCCTCGTACGTGCAGTACCCGTCCTCGTCCTGGTGGTAGCGGTCGCCGGAGAGGAACCACCGACCGCGGATCTTGTCCCGGGTGCGGTCGGGCTGTTGCCAGTACGAGCTCAGGGCGCTCGGGCCCCCCACCCACATCTCACCCGATTCGCCCGGCCGGCACAATTCGCCGTCTTCGTCACGGATCTCGATCGCATAGCCGTCCACGGCGGTCCCTGAGGTCCCGAGCTTTACCGCCCCCGCCTGATTCGAGCAGTAGATGTGCAGCATCTCGGTCGAGCCGACCCCGTCCAGGATTTCGATTCCGGTCCGGTCATGGAATTGTCGCCAGATCTCTGGCGGTAATGGCTCGGCGGCGGAGACGCCCAGCCGCACGGACGACCAATCGACTTCGTCGAAGCCGGGGTGGGCCAGCATCGCGTTGTAGAGGGCCGGCACACAGAAGAACAACGTGGGTGCATGGGTCATGACGCGCTCGAGGAGGGCTTCGGGACCCGGACGTCCGGTCAGGTACACCGATGTGGCGCCGACCCACATGGGGAAGCTCAGGTTGTTACCGAGGCCGTAGGCATGGAACATCTTCGTGCTCGAGAACACGATGTCGTTCTCGCGGATCCCGAGCGTCGGGATCGCGTAGTGCGTGGCGGTGGCCGCCATATCTCCATGACGATGGATCACACCTTTGGGAGCTCCGGTCGAGCCGGATGAGTACAGCCAGAACGCCATGTCGTCCGGATGGGTGGCAACGGGCTCGATCGGCCCGGTGCTCATCGCTACCCAGTCGTCGAGGGAGACGGCCCCGTTCGGCGCCTCGCCGTTGGCGACGATCAGCTGCACATGGGGTCGTGCGTCGACCTGAGGCTTGACCTTCTGGAGAAACCCGTGGTCGATGACGGCGGCCACGGCGTGGGAATCATCGAGGAAATACCCGAAATCCTGCTCTCTGGCGAGGAAGTTGACCGGCACGGGGACCGCACCCATCCGCATCGCGCCGAGAAAGGTGGCGGGAAAGGCAGGTGTGTCGTCGAGCACCATCAGCACCCGATCCTCTCGTCCCACCCCGGCGTCCCGCAGATTGGCGGCGACGCTGCAAACGGCGCCGTACAGCCGATCGGCGCTCCAGGTTGTGTTGTCCGCGGCGATCAGCACCGGTTTGTCGCCGGATCCGACGTCCAACCAGCCGTCGATCAGCGTGCTGGCGTTCGGGCCAGTTTGCACCGAATGTCCTCCTCGACCGGCCGCATCCTACTCAAGGACATCAGAGGCACAGCGGTGAGGGCGGGCTCGATCGCGGGTGCCGGACCCGAGTCTCCCGGCCGGAGGTAATCGCGTATGGCATCCTCCTCGCCGCTTGCAGTCTCTGGCGAGTACACGCGGCTCTAGGCTGCCGCAATGCGAACGCCGGACACTTCTCGCCGTCACGCCTCTGAA
This sequence comes from Acidimicrobiia bacterium, assembly GCA_036478235.1. Taxonomy (GTDB): domain Bacteria; phylum Actinomycetota; class Acidimicrobiia; order Spongiisociales; family UBA11373; genus JACZWZ01. The sequence continues at coordinate 25,734 of JAZGDZ010000014.1, read as the reverse complement.
CTAGTTCGCATCGATGGTCGCCGACTCGACGTTCGGACGATCGGCCCAATCGGTGCAGCACCGTCGCCTTTGTTCCTCCACGAGGGTCTGGGATCCGTCGACCTGTGGAAGTCTTATCCGGCCGAGGTCGCCAGAGCGACTGACAGGCGGGCCGTGGTTTACAGCCGGTACGGGCACGGTTGGTCGGATGTCCAGCGTGAGCCGCGACCAGTGGGTTTCATGGATTCCGAGGCGTTCGTCGTGTTGCCCGAATTGATCGAGGCCGTCGGCGTGGTGAGCCCGATCTTGATCGGGCATTCCGACGGTGCCTCGATCGCGTTGCTCTATGCGTCACGACATCGTGTGGCCGCCATGGTGTTGCTGGCGCCCCATGTCTTCACCGAACCGGACGGCCTGAGCGAGATCCGCGACGCCAGAGTTCGGTTCGAGGATACCGACCTCGCCGAACGGATGGCGAAGTACCACCAGGACCCGGTGGCGACCTTCGACGCTTGGAGCGATGTGTGGCTGCATCCGGATTTCGAGTCGTGGAACATCGAGTCGGTGCTCCCCGACGTCACATGCCCGGTGCTCCTGATCCAGGGAGAGGACGATGAGTACGGGACCATTGCCCAGTTCGATGCGATCGCTCGCCAGCTCGGAGGGGCTGTAGACCAGTTGCTGCTGTCCGACTGTCGGCATTCGCCACACCTGGACCGCCGTGCCACCACCTCCGACACCACCATCGGGTTCATCAGAGACGTTCATGCATCGGATGAGGAGGACTGAATGGGAGCGAGTGTCACGATCGAACGCCGGGTCCAGTGGATCGACACCGACGCCGCAGGAGTCTGTCACAACTCGGTCGTGCATCGCTGGGCCGAAGACGCCGAGGCCGAGCTACACCGGAGAATGGGGATCATCGACGAGACCTTCGGAGTCACGCCCCGGGTCCGTGTGGAGTTCGAATTCGCGGCTCCGTTGCGGTTCGACGACGTCGTCGACATCGCCCTCACCGTGGCCGATCTGGGCGAAACCTCCGTCACCTACCTGATCAAGGTGCGAAACGGTCAGGAACTCGCAGTATCCGGGAAGATAGTTGCGGTGTACATCGACGGCGAGAGCGGGGTCAAGAGGCCCTGGCCCGACCACCTCCGCCGTGCCCTCAGTTCGGGATCCTGACACATACGGATTTGAGCCTGGCTCCCCGAGCAATGCCTCGTACGACTGATCACAGCGCGCCGCGATCGTTGAGGGGATGTCTGCGGGACAAGGGTATCGGCGCCCGCTACGTGGCAGGGGTGACTGTTGCTGCTTGCCTCTGCAACGCACTCAGGCGCGAGGCACTGGATTGAACTGCGGTGCGCTGATGGTAGAAGCGGAGGCCTCGCAGTCCGCCGAGCTCCTCTCCCCCACCGGCGCGGCCGGGGCCACCATGCACGCTTTGGGGCATCACGACGCCGTGACCCGTGTGCGAGCCGCCGATCGTTTCATCGACGACTAGCACCCGCCCGTGGGTCGGGGAGAGGGAAATGGCGGCTTCCTGAGCAAAGTTGTCGTCGGCGGTGAAGACCGAGGCCACGAGGGATCCGCCACCTCGGGCGGCGAGTGCGAAAACTTCACTACTTTCCCGATACGGCATGAGGGTCACGACGGGGCCGAACACTTCCACCTCGTGCACGCGCCGACCGCCCACGGGGTCGTCGCAGACCAGGAGCGTCGGCGGCACGAAGTAGCCCAGCTCGGGATCCGCGTCCACAAGCTCGAAATCTCGGCTACCGCCCCTCGCCACACGGGCCTCGGATTCGAGCTGCGCGATCCCGTCCCAGGCGGCCTGCTGCTGCGCCCGGTTGACGAGAGGGCCCACCCGGACCTGCTCATTGCGGGGATCTCCAACAGGAGTTCCCGCCAATCGCTCCGATAGAGCCTCGGCGACCGATTCCATCACACCGGCCGGGACCAGGGCTCGGCGTATGGCCGTACACTTCTGACCGGCCTTGATTGTCATCTCCCGGAAAACCTCTTCGACGAACAGTTTGAATTCTGGACTGTCCGCGGTCGCATCTGGCCCCAGCAGGGCCGAGTTGATGCTGTCCGCCTCAACGGTGAAGCGAACGTTCGAGCGGATGACGTTCGGGTTCGAACGCAGGATGGCGGCGGTCTCGGCCGAGCCCGTGAAGACGACGGCGTCCTGGGCTGTGACCAAATCCATGAGTCCCTGTCCGCTCCCGCAGATGATCGAGAGTGCTCCCGTGGGAAGGATGTCCGCGGCAACAACGTCTTGCACCATCTCATGGCTGAGCAGCGCCGACGACGTTGCAGGCTTGGCGAGGACTGGAACGCCGGAGAGGATGGCAACCGCCGCCTTCTCCCAAAGGCCCCAGGACGGAAAGTTGAAAGCATTCACGTGGACCGCGACCCCTCCGATCGGGGTCAGGATGTGCCCGCTCCGAAACGACTCGTCCCTCGAGAGCTTGTCCGAACCCGGCTCCGCCAGATAGTGGGCGTCCCCCAGACCTTTCCCCAGCGAGCCGTAGTACTTCAACGTGCCGATGCCGCCTTCGATGTCCAAAACGGCATCGGCCTTCGTGTTGCCCGAGTTCTCGAGGGCGATCCGGTAGTACCTATCGCGTTGCGCAGCCAGCGTGTCGGCGATCGCCAGCAGCAGAACCGCCCGATCGGCGTAACTCAGAGCTTTGAGTGCAGGCCCGCCCCGTTGGCGCCCGAACTGGAGAGCGGCGCCGAAATCGAGCCCATCACTGCTGGCGCGGGACAACTCGGTTCCTCTGGTCGGGTCGAACAGAGGGACTCCCGGTCCGTCGCCGTCGACCCATTCGCCGCTCAAGTGGCTCTGAAGGCGTGTCGTCGTCATCCTTCTCCCACTCCCTATCTCTTCATCACCGAACGGCTGCTTATCGTCCTCTGAACTCGGTCGTTCTCTTCTCTGTGCAAGCTCTCCCTATCAGCGACATCCGCAGCCCTCTCAGCTTCCTTTTTCGAAGTCACGCGACGATTCTCGCGCGTCATTCACCTGATGGGACATGTTCTGGGACACGACACCGCGAGAAGTTCGGCATCGAGGAGCAATCGGCGTCGATCGGATTCACGATGGGTTCGCGAGTTCCTCGATCCGCTGCTGGATATCGGGGGCAGGTGAGTAGGCATTCGCTCGCCCGATCTTTCCCGCCCTCACCAGCAGGCCGATCTCGGCGAGGGCGAGCATGTCGTTTCGGGCCGTCATGTGTACGACTCGGTGCGATCTGGCATGGCTGTAGAACGTGTAGCGGGCGTCGGAATGCAGCAACGAATGAGTCAACAGCGCCTGCTGGCGGTAGTTGAGGTCAAGGTCCACCAACAACTCACGGATCCGTCGTGACTCTTGTGCCTGCCGCGCGGCGTACTCGAAAAGCTCCGAGACGGCTCGCTGGATTACGTCGAGGTGATAGACCAAGAAGTACGTGAGGTCGTTCTCGTCGGTCTCCGTGTCAAGGAACGAACTCGCGTACCGACCGGGGGCATCGAGGAGGATGCGCGACACGGAAACGTACTGCATCAGCCAGTAGTCGGAGCGCAGAGCCGACCAGTAGAACAACGCCCGAGCTGCTCGGCCGTTACCGTCCTCGAACGGGTGGATCCACGCAAGCATGAAGTGGAGCGTCAGAGCGCGCACCAGGGGGTGGATCCACGACTCGCCAGTCTCCTCGTTCGCGAAGTCGCACAAGGCCTCAATGAGGTCGGGGATCGCCTCCGCTGGTGGAGGAATGTACTGCGGCTCGAGCGACTCGTCCTTTCCAACAACGACCCTGTCGTCGTTCGTCGTCTGGAACCTGCCCTCCGCACCCGGATCGTCGAGCGTCCCCGCCGTCAAGATCGTGTGAATCTCGAGTATCAGGTCCGGGGTGAGCGGCTCATTAATTACCTCGACGATCCTGTTGACCCCCCGATAGTTGTTCAGGATCATCCGCTCAGCCTTCGTCGTTGGCTCCTGCTCGTGACGGAGCATTTCCTTCGCGCGCTTTCGCGTCGTCGAGGCACCTTCAAGCTGGCTTGAGGCGATGGCCTCCTCGATGAAGTTGCGGATCACGTACCGATCCTGCTCCTCATCCGTCCATGGCACATCGACAAGTTCGATATTCCCCGCCATCAGCTGATCGAGGTGGTGTTGACGCTCCAGGATCCCGTCTACACGCGCATACCTGAATGGGACTCCGTCAAGATCGGTGAGGTGTCCAACGACCTTCATGAGGGCATTCCGTTGGAGCTTCACACCCGCCCACCACTGCTCCGTGGTCAGGCCGTCCGGAGGAGTGAGATTCCGAAAGTCGTGCCAGTGTCGGTATTTCCCCCGCGGCTCAGGTTCGGCGTGCTCCAGGACGAGGGCGAAGCCGGAGGGTCCGAGGCCACCGAGCAACTCCATCGATTGTGGGGTGGTCATCCCCCGGAGTGAGGTGCGTGGCATCGCGGTCACCTACCTCAGTACTACCTAACAACTGAAAATTACTGCATACTGTTTACAGTTGGAGGCTACCACACTACCTAAGAGCTGTAACAAACTCTATGTGTTAGGTAGTTCGTTTTCGCGTTTCCGCCAGACGAGGGTGGTTCTTGGCACATTCTTCAAGCAGCTCCGAACATTGATCCTGGCTTCGCGTAACTTCGCGTTTCTTCCCCTCCCATCGCATCCTCTCGCGCGATAGACGCGCGATGACTCACACCTGCTTGATGACAGCGCCGTACCGTTGCTGAGCGGCTTGGGCAGACGTTCCGAGGATCTCGCCGATCTTGCTCCAGGGGATCCCAGTCGCCCGTGCTCGCCCAACGGCGTCAACGATCTGACGCTCACTCTGGGCACGACTCAGCGCGGCCCGTCGCAGCAGATACTCCTCGACCGACCGTTCGTCAGCCTCGTCGGGTTCGTACTCCTCGAAACGCAGGGCGAGGTCCTCAGCGTGATCGAGGATGTCTTGGATAGATCGGGGCATGACTGTCACCTCAGGAACTTCGATCTGGCCGGCATTGCATGGACGATGAACTCGACACCCTCGCCCTCGGCGACGCCGATCTCGAGAAGACGACCGCTCTGATCGGCACCGATCAGCATCGTGAGATCACCGACACCGAACACACGGACTGGATTCCGATAGGCGTGCAAAATGTCCTCATCTTCGACCCCGTGGTTGCGGCCGCTGTCCAGGATCACGGGATCCATTCCATCAAGTTATCTTGATACTCCCCCTATGTAAACCCCCAGGCGCGAATGGACTTGGGGAGCAAGGTTTCGGAGTGGTCCACCGCTCACCCACAGGAATCGAGAGAAAGCCCAACTCAGAGAGCCGGGCATTCAACTCGTAACGGGGGCAGGATTTGAACCAGCGGGCATTCGCCGAGCGCAGCGAGGCACGACCGAGGTCGAACGTCGGGGACGAGCAGGACCCGACGGAGACCGAGCCACTCTTGTTCAAATCCTCCCGCAATCGACGAAGGCCCGGGCTCAATGCCCGGGCTCTCGACGTTGGTAGCGGGGGCAGGATTTGAACCTGCGACCTTCGGGTTATGAGCCCGGTGAGGCCCATCCCGCCAGGTGCCTTGGTGTCCCGCCTCGTCCCCTCCTGTCAGCCACGACAAGGGTTTCGGCGGAAGGTCGTACCGGCTGGTGCCGACTCGTCCCGGCTGATCCCTAGGCGTTCGTGATCATTCCGTGATCAGGCAACGCCCTGCAATCTGGTTCCTGCTCAGCTGATATCGGAGCCGACGGCAACCTGACTGCAGGATCAGGGTGTTCCCTGGATGGTCGGCTCCGGGTAGACCGCGACAACGGAGGAGCACGGAAGCGACGGCAGTCCGTCGTGGTCGGGGCCGACCTCTACCTCCATGGCACCCAGGATGTTCGATCATGCCGGCGCCGTCAGCTCTTGGCGTCCTGCAGTGCGTCGCCGAAGGCCTCGAGAGTGAGAGCGATGTCGTCTGTGGAGTGGGCCGCCGACAGGAACCACGGCTCGCGGGCGTCGTCCACCGGTAGGACACCGCGTCGAATCATGCCCATGATCACCTCGGCATAGAGATCCTCGTCGTGGTTGGCGTAGTCGCGGTACTCCCGGGGAGCCTCCTCGGAGAAAAAGATCCCGAACATCGACGGGTGCCCGACGACGTGCCCCGGCACCTCCTCCTCCGCAAGGATTCCCTCGATCCCGTTCATCAGCGCCGTGCCCGACCTCTCCAACGCCGTAAAAGGCTCGCCCGTGGCGAGGATGTCGATGGTGGCCTTGGTGGCCGCTGCCCCGATACCGTTGCCGCTGTAGGTACCAGCCTGCATGACACCGCCCGCAGCCCAGTCCTGGATGATCTCGTTCCGCCCGGCGACGGCGGCGACCGGGAAACCGTTCCCCATCGATTTGGCGAACGTACCGAGGTCGGGGACGACACCGAAGGCTTCGGCTCCACCGCCCAAACCCATGCGAAACCCAGTTTTGACCTCATCGAAGATGAGCACCGAACCGTATTCATCGCAGATGCGACGGAGGCCTGCCAAATAGCCATCGTCTGGCATCACCCCGCCGAAGTTGCCGAGCATCGGCTCGACGAGCATCGCGGCGATGCGGTGGCCTTCGCTGCGGAACACCCGCTCCATGGCCTCTAGGTCGTTGAAGGGCACCACGCGTATGAGCGACCGGATCGCCTCGGGCACACCCGACGACTCCTGAAACGGAACCGGCGACCGGCGATTGCCCAGGCCTTCAATGGGAGCTCCGGACGTCGAGAAGAGGACGTAGTCGTGGGCGCCGTGATAGGCGCCCTCGAACTTCACGATGATCTCTCGTCCGGTGTGGGCTCGCGCCAAGCGAATAGCGTGCATGGTGGCCTCGGTCCCAGTGTTGGTGAACCGGAGTGCGTCCACCCATGGGACCGCGTCGCGAAACACCTCGGCAGCCTCTATCTCGCGAGCGGTGGTCATCGCGAACGTCGTGCCCTCCGCGGCTGCCTCCGCAACGGCCGCGACAACATCAGGATGGCCGTGGCCGAGGATGATTGGACCGAACCCCAGGTGGTAGTCGATGTATTTATTGCCGTCCATGTCGTACACGTGAGCGCCGTCGCCCCGATCGATGACCATCGTGTCGTCAGCACCCCAGTAGCGGAATCCCGAAGACACACCATCCACCAGAGCCGATCTCCCCCGCTCGAACCACTCGGCCGTCTTTGGTCCCTGGAGTCCCATGTGCGCACCTCACCGCGAGTTCATTGGATCGGAGCATACGTACCGCGCCTACCCCTTTCGCTGGCGAGTCTCGATCGTCTCGGAGTCGGATTCGCCACCTGATCCAACCGCGCCGAGGCAGCGCGATCGGATCACACGCTACGTCGCCCTGGGCGGGGGGATACCCCACGCATATGTCTGTTTCGTCAATCTCAGGTAGGTGTGAGCCTCGAGCGAGGAGACTCCGTCAAGGGCTCGCAGGTCACTCATCACTTCCAGCAGGTGATCGTTGTCGGCACACAACACCTCGACCAGGAGATCAAAACGACCTGCGGTCAAAACCACATAGACGGCGGAGTCGAGGGTCCCGATCTTTTCGCTGAGCGCCTCGATGTCACCGTCAGCCGTTAGACCGATCATGGCCTGAACGGTGAATCCGATGCTGAGTGGGTCGGTGATGGCCACGATCTCGAGCACACCTGACTCCAGCAGCCGATTGACCCGGAGTCGGATCGCTGCCTGACTGAGGTCGATCCCCTTGGCCAATTCCGCAAAATTGGCGCGCCCGTTGATCTGAAGCGCGGCGATGATCTGCAAATCCTTGTCGTCGAGTTCTCGTTCCAGGGCGCTTGTCGCGTCTGCTTGTCGTCCGATGAGGTGTTCCTTTGACATGACCGGCCTTTGCCGCTCCCAGTCGGTCGGTTCCGGTGTGCCGTTCCGAAGCCGCCACCTTGGCACTAAGAGTGGAGATTTTCCGCTGCGCTCCTTGAAAATGCTGATCTGGCAGGAGGAGGGCCCGTCCACTTGCAGATGGCTCGAATCGTGTGCTAATAATAGCGTAATCTGAAATCCGGGCCACACTGGCGACCGCGATTGGAGACCGGATGCCAACCAACGTCACCCCAGACCGTGTGGCGGAACTGACCAAGTCGATGGAGGAGTCGCTGCGCCTCCGCACCCGGAAGTCGGGCGAGTTCGTCGAGCAGGCCAAACAGGTGCTTCCAGGTGGAGTGGCATCGTCATTCCAGGAGCACTCGCCTCACCCCATCTACATCGTCGAGGGCCAGGGTTCGAAGGTCGTGGACCTCGATGGCAACGAGTACACCGACTTCCACAACGGATTCGGAGTCATGGTCGTGGGTCATGCTCATCCGGCAGTGGCAGCAGCCATCGCCGACACCGCAACGAAGGGGACTCACTTCGCGGCGCCCAATGCGAGTGCCGTCCGGGTGGCCGGGGAGTTGTCCCGACGATTCCGGCTTCCCAAGGTCCGATTCTCCAACTCGGGTACGGAGGCGACCCTGGACGCCATTCGCTTGGCGCGGGCCTTCACCGGCAAGGAGGCGTTGGTCAAGATCGAGGGCTCCTATCACGGTCACCATGACGCCGTGATGGTCTCGGTCCATCCCGACCCATCGAAGATCGGACCACGTGCCCATCCGGTATCGGTGCCGCAGTCCGCAGGGATACCGCAGGCGCTGTTGGATCTGACAGTCGTTGTGCCGTTCAACGATCCAGACGCGCTCGATGCAACCCTTGCGGCCAATCAGGACATCGGCACCATGATCATCGAGCCGATCATGCTGAACATAGGCGTGGTTCCCCCCAACGACGGCTACTTAGAGACGGTCCGTGAGATCACCCGCCAACACGGCGTGGTGTTGATCTTCGACGAAGTCAAGACCGGAGTCACCATTGCGGCCGGAGGTGCCGTCGAGAGATACGGCGTCGTCCCGGACCTCGTTGCCCTGGCGAAGGCAACGGGTGGAGGCACCCCGATTGGGGCGACCCTCGGCACCGAAGAGATCATGGCCCAGATCGACGACGGGACGGTCGCTCAGATCGGAACCTTCAACGGGAACCCCCTCACGATGGCTGCAGCCGAGGCGGCTCTGATAGGCGTGCTCGATGAGGATGCCTACCGCCGACTCGACCGAGCCGGCCAACGGGTTCTCGATGGATGCCAGGAGGTATGCGATCGCTATGGGCTACCGGCATATGCCGTCGGCGTAGCCTCCAAAGGATGCGTCATGTTTGCCGACGAGCGGGTCGTCGATTACCGGTCGTATGCCGAACACTTCAACGACGAGCTCAACTATCTCGGTTGGCTGTACCACATGGTGAACGGGATCTACATGACGCCCGGCGCCGACGAACAGTGGACACTCTCGGTGATGCACAGCGACGATGAGATCGACCGCTACGTGGCGGTGTTCGATGAGTTCGCCAATGACGTAACCAACGGCAACGGGGGATGAATGTAGCGGGGCAACCCACAGGACAGCATTGACAATAGAGATGAGTTGGGAGAGAGGGTAAGGCTCGCATGGAACTGCTCAATTACATCGGGGGCTCGTGGCAGCCATCATCGGATGGCGCGACAACCGAAGTGACCAACCCCGCCATCGGCGAGTCCATGGCCACCGTGCCCGTGAGCACAACGGCAGACGTGGACGCCGCGGTAAAGGCGGCCGGTGCTGCCTTCCCGGAGTGGGCAGACAAGACACCGAGGGAGCGATCAGAAGCGCTCTTCAGAGTCGCTGACGTGATCGAGGAAAACCTGGACGAGCTGCGGCGCCTCGAAGTGGACAATGTCGGCAAACCGATCTCGATCGTTGACTTCGAGTTCGATCTCACGGTCGACAACTGGCGGTTCTTCGCGGGAGCTGCTCGTCACATCGAGGGCAAGGCCGCCGCCGAGTACTGGCCGGGCGCCACCTCATTCGTCCGCCGAGACCCGCTCGGGGTGATCGCGGCCATCGCGCCATGGAATTACCCGCTGAACATGGCGACCTGGAAACTTGGACCGGCGCTGGCCACTGGTAACACGGTTGTCCTCAAGCCCTCAGGGATCACGCCTCTCACTGCGGTTCGTCTTGCTCAACTCCTCGATGGAGTCCTTCCACCGGGTGTTCTCAACGTGGTGTGCGGATCCGGCTCGGTGGTCGGTGAAGCGATGTCGGCACACCCCGACATCGCAATGATCTCGATCACGGGCAGCGTCGAGGCCGGAAGGGCCGTCGCTCGCACCGCGTCTGAGAGTCTCAAACGGGTTCATCTCGAACTCGGAGGTAAGGCACCGGTCCTGGTGTTCGACGATGCCGATATCGGGGCGGTTGCCGAAAAACTTCGCGAGGCCAGCTTCTACAACTCGGGTCAAGACTGCACGGCACCATGCCGTGTCATCGCCACTTCTCGTGTACATGATGATCTGGTTGACGCGCTCCACGACCAGATCAGCCAGATCACCGTTGGTGACCCAAATGACCCCGACATTGAGATGGGGCCCCTCGTCTCGGCGGAGCAGCTCGACAGTGTCGCCGGGTTTGTCGATCGCGCCGTGTCGGAGGGCGCAAAGCTCGTGACCGGCGGCAACCGGGTCGATGGTGCTGGCTACTACTTCGAGCCGTCCCTGATCTCGGGCGCGGACCAGAAGTCTGAGATCATCCAGCGCGAGGTCTTCGGGCCGGTCCTCACCGTTCAGGACGCCGGAAACGAAGCCGACCTTCTCGCCTGGGCAAACGACATCGACTTTGGACTTGCCGCATCGGTGTGGACCCACGATGTCGGGCGCGCCATGCGGATGGCAAAGGGATTGCGTTTCGGGACGGTGTGGGTCAATGACCACATCACGATCGTCTCCGAGATGCCCCACGGCGGTTTCAAGCACTCCGGCTATGGCAAGGACATGTCGGCGTATGCGCTGGAGCACTACACCGAGGTCAAACACGTCATGATCAATCACGGGACATGATGCCGACTCCTTGCGGTTCAACGAGTGTGTACCGGTGGGTTCCATTGATATATATCGATAACTTCAAGTGATGGACGGCCAGATCGCGGTGGGCCTGCGCGGGGTCACCAAGCGGTTCGGCGAGGACGTTATCGCGGTCAACGAAATGGATCTCGAGATACGGGACGGTGAGTTCTTCTCACTGCTGGGGCCGTCGGGATGCGGCAAGACGACCACGCTGCGAATCATCGCCGGTCTCGAGTTCCCGACCAACGGAAGCGTGCAGATCTACGGCGAGGAGATGGGCCTCCGGCCGCCGAACAAGCGGCCGGTCAACACGGTCTTCCAATCCTATGCCCTGTTTCCTCACATGAACGTCGAGGAAAATGTGTCCTTCGGGCTACGGATGCAGAACGTCGACGATGTGGAGGTGCGGCGCCGGACAGGCAAGGCCATCGACCTCGTTCGGCTTTCGGGCATGGAGAAGCGCCGACCCAACGCCCTTTCCGGCGGTCAACAGCAGCGCGTTGCGCTCGCCCGAGCATTGGTCAATCAACCAAAGGTCCTTTTGCTCGACGAGCCCCTCGGTGCTCTGGACTTGAAACTCCGCCAGACGATGCAGCTCGAGTTGAAGGACATCCAGAACGAGGTGGGAATCTCCTTCGTCTATGTCACGCACGATCAGGAAGAGGCACTGACGATGTCGGATCGTATCGGCGTCATGAACGAGGGCGAGCTGGTGCAGGTGGGGCGCTCGGAGGACATCTATGAGTCTCCGGTCAACCTGTTCGTGGCCGGCTTCGTCGGCGACATGGTTTTCCTGCCTGGTGAGATCGCCGAGTCGGGCACGGTGCGTCTCGCCGGTGGCGAGACCGTGCAAGCAAAGACGAATTCGGCGCCGGGTACCAAGGTCACGCTGGCGGTTCGACCCGAGAAGCTCCATCTGTACGGAGACAGGTCGGAGGCCCCTTCCGGACGCAACGCCGTCGCCGGCACCGTGACCAGGAGGATCTTCTACGGAGAAGCCCTGTACTACGAGATCGACATTGGCGCTTCTGGTGCATTCGATGTGCGGGTCGAGAACGTGCCCAGTGCCAAGCGGTGGGATGTAGGGGACGATGTCATCGTCGATTTTCATCTGGAAGCAGCCACGGCAATCGCAGAATGACGATGCTCGACGAAGGACCAGACAGCCCGTCGGAGGCGGCCAACCCGGAGTTGGAACGCAGGGCCCAGCGCCGCGAATCGTGGCGCGGATTTTTTCATGCGGTCCCCGCCTACGCCTATCTGGTGGCCTTTTTCGTACTGCCGCTGATCATCGTGTTCGTATTCTCCTTCGCCAGCCGCGGCAGAACCGGGAGGCCGATACTCGAAAACTGGAATGTCGACGGATGGACCAGGCTGACCGACCCGCTGGTGTCCACCATCGTGGGCCGCTCTCTGTTTGTGGCGGTGCTCAACACGGTCCTCTGCTTGATCATCGGGTACGCGTTTGCTTACTGGATCGCCACCCGGCCCAAGCAGAGCACCCGCACACTTCTGCTGATCCTGGTTCTCATCCCCTTCTGGTCGAACTTCCTGGTCAGGACCTACGCCTGGCGGATCTTGCTCGACTCGGACGGGTACATCACCCAGATCGGTGAGTTCACCGGGTTGTGGGGTCGCATGTTGTTCACTCTGCCGGCCGTGTTCCTCGGGCTGCTGTACGGATATCTGCCGTTCATGGTGCTTCCCCTGTACGCCGCCATCGAGCGCATCGACTGGAGCCTGGTCGAGGCGGGACGAGACCTGTACGCCTCCGGTACCCGGGCCTTTCTCAAGATCACGTTGCCGCTGTCACGGCCCGGCATCATCGCCGGTTCGATCCTGGTGTTTATTCCTAGCCTGGGCGCTTACGTGACTCCGGACATCCTCGGCGGTGCCAAGACCACGCTCTTAGGAAACTTCATCGTCATCCAGTTCGGGGCGGCCCGCAATTGGCCGTTCGGGTCCGCGCTATCCGGGGCGATTCTGATCGTCATGGTGCTGGCGACGATCCTGTACTTCCGCTCCGGAGCGAGGACGGTATGACTCTCCATGAAGGTGCTTTGACCGGCAGGCGAGTGGAGCGCTTGCTCACAATCAACGGCTGGCTGGTGTTTGCGTTCCTGTACCTGCCGATCCTGGTCGTCATCGTGTTCTCATTCTCAGGCGCCCCGAACGTTGGCACCTGGGGCGGATTCTCTCTTCGTTGGTACGAGCGAATGCTCGGCAACGATCCACTGCTCCACGCCCTCCAGAACACGCTGTGGGTTGCCTTGTTCTCGACGATCGTGGCCACCGTGTTCGGTACGGCGGCGGCGCTCGCCCTGGATCGCTATCGGAAGTGGGTGAGCGGCGGTACCTTCGACGCCATCCTGTACATGCCGGTGATCATTCCCGACGTGACGATGGCCGTGATGCTCTTGTTGTGGTTCACCCAGATCGGGTTGCCCCTGGGGCGAGGGACGATCATCCTGGCGCACATCGCATTCAACATCTCGTTCGTGGCGATCGTGGTTCGGGCCAGGCTGGCCAACATGGATCCTGCGATGGAAGAGGCCGCAGCCGACCTGTACGCCAGCCGATGGGCGACATTTCGACGGGTGACGCTGCCACTGATCATGCCCGGCGTTCTCGGCGGAGGGCTCCTCGCCTTGACGCTGTCGCTCGATGACGTCGTGATCACCAGCTTCGTACAGGGTCCCGGATCGACGACCCTGCCCGTCCACGTTTTCGGACTCATCAGGAAGTCGGTCACACCTGAGATCAACGCAGTTTCTACGCTTATGGTCACAGCATCGATGATTCTGGTCTTTGCTTCACTGGCGATTCAACGTCGCGAATAGAAAAAGAAACGGGAGGGAAAACACAATGAGACGACTACTGATGCTGCTGGCAGCCATGGCGCTGGTTGTGGCAGCCTGCGGGGATGACGACGCATCGGGTGGCCCGCAGGCTCTGGCCGATGCGTGCACGCTGGGAGAGACCGACGGCGACCTCAACCTGTACAACTGGACGGAGTACATTCCCACCGGTTCGCTGGCCACGGACGCCGAGGTGACCGACATGCTGGCCGCCTTCGAAGAGGAGTTCGGCGTGAGCGTCGTGCTCACCGAGTACGACTCCAACGAGACGATGCTCGCCCAGATCGAGGCCGGTGTCGGTTACGACGTGGTCGTGCCGTCGGATTACATGGTGTCGATCATGAAGGGTGCCGACCTGTTGATCAAGTTCAACCCGGATACGGTCCCGAACCTGTCGAACATCGCTGCCGAATTCACGGCTCTGCCCTACGACCCGGGGAACCAATACTCCGCTCCTTACCAGTGGGGCACTACCGGTATTGGCTATAAGTACGGGTCGATCGACGATGAGAATGGCGTCTCGTGGGGCGTGATCTTCGATCCAGAGCAGGCCGACCCCAACACCGGGTTCATCTCTCTGCTCGACGACGAGCGTGAGACGATGGGCGCCGCACTGATCTACCTTGGCTATTCCATCAACACGTTGGATGAGGCCCAGGTCGATGAAGCCGCCGATCTGATCAGTGCTACCAGGGCACGTTTGGCGGCGTTCTCGTCGGTCGGGTACGCGGACCTGCTGACCTCCGGTGAATTTGTGGTCTCACAGGGTTGGAATGGCGACTTCCTGTTCGCCTACGACACGGCATCGACGGACGACTACGACGCCTATGAGGACTTCGGCTACGCCATCCCGGTCGAGGGAGCCGCCGCCTGGGTCGACACGATTGCGATCCCGTCGACGGTGGAACATCCGTGCTCGGCACAGACGTTCATCAACTTCATGCTTGATGCTTTCATCGGCGGTGAGCTGACCAACTACAACTACTACGCCAGCCCGAATGCGGCAGCGGAGGAGTTCATCTATCCGGAGATCCTCGAGGATCCGTCCATCTATCCGCCACCGGATGTGCTGGAGAGGCTCGAGTTCTTCGAGGATCTCGGCGACTTTGGGACCTACTACGCAGATGCGTATTCGGCCGCAAAGGGCTGATTGAGCCTGAGGTATTTGAGCCCTTAGCTTCGAGCGGGAGGGCCGGTCCGGTGGGACCGGCCCTCCACCGCTCCCGTCTTGGGCGTGAACGCGGTATTCGTCAGATCGCCCGAGATCGGATCGACGTGCGATGACCTGAGGCACACGCCTGAGAGCTATTCGCACCTTTACGTAGAGTCGCCAAGGCCCGAGCACGGAGGAAAAGATGCCGCGAGATCCCAGATTCGACATCCTCTTCGAGCCGGTCCGCATTGGGCCGGTGACGGCGCCCAATCGCTTCTACCAGGTTCCGCATTGCACGGGCATGGGATACCGGCGTCCCCAGACACTCGCCGGCCTACGCGGGGTCAAGGCCGAAGGTGGGTGGGGCACGGTTTGTACCGAGTACTGCTCGATTCATCCTTCGTCCGACGACGAGCCGTTCCCTTCGGCATCCCTCTGGGACGACCAGGATGTAAAAGCGCTGGCGCTGACGGTCGACCAAGTCCACGCTCATGGCGCCCTGGCGGGTGTCGAGCTGTGGCACGGCGGTCCGGCGAGCGCCAACAACTATTCGCGCGAGACCCCCCTCGGTACCTATAGCCGGCCTGCCGGGGTCTACGACCCGGTCCAGACGCGTGCGATGGACAAGACAGACATTCGGGAGTTGAAGCGCTGGCACGTCGAGGCAGCCCGACGGGCCCAACGCGCCGGATTCGACATCGTCTATATCTATGCGTGCCATTGGTACCTACTTCGCCAGTTCCTGCTGCCGTCGAACCGGCGCAACGACGAATACGGCGGTTCTCTCGAGAACCGCGCCCGGCTATTGCGCGAGTTGATCGAGGAGATGAAGGAAGCCGTGGGAGATACTTGCGCGGTGGCCGTGCGTTTCTCAGCGAGCTCTGGCGGAGGGGACGACGACCAAGACACCACCGAGCCGCGAGCCATGCTCGAACTCCTGTCCGACCTGCCGGACCTCTGGGACATCACGGTTCACGACTACAGCTATGAGATGGGGACCTCTCGCTTCGTCCCGGAAGCCGGGCTCGAGACGACGATGTCCTGGGTCAAAACGGTGACCACCAAACCGGTCGTCAGCGTGGGACGTTTCACGTCTCCCGAGACGATGCTGCGCCTCGTCCGACAGGGCGTCATCGACCTCATCGGTGCCGCCCGCCCCTCCATAGCCGACCCCTTCTTGCCCCAGAAGATCGCAGAAGGACGTGAAGACGAGATCCGCGAGTGCATCGGTTGCAACATCTGTTACAGCGGTGACCAGACGGGCACACCGATTCGGTGTACGCAGAACCCCACCATGGGAGAGGAGTGGCGCAAGGGCTGGCACCCGGAACGTATTCCGGCGAAGGGGTCCGACGCGTCCATTCTTATCGTAGGGAGCGGCCCCGCCGGACTGGAAGCCGCGGTCTCGCTCGGTAAGCGCGGCTACGACATCACCCTGGCCGAAGCCCGCACCGAATTGGGGGGGCGCGTCGCGCTCGAATCGGCGCTGCCCGGGCTCGCCGAATGGGGCCGCGTCCGGGACTGGCGCCTCAACCAAATCGCCAAACTCTCCAACGTCGAGTTCTTCCTCGGCAGTCTGGTCGACGAGGAGCAGATCCTCGAGTTCGCGGCAGATCGCGTGGTGATCGCGACAGGCGCCAAATGGCGCCGAGACGGCACGGGCCGTTGGCACGACGAACCGGTACCGGGCTGGGACGGCCCGTCGGTCATGACGCCGGACGACATCATGGCCGGGACGAGGCCGACCGGCCCCGTTGTCGTGTTCGACGACGACCACTACTACATGGGGGGTGTCATCGCAGAGACGCTTCGGCGGGCCGGACTCGACGTCACCCTGGCGACGCCCGCCAACGAGGTTTCGACCTGGACCAGGCGCACCGAAGAGCAGTACCGAATCCAGGAGAGGATTCTCGGGCTCGGCATCGTTCTCGAAACAGGGACCTCACTTGCGAGCGTAAGCGAGAGCTCGGTGGTGCTGGAGTGCATTTACACCGGGCGAACCCGAGAAGTCGAGGCTGCAAACGTCGTCATGACGACGTCCCGCCTGCCTGAGGATGCCCTCTACTACGCGCTTGCTGATCGCATCGAAATCCAGCGAATCGGCGATTGCCTAGCACCGGGAACGATCGCCACGGCGGTGTATTCCGGGCATCGATGCGCACGCGAGATGGACGCCGAGGTGCCGGCCGGGGTCCCGTTTCGGCGCGAATAGGCACTCGCGCCTCGCCACTAGCGTTGCCAAACCACGGTCAGAGCCGGACGCGTTCGTTCTTGGGGTCGTAGAAGGAGCGGATCGAGGCGGTGGCGGGGATCCTCACGGTGGCCACCTCGATCTCGAAGGCAGCGGCGTCCAGCCAGTCTTTGGTCACTCCGTCGGGGTGTGTGAGATAGCCCATCGCGAGGCAGCGATCCTCTACATAGCTCCACATCCCTGACCTGGTGCGACCGACGAGCTCGCTATCTCTGTAAATGGGCTCGTCGTGGTACAGCAGCCGCTCCGGGTCCTCGAGGCGGAACTGGATGAGGCGCTTCGTGCGGGGAAGCTCCCGTTGCGCCAGCAACGCCTCTCGGCCTCTAAACGACGCTTTGTCCCACGCCACAGCGAAGCCGAGCCCGGCCTCGAGTGGAGTATCCTCGTCGGTGATGTCGTGACCCCAGTGGCGGTAGCCCGCCTCGAGCCGCAGGGTGTTCATGGCGTGGTACCCGGCGTGCTTCAGTCCGTGAGCCGCGCCAACCTCGAAGATGGCGTCGTAAAGCGACGGCGCCTCGGCCCACGGTACGTAGAGCTCCCAGCCGAGCTCACCCTCGTAGGTCATCCGCAGGGCAAGGGCGTCATGTCCGGCCACCTCGATGCGCTGTGCAGTGCCGAACGGGAACTCGGCGTTGCTCAGGCCGGCCGAGGTCAGCTCGGAGAGCAGCGCACGAGAGTTGGGGCCCATCACGCCGAACATCGAGATCTCCTCGGTGACCTCGGTGACGGCCACGTCGTGGTCCCGGCAGCCGCGGCGAAGCCAGGCGCCGTCGCGGGTGCCCGCGGCGGCCGAGGTGACCACGAAGTATTCGTTCTCACTGACTCGGGTGACGGTCAGATCGGCCTCGATGCCACCGCGGTCGTTGCACCACTGCGTATACACGGCCTTTCCCGCCGGCACATCCACCTCGTTCGCACATATCTCGTTGAGTGCGGTGAGCGCATCCGGGCCCTCGACGCGGAATCTGACGAACGAGGTCTGGTCGAAGAAGCCGACCGCATTCCGTACCGCGTTGCACTCGACGCCGGACGCCTCGAACCAATTCTGCTTGCCGTAGCTGTACTCGTAGATGCGCTCCTGGCCATCGAGAGCAAACCAGTTCGGCCGCTCCCAACCGGCGACCTCGCCGAAGACTGCGCCCGCCGCCTGAATGCGGTCGTGAATGGGAGAAATTCGTTGATTGCGGGCGCTCTCGTATTGGCGGAACGGCCAGTGCATGGCGTAGAGGAGGCCGAGGCTCTCGGAGATACGTTCCTGGAGGTAGTCGGGCTCGCCCTGGAACGGGAAGGTACGACGAATGTCGACAGCGGAGAGGTCCATCGGGGGATGACGATCGGCAATCCAGTCGGCGAGGACCCAACCGACGCCGCCTGCCGACTGGAGGCCGACCGAGTTGAAACCGGCCGCAACGAAACACCCATCGACCTCGGGCGCCATACCGAGGTAGTACACGCCGTCGGGGGTAAAGGCTTCGGGACCATTGAAGAACAGCTCGAGGCCGCACTCACCCAGCGCGGGGACGCGGTGGATGGCCCGCTCGAAGATGGGGCCCACATGATCCCAGTCCTCGGGCAACGTGCCGAATGAGAAGTCGCGCGGAATGCCGGCCAAGCTCCAGACCTTGCCTCGCGGCTCGAAGAAGCCGGCCAAGATCTTGCCCGTCTCTTCCTTGAAGTACGTGTAGCCGCCCGGATCGCGCAGCATCGGCATGCCTCGCTCGACCCCTTCGAGGGGTTCGGTGACGATATAGAAGTGCTCGCAGGCCTGGAGCGGCACGTTGACACCGATGGTGGCAGCGAGGTGACGTGTCCAAATGCCGGTGGTGAGCACGACGGTCTCGGTCTCGATGAAGCCCTGTTCGGTCTCGACGCCGACGACCCTGCCATTGTTGGCCACCAGCTTCTCCACCGCGACGCCCTCGATGATGCGGGCGCCACGGGCTTTGGCGCCTTTTACCAGCGCCATGGTGGTGTCGACGGGAGACGTCTGGCCGTCGCGGGGGATATACAACGCACCGACGAGGTCATCGGTGTTGAGGAGCGGCCACAACTCTTTGGCCCGATCCAGATCGATCACCTCGGTCTCAACATCACAGGTGGTGGCCATCGAGGCTCCGCGCAGGATTTCCTCCCAGCGCTCCTCGTCAGCAGCAACCGAGATCGAGCCCGGGGTGCGGTAGCCGGTGGCTTGCTCGGTCTCGTCCTCGAGCTCTTCGAACAGGCGTGCCGAATACGTCGCCAACCTGGTGAGGCTGTGGGAGGCCTTGAGCTGGGAGACGAGGCCAGCGGCGTGCCAGGTGGTGCCGCCGGTGAGCGTGCTCTGCTCGATTACGGTGACGTCGGTGATCCCGCGCCGGGTCAGGTGGTAGGCCACACTGCATCCGACGATGCCACCACCGATGATGAGTACCTGTGTGCGGTCGGGCAGCTTGACGGCGGATCCGGTGGTGGCCTCGGTCGTGTCAGCCATGGGTGACGATGTCCTGTCTGGAGTTGCCGTCGCTGTGGCGCGGTGGGTGGTGACCCGGTTGACTCGACTAGCGATGCTACCGACCAGGGCGGCCCGGGATTCCGGACGACTGACATGTGCCGTTAGCGGTCAGAGACCGCTAACGCATCAGCCTCCACATCCACTTGGCCAGCGTGGACTCCCGGCCCGAGCGCGACTCGGAGCGATCGGCCAGCCCCATCACGCGCAGGGCGCCGTTGATGGAGAGCCAGCGAAGCGGTTCGGGCTCCCATTTGCGGGAGCGATGTCCCACCCACGGGAGGTCGATTCGGGGCGAATCCGTGCCGGTGATGAGGTCGGCGAGGGTGCGGCCCGCGAGGTTGGCCGCTGCGACGCCCTCGCCTACGTAACCGCCGGCCCAGGCAAGCCCGCTCCTACGGTCGAAACCGACCGACGGAAACCAGTCTCGGGGCACCCCGAGCACACCACCCCAGTGGTGTGTGATGGCGACGCCCTCGAGCACCGGCAGCAGGTCGACGAGGGTCTCGACGATCCGGTCGTGTACACCTGATCGCCGCTCGATCCTCGGGTCGATCTTGGACCCAAAACCGTAGGGCGCGCCTCGGCCGCCGAAGGCGATGCGGCCGTCGGCGGTGCGCTGGCCGTAGATGACCAGGTGCCGATCGTCGGCGAACGTCTGTCGCTCGGACAGCCCGATCCCGGCCCACACATCATCGCTGAGCGGTTCGGTCGCGACCATCAGTGAGTACAGCGGTGACAACGTGCGGCGGTACCCATCGAGGGTGGAGGTGTAGCCCTCGAGGGCCCGCACCACCACATCGGCCCGCACGATGCCCCGGTTGGTCACGACCCGGCCCGGCTCGATGGCGGTTGCGGTGGTCTTCTCGGTGATGGTGGCGCCGAGGCGTTCCACCGATTCGCCCAGGCCCCGGACGAGTCGTACCGGATGCAGCGCCGCGCTGTGAGCGAAGAAGATGCCGCCCACCACGTCGGTGGCATCGAAGTGAGCTCGGGCCTCGTTGGCGCCGAGCAGCTGGAGGTCGTCGTCGGTGAGTCTGAAGACGCCTTGAAGGTGTTCGACCTCCTCGCGCTGGCGGGTCAGCTGTGCTCTGTTGCGGGCGAGGCGAATGGTGCCGCCCTTGGCGAAATGGCAGTCGATGCCCTCTCGTTCCCCCACACGTCCCACCTCGTCGACGGAGTCGAACAGCCCGCGGAGGAAGCGGCGAGCGGCGTCGTTGCCGGCGACCTTCTCGTGACGATCGGGACCGGCGGCGAGCTCACCGATGCACCACCCACCGTTGCGGCCGGATGCGCCGAAGCCGACGATCTCTTTCTCGACGACTAGTACCCGCAGCATCGGGTCCAGTCGGAGGAGGTAGTACGCGGCCCATAGGCCGGTGTAGCCGCCACCGACGATCGCTACATCGACCTGGGTGTCGCCCGCCAGCGGTGGGCGCGGGTCGAGTGGGCCGGGATAGTCGTCCAGCCAGAGCGATCGGCTGCGGTAGTCGGAGGTCACGTGGCCCACGCCCGTTTCTGTGCCGCAACCCGTGTCATAGTGTCACGCAACGGATGACCAGAACAGCGTGGGAAGTTCACGAGTCGAATCCCACACCGAAGCGGTCGAGCACGCCGAGCCACAGCCCTCGCTTGCCCTGGCGGCGGTCGGCTCGTTGGATGGCCTTTCGGGTGAGCTGAACACCGGTCCATCGCAACGGTTCGGGAGGGAAGGGAAACGGCTTCTTTCGGACCATCTCCAGTTCGGTGCGCTCGGTGGTCTGCCCGAACACGAGGTCCAGCGCCACCCGGGCACCGAACCGGCTGGCTCCCACGCCCAGGCCCGTGTAGCCGGCGACCCAGGTGAGCCGGCCATCGTGGGCGGTTCCCCAGGTCGCGGTGAACTGCGTGGTGGTAGCAATGGGTCCGCCCCAGCGATGGGTGAACCGCAGACCTTCGAGTTGCGGGAACGTCTTGAAGAAGTGCTCGGCGAGCATGCCGTGGGTGTGATCGCTCTGGTCGTGCTGTGGGCCGAGGCCGTTGCTGAAGTGGTACGTGGCGTCGTAGCCGCCCCAGAGGATGCGGTCGTCCTCGGTGAGACGGTAATAGTGGAACTGGTTGGACACGTCGCCGATGCCCTCGCGTTCCTGCCAGCCGATGGAGACCAGCTGCTCCGTGCTCAGCGGTTCGGACATGAGGACGTGGTCATAGACCGGGATGACGTACCGGCGCGGGCGGCGCACCGGACCCGGATAGGCGTTGGTGGCCATCAGCACCCGCTCGGATCGGATGGTGCCGCCTGGCGTGACGACCATCAGGGCCCGGCCATCGCGCTCGACACCGGTGGCTGGTGAGTGCTCGTACACCGTGGCCCCCAGCGATTCCACCGCCGCCCGCAACCCCCAGCAGAGTCGAGCCGGATCGACCAGCGACGCGTCGTTGTGGCGAATGAGGCCTCCCAGATAGGTCGGGGAATGAACCCGGGCCTGCATCTCGTCGGCTTCGAGCAACTCCACATCGTCGCCAAATCGTCCGTGCGTCTCGAGGCCGTCCTCCAACAACTCGAGATGCCAGGCTACGGTGGCAACGCCAATCTCTGCGGCCCGTCTGTAGTCAGCGGCGATCTCGTAGCGGTCGATACTGGCGTCGATGGCGTTGAGATTCTCTCGCCCGAGGCGGATGAGAACCTCGATGTCATCGGGCCAGTGGGCGAGGCCGTTTTCGAGGCCATGCGTCAGCGAGCTGTCACAGAAGCCGCCGCTGCGCGAGCTGGCGCCGTAACCGCATTGTTCGCCTTCCAGCACGACCACATCGAGGTCCGGTTGCTCCTCGAGCGCCTGAATGGCAGCCCACAGGCCAGTGAAGCCTCCGCCGATCACGGTGAGGTCGGCGGTGACCTCGCCCCCGAGTGTGGGTGCGGGCGCGGGGGCGTCGCCCCGGTCGGACCAGAACACCGCAGGCTTGGCGCCGGCCAGGGCCGGCTCTGCCCAGCCTTTAGCCCCCACCGTCGGCGTTCCTGTCATCGATCACCGCGGTACGGAAGTCAATCATGTCGAGCATTGTGACCATCCCGTCGTGCGGCACGTCGAGAATGCAAGCGACCCTGGGATATGCGCCATTTCGCGATCACATGCGGACGCGGAGGTTCTTGGGGTCGTACATCGCTCGCAATGAAGCGCTCGCTCCGAAGCGCTCGCCGGCGACCTGGATCTCGAAACTGCCGGATTTCACGAAGTCGGCAGTCACGCCTGCATCGTGTTCCACGTAGCCGAAGCCCATGGCGCCGCCCAGCGTGTGGCCGTAGGCGCCCGACCGGAGGTATCCGACAGTGACCCCATCGCGAAAGATCGGTTCTTCTCCGTAGAGCAGAGGCTCGGGATCCTCGAGAAGGAATTGCACGAGCCGAGACTTCAGGGGCCGGCTGTCCCGTTGCGCCAGCAACGCCTCGCGCCCGGTGAATCCGCCGGGTTTTTCGAAGTCGACAGCAAACCCGAGGCCTGCTTCGAGCGGAGTGTCGGTGTTCTCCATGTCGAGGCCATAGTCGAGTCTCCGCGCTTCGGTGCGGGTACTCTCGAGCGTCGCCATGCCGGCGTGAGCAAGACCGGACGCGGAACCGACCTCGATGATCCGGTCGTACACTCCGAGCGCGAACTCGGTTGGGATGTAGAGCTCCCACCCGAGCTCACCGACGAAGCTCACCCTCAGCGCCAGGCCCATGGCGTTGTACAAATCGATCTTCTGAGCCGTGAAGTAGGGGAAGGCGTCGTTGTCCAAGTTCGCAGTCGTCACCTTGCTTAGGAGAGTTCGTGACTCGGGACCTTGCACGCTGAGCAGTGTGTGGCCGGAGGTGACATCGGTGACATAGACGCGGGCGTCTGTCGACGTGCTCCTGCGCATCATGGCCTCGACTCGGCGGTGAAACAGCTCCGCAGCCACCACGAGGAATCGGTCCTCTGCGATACGGGTCACGGTCACATCGGCTTCCACTCCACCGCGCGTATTCATCCACTGCGTGTACACGCATTGCCCGACAGGGACGGCGACGTTGTTACCGGAGATCCGGTTCAGGAGCTTCTCGGCGTCGGGGCCCTGCACGAGGAACTTCGACATCGAGGAGAGATCGAACAAGGCGACGCCGCTGCGGACCGCATGGTGCTCGGCGGCGTGGAACTCGAACCAGTCCTGACGGGCATAGGTGAGCTTGAATTCGATGTCGGCGTCGGGAGGGGCGAACCAGGATGCATTTTCCCATCCGGAAGACTCGCTGAAGTGAGCCCCGGCTTTCTCGAGACGCTCGTGAACGGCCGAGCGCCGCACATTGCGTGCCGTGGTGGGATGCGAATGGGGCCATGATCCCGTTGAGTGAAGTCTGCCGAGCAACTCGACGCTGCGCTCCGCCAGATAGGAGCGGTTCGTCTGGAACGGGGATAGCCGGGAGATGTCGAGGCCGGTGACGTCGATAGGTGGGAGACCATCGACGATCCAGTTGGCCATGATGGATCCAGCGCCGCCACCGGTGAGGATCCCCAACGAGTTGAATCCGGCGGCAACAAAGAAGTTGGCCAACTCGGGTGCCTCGCCCATGAGGAAGCCGTTATCCGGTGTGAAACTCTCTGGACCGGTGAACAGCTTCCGGACGCCAACGTTCTCGAGATTCGGCAGAATCTCCATCGCGAACTTGAGGAACGGCGCAAGCCGATCCCAGTCCGACGGGATCTCGCCGAAGCTGAAGTTGTCCGGGATCTTGTCGAGCGACCATGGAGCAGACACCGGCTCGAACAGGCCCACCATGAGGCCCCCGGTTTCTTCGCGGTAGTAAGCGAAACGATCGGGATCCTCGAAGATCGGCAGATCAGGGGACACTCCGTCGAACGGTTCGGTGATCAGATAGGCGTGCTCGATCGCCTGCAGCGGTACCGATACGCCCGCCATGGCGCCGACTTCCCTCGCCCACATGCCGGCGCAGTTGACGACGTACTCGACTTCGATCGCTCCGCTGTCTGTGACCACCCCGCTGACACGACCGTCTCTTCGTGTGATCCCGATCACTCGAGTGCCCTCGAGTATGCGAACACCTCCCATCCTGGCCCCTTTGGCCAACGACATCGCCACATTCGCAGGATCGGCCTTCCCTTCGTTCGCGGTGAAGAAGCCTGTGATCACATCTCTCGCGTCGACTAGTGGCCACAAGGCGGCGACCTCAGCAGGGGAGATCTCCTCGCGCTCGATTCCCATCAACCGCAGGAAATCCGCTTCCCGACGGAGCTTGTGAGCCCGCTCTTTCGAGCTGGCAGTCTGGAGGTATCCGATCGGGCGAAAGCCGGTCGAGAGGCCGGTCTCGTCCTCGAGGACCTCAAAGAGGTCACGCGAGTACTTCGTCATCCAGGCAAGCGGCTGGGTGGTCATGCCGCCCGACACAACGAGGCCTGCTGCGTGCCATGTGGTCCCGGATGTGAGCCGATCGCGCTCCAAGAGGACGACATCGTTCCAACCGAGCTTGGCCAGGTGATATGCGACGCTGGCACCGATCACCCCACCCCCGATGATCACCACCCTCGCCCGGTCGGGAACACCGTCACTCAAACCTGTATCCGACACCGACGTTGAAGTCCGCTGGCTTCGGTCCGCCTCATCATTCATGATTGACCGTCACCTGCCTGACCTCGGTGAGGTGCTCGCGGGGGTAATTCCCACCGCGCCCGCCGGCTCATCGACACTAGCCGTGAGCCTGAGCCGTGGCCGAAAGGTGGGATGGCAGCGAAAATTGGTTGCAGTTGGGTGGAACGTCTTGGTCTGTATCGATCAAGGCGCCGATCACCAAACAAGAACCCCAGGGTTTGCCTGGGGTTTCTTCGTAGCGGGGGCAGGATTTGAACCAGCGAGCGTTGAGCCGAGCGAAGCGAGGCCCGATCGAGGTCGAACGTCGAGACCGAGTAGGACCCGCCGGAGACCGAGCCACTCTTGTTCAAATCCTCCGGCAATCGGCGAAGACCCGGGCTCAATGCCCGGGCCTCTCGACGTTGGTAGCGGGGGCAGGATTTGAACCTGCGACCTTCGGGTTATGAGCCCGA
>JAZGDZ010000137.1:0-16248 GCA_036478235.1 Acidimicrobiia bacterium | reverse complement strand
GTGCCCCCCTCGATCGAGTAGCCCCTGGACCGCAGGAACGCCTTTCGGGGATCGGAGATGGTGGCGAACATCTCGGGTCGCGCCATCTCGTAGCTGTCGTAGAGCATGCCCTGGGAGCCCATGAGGTCCACGGCGAACGCATAGATGCGCTTGTTGATCTCGGCATATGCCAGCTTGGCCGTGGAGCCCTCCGGACCGGGGGTGCCCGCCTCGCGGTTGTCGGCGGCGCGGATGTTGGTGAGCCGGGCCGCCTCCGACTCGACCCACAGCTTCATCAGGTGGTCGCGATCGGCGTCGTCTCCCCCGTACTCCTTCCAGAGCTTCACGGCATCGCCGATCGGTCCGGCCGAGCGGGGGGTAATCGATCCGCCGATCGAGATCCGTTCGTTCATGAGCGTCGTCAGCACCACCCGCCACCCGTCACCGACCTCGCCGATCAGGTTGTCGTGAGGCACGCGGGCATCGGTGAAGTAGACCTCGTTGAACTCCGCCTCGCCGGTTATCTGGCGCAGCGGGCGAACCTCGACACCCTCTGACTCCATGTCGATCATGAAATACGACATCCCCTGATGCTTGGGCACATCGGGGTTGGTCCGGGTGACGAGCATCCCCCACTTGGCCACGTGAGCGAGCGTCGTCCAGGACTTCTGCCCGTTGACGATCCACTCGTCCCCATCGCGTTCGGCCTTGCAGGCGAGAGCGGCGACGTCGGATCCCGCCCCGGGCTCGCTGAACATCTGGCACCAGATCTCCTCGGATGTGAACATCGGCCGCAGCCAGCGGCGCTGCTGCTCCTCGGTCCCGTGGGCGAGCACGACGTGGGCTCCCATGCCGACTCCGAGAGCGTTGAACTTCGCCGGGTCGGGCGCGCCCACCTCCTGAAGACGCTGCACGACAACCGTTTGCAGTGCTCGAGGGACTTCGAGGCCTCCGCGGCCCTTCGGATACCACACCCAGGCGAGCCCGGCATCGAAGCGGGCGCCCAGGAACTCGACGACGTCGCCGCGCGGATCGCGCTCGGCGAGAAGCCGATCGAGCGCTTCCGCGACGAGATCCATGCCTTCCAGCGTCTCGGGTTGGGCGGTCATCGGATGATCCTCCGTCGTGCGCTGAGGCGATTTTGCCACAGGACGGCGGGCGCTAAGCCGCTATGCGTCGAGTGCCGACCGCAAACCGGATTCGATCAACGTGTGTTCGAAAACGAAGCCCGACCCGGCGAGAACGGCGGGAAATGCCCTCTGACCCTTCAGGACGAGGGCGTCGGCGAGCTCCGAGCCGAGGAACAGCTTGAGGACGAAGCCGGGGATCGGCAGGACAACGGGCCGGCGCAGGACGCGCCCCAGGGCTTTGATGAATTCACGGCTCGTCACCGGGTTCGGCGCCACGAGGTTTACCGGGCCGGAGACCTGCGAGTCGAGGACGTGAAGGATCGCCCGAACCTCGTCTTCCAGCGAGATCCACGACCACCACTGCTTGCCTCCCGCCACCTGCCCTCCCAGGCCCCACCGATAGGGACTCAGCCAGCGCGGACCGAAAGGCGCCAGCAGACGGCCCAGTGCTCCGCCGGCCACGCTCAGGACGATGCCGGAACGCAAGTGGGCAACCCTGATGCCGGCCTGCTGGGCGGGCGCGGTCGCTGCTTCCCAGGCCACGCACAGTTCGGCGAGGAACCCCGACCCGGCCGGCGACTCTTCGATCAAGTCGGAATCGCCCCCATCGCCGTAGTACCCGACCGCCGACGCGTTGACCAACGTCGCCGGTCTGCGCTCCAAACCCGCCAGGGTGCCGGCCAAGAGCCCGGTCGCCTCGACGCGGCTGTCCCACAGGAGGTCCTTTTCCGCCTTCGTCCAACGTCCTTCACCGATGCTGTGCCCGGCGAGGTTGACCACCGCGTCGCTGGCTTCCAGTGCCCCCGCTTCGACGGTGCCCGCCAACGGATCCCAGCCGATGCCCTTGCCCGGCGAGCCGGGGCGGACCAGGCGCACGACCTCGTCACCCCGCTCGCGCAGTCGGGATACGAGAGCCGACCCGATCACCCCGCTGGAGCCGGCCACGACGATCCTCATGGCGCTGAAGATTAGGAGTAAGAGGACGCGCCGATGAGCGAGAACTCTGCGGCTTGGGCCTGACGCTCTAAATACGTCCCCAGTATTCCTCTAGTGCCGAGGCAATGCGGTCGGTCCAGGCCCGCGTCATCTCGCCCACTGGATCCTCGGCGGCGGCGTGGCTCTGCGGATCGACCGGCTCGCAAACCCTGACGTGAATCGGAGTGCGGGTCATGCGGGAAGCACCGCGCCCCATCGCCTGGTCCGATCCCGCCACCGCGACCGGCACCAGTGGCACGCCGGCGCGGCGGGCCAGCCAGGCGGCTCCACGCTTGGGCTTCTTCTCGCCCCATGCCCAGACCCTGACCCCTTCGGGAAACAGCCCGACCGACCGGCCCGCCGCCAGCTCGGCGAGAGCCAGCTTGAGCGCTCCAAGCGGGACGCGGGTTCGGGACATGGGGATTGCACCCAGCCAAACGAGCAGCCCGTCGAACACCCTCGAGTTTCCGTACAGCTCATCGACGGCGAGGTAGCGCACCGGTCGACGCGCCACCGCACCGACCATGATGGGGTCGAGGTGGGAAAAATGGTTGGCGGCGAAGACGACGGGACCGGGCGGCGGCGGATCGCCAGAGATCGTCATCGGAAACCAGAGCCTGAGAAGCAGCCGAGCCATCGACGAGCCAGACCGCCAGGCCATCTTGGCCCCAAATGGGAAGCCGGCGCTAGCTCTGCGCGGCAAGGTCGGAGAAGAGTGCAGCAAAGGCGAGAGTGGCACGCTGATTCGCCTCGAGGGACTCGATGGTGGAAAGGACCCGGCGAGCACGGCGCACCGCATCCCGTGCCGATACGTCTGCCAGATCGGCGCCGGACACGTCACGGTTCCTGATGGCCGCACCGTACTGGGCGGCGGCGGCGTCGCGATACCACGACGCCAGGATCTCGAGACCGGCGACGTGGAGTGAGGATGTCGCCCGCTTGCGCTCCCGATCGTGGCGCTCCTTGAGGCGCCGGGCGGCGATGCCGTCGAGATCTCCGGCGCCGGCCTCCAACTCCTGACGCTCGGCGAGCCCTTCGAGCAGCGGGGCGACGGCACCGACAAGTTCATCGGCCAGCCGGAAGGCGGTGCCGGGATCGGAGGCGAGGCGGCCCGGCACACTCAGCCAGGAGGAGCGGAAGGCGGCCACATCGGGCCGGGTGGCGACCAGGAGGGCAATCCCGGGTCGGCCACCGCTCGTCGTGGCGGCCCGGTCCGCCTGCGCCGCATCCACCCCCCGGGCCACGAGGGTCCGGGCGATCTCGTCCTCGGGCACGCGGGAAAAGAGGACGGTCCGCGCCCGGCTGGCAACCGTCGTTGGCAGATCGTCCTCGGACTCCATCACGAGAATGAAGATCGTGGTGTCGGTCGGCTCCTCCAGGGTCTTCAGCAGCGCGTTGGCTGCTTCATCGTTCATGGCACCGGCCTCCTCGAACAGGAAAACCTTCCTGGGGGCCTCGATCGGCGTGAGGACGGCGCGCGCCACCGTGGAGCGCGCCTGCTCGACGGTCAGCGCCGTCGCCCCCTCGGGTTCGACCAGGACGAGATCGGGATGGACGCCGGATAGAACCCGGGCAATGCAGGCGCCATCGTCACGGCAAAGCAGCCGAGCGGCGAACCGGCGGGCCACGGTGCCCTTGCCCACGCCGGAGGGACCCACAAACAGGTAGGTATGGGCGGGTGAGGCTGCCTCCCGATCCAGCAGATCGATGACCTGGCCGTGGCCGACGACGTCGGCGAACAGGCTCACCAGCGCTCTCCGAGAGCACTGAGCGAGGCGCGCACCACCTCGTCGACACCGCCGTCGGCGTCCAACACCACGAAGCGCTCGGGCTCGGCAACGACGAACTCGTCGTAGGCGGCGGCGACCCGCTCCTGCAGCTCGAGCCCTGCCACGCTGATCCGGTCGGCCTCGTCCTCCCGGGCAAGGCCACGATCGGGTGCCACCCGGAGCAGTATCACCGTATCCGGCCAGACTCCTTGCAGTCCCGCCTCGTTCACCATTCGCACCGCTTCAACCCCGAGACCCCTGCCGGCACCCTGGTAGGCCAGAGACGAGTAGACGGAACGATCCGAAACAACCGTCTTTCCGGCGACAAGCGCCGGACCGACTATCTCGGAAGCGAGCTGGGAGCGGGCTGCGGCGAAGAGCAGAGCCTCCGCCCACGGATCGGGATGCGAGTCCGGCCCCAGCAGGATCTCCCGGATCGCCTCGCCGGCCCGGGTTCCACCCGGCTCGCGCACATGGACGAGTTCGTGACCGATCGCAATCAACCTGTCGGCGACCAGACGCGCGCTCGTCGACTTCCCCGCTCCGTCCACTCCCTCGAACGCGACATATCGCGTCACGAATCCTCCGGCTCCACCGAATTCATCTCCTCGGTCTCATCGCCACCCGACACCGACTTGCGGTAGGTGCGGAAGGCCTCGGTGACCGCTTCCACCGACGGACGTCCATCCATTCTCCCCATGGTCATCAGCGCCTTGCGAACGCTCCACAGCGTGCTCAGCCCGGCGAACACGGTCAACAAGCCACCCAAGAGAAGCACGAGGCGCGATCCCTCCGAGAGAATCCCCGGGATCTTCTCATCGAGCAACTGGACGGCGGGCAGCGCCAGTGCCATCGAGGTCAGCAGCCCGATTCGCATCAGAGAGAAGAGAGCGGCGAAGGTGCGTCCCCGGATCTCGTCCTCGGTCTGCTCGTGGAGGTGGGCGAAGCCGAGCACGTACGCGGCGCCGGCGCCCACCCCCATGAGCGAGATCCAGCCGACGGCGCCGATGAGAGTGTGCACGAATCCGGCCGACGCCAGACCAACTCCCGTGACCAGCAGGGCGAATCCGAAGAGCACATCCTTGTACTGGAATCTCGGAGCGAAGATCGTCACCGTCACGATGCCAAATCCGGCTCCCATGCCGAAGCCGGTGAGCAGCGCCGGGAATCCGGCCGAGCCGGCCATCAGCACGTCGGACGCAAACGGCTTTCCCAGCACGACCACGATCCCCCCGCCGGCCAACGCCACCGTGATCGCGGCGACGACGGGCCTTATCCGGGGGTGGGTCGTCACGAAGACCACCCCGGCCTTCACATCACGCAACGGTGCGAGCAGGTTGGCTCGCCGGGTCCTGTGTTTGCTGCGGGCCCGCTTCGCCGGCTTGGGAAGGGCGAAAAGGATCAGGCCGGAGGTGACATAGGTGACGCTGTCGACCAGGAACGCCAACCCCTCATGGGTGCCGGGGAGGAACCCCCACAGCGTGATGCTGCCGGCAAAGGGGGCCACCAGCAGGAAGATCGCTGCTCCCAACGGGAAGGTTCCGTAGGCCGCGCTGAGCGAGAGGCCGTTCGCCTGGACCAGCTCGTTCTTCTGGACCAACGTCGGAACGGTCGCCTCCTTGGCCGGCTGGAACACGAGCGTCAACGCCTCCAGCAGCAGGCTGACGATGACGAGAAACTCGATCGACTGGGCGAAGGCCAGGCTGAGCACCAGAGCCCCCCGGCCGAATTCGGTGACCAGCATCACGTACTTGCGGTTCAACCGGTCCGCCACGACCCCGCCCACCGCTGCGAAGAACAGCCCGGGAAGGATCCGGGCTACGAGAGCCAACACGATTCCCCCACTCCCGGCGATCTCCTCGGCGAGGGAGAGCGTGGCGAGGATGGCAACCCAGTCGCCGGTGCTGCTGACGAGTCCGGCGCGCCACAACCGTGAAAACGGCCCCGACTTCATCAGGGCCCAGGCGGATCTCGGCGGTGCCTCGGTCACCTCTCGAGGCTATCAGTACCAGGCCCGGAGAGGCTAGAAGTGGTCCACGTACCTGCGTTGATTTCATCTACGCGCCGGCGAGTCATCAGTACCAGGCGTCGTCGTGGTAGATCTGCTCGACGCGTCTGCCCGGCTTCCGTGAGTGCGCCGTCGAGTCTCCAGTCACCAGCCAGAGCACCAAGGATCGCCCGCCGAGCGCAGCGAGGCGATAACTGCTTGCCAATCGCTAATCGCTAATGGCTACCTTGGGACAGGGCTTGGCCTCCTTGCCCTCCGCCTCGAGTTTGGTGCGGCGCTCCCTGAGGAGTTGTGTCGCCCGGTCGAGATCGATCTTCTCCACGGAGTCGTTCTTGCGGAGCGAGGCGTTGACGCTGCCGTCGGTCACGTACGGGCCGAACCGACCGTCCTTGACGACGATCGCGCACCCGGTGTCCGGATCGATCCCGAGCTCGCGCAGCGGTGCCGCGACAGGTTGGCCGCGCCGCCGTTTGGGCTGACTGAAGAGGTCGAGCGCCTCCTCCAGGGTCACGGTGAACAGCTGCTCCTCGGTCTCCAGGCTCCGACTGTCGCCGCCCTTCTTGAGGTAGGGGCCGTACCTCCCGTTTTGGGCAGTGATCTCCTCTCCCGACCCCGCGTCCGTCCCCACGACACGGGGCAGCGAAAGCAGCATCAGCGCCTGCTCGAGTGTGACGGTCTCGATCTCCATCGACTTGAAGAGCGAAGCGGTCTTCGGCTTCCCCTTCTCGTTCTCTCCGAACTCGAGCTGGACATACGGGCCGTATCGCCCGGTCCTGGCAAGGATCAACTTTGCGGTCTCCGGATCCTTCCCCAACTCGCGGTCGCCCGACGGGGCGGCGAACAGCTCCTCGGCCTTCTCCAGCGTGAGCTCATCCGGAGGCAGGTCATCCGGCACGCTCACCCGGGTCTCCCCCCGCTGCAGGTACGGGCCGTACTGTCCGTTGCGCAGCTCGAGACCATCGCCGCCTTCGAACGGAATCGTGTTGATCTCGCGGGCGTCGGCCTTGTCGAGCGCCTCGGCCACAGCGTGGAGCAGGCCGGAACTGCCGTTTCCGAAGTAGAAGCCGGACAGGTAGGGAACCATCTCGCGCTCGCCGCCTGCGATCTCATCGAGCTCCGACTCCATCCGCGCCGTGAAGCTGTAGTCCACCAGTTCGCCGAAGTGCCGCTCGAGGAGCCGCACCGTGGCGAATGCCGTGAACGTCGGCACCAGTGCGGTCCCTTTCTTCCAGACGTAGCCGCGATCCTGGATGGTCGTGATGATCGCGGTATAAGTAGAGGGCCGCCCGATTCCGAGCTCTTCGAGGCGCTTGACGAGTGATGCCTCGGTGTATCGGGCGGGTGGCTTCGTGCTGTGACCCTTCGGCTCGAGCCCCTCGAGGCCGACCGTGTCACCCTCGGACATCGCCGGAAGCCTGCGCTCCTGGTCCTCGAGTTCGGCGTCGGGATCGTCGGAGCCCTCGACGTAGGCCCTAAGGAACCCGGGAAAGGAGATGACCTTCCCTGAGGTGGCGAACTGGGCGTCCCGCCCCGATGCGGCGGTGCCCCCGAGACGAACCTGAACGCTCTCGCCCTTGGCATCCGCCATCTGGGAAGCCACCGTCCGCATCCAGATCAGCTCGTAAAGCCGGGCCTGGTCGGATTCGACTTCCCGGGCCACCGCCTCGGGGGTCCTGAATTTGTCCCCGGCCGGCCGGATGCCCTCATGCGCCTCCTGGGCGCCCTTCACCTTTGATCGGTAGATGCGGGGCTTGGATGGCAGATACTCGGACCCGTAGAGATCGGCGATCTGGGAACGCGCCGCGGCAACCGCTGCCTCCGACAGCGACGTGCTGTCGGTGCGCATGTAGGTGATGTAGCCGGACTCGTAGAGGCGCTGTGCGGTGCTCATGGTCCGCTGCGACGAGAAGCGGAGCTTGCGACCTGCCTCCTGCTGCAGGGTCGAGGTCCGGAACGGAGCGTACGGCTTGCGAGTGTACGGCTTGCGATCGACGCTGGACACGGCGAACTCGGTGTCGGCCAGATCGGCTGCGAGATCGGTTGCGGCCGACTCGTCGAGGACGATGAAACCGTCACCGGTGGCGATCCCATCCGCTCCGAAGTCCTTGCCCGAGGCCACCCGCTGACCGTCCAACGCGGCCAGGGTCGCCGCAAAGGCCTCATCATCGGCGGTGAACGTTCCCTCGATGTCCCAGTACTCGGCGGCACGGAAATTCCGGCGTTCTCGCTCACGTTCGACGACCATCCGGATTGCCGGGCTCTGCACCCTGCCGGCCGACAGGCGAGGCTTGACGAGGCGCCACAGGACCGGCGAGACCTCATAGCCGACCAGACGATCGAGGATGCGGCGCGTCTCCTGAGCGTCCACCAGCCTCCGATCGAGCTCCCGCGGCTCGGCGACCGAGCGGCGGATTGCATCGGGGGTGATCTCGTGGAACACCATCCGCTTCACCGGAACCCGGGGAGCGAGAACCTCGCTGAGGTGCCAGGCAATCGACTCACCCTCCCGGTCCTCGTCGGTGGCCAGATAGAGCTCGTCGGCCTCCTTGAGCAGCTTCTTCAGCTTCGAGATCTGCGGCCTCTTCTCGGCGGGAATCACGTACAGCGGCTTGAAGTCGTTCTCGGTGTCCACTCCGAGCCGAGCCCAGGGCTCGGACTTGTACGTCTTCGGAATGTCTGCCGCCGTGCGGGGAAGGTCCCGTATGTGGCCGATCGAAGACTCGACGACATATTCGTCGCCCAGGTATCCGGCGATGGTCCTGGCCTTGGCTGGCGACTCGACGATGACGAGTTTCATGGCGATCCGGTCATGGCGGTTGATGGAAAGGCAGCCTGATCATCAGGTTCCCTTTTCAGGTTTATGACGAACCAGTGCCGTTTGTCAAGGACATTCCGTCCTCATGCATTCCCGGCAACCGACTCGAACACCGCCGAGTACCGGTCGGCGACCGCCCCCCACGAGAACGACTCGGCGGCCCATTCCGCCCCGGCTCCCCCGAGTGACGAGCGCAGTGCGGCGTCGTCCACCAGCCGCCGGAGGGCGTCGCGCAGCGCGGTGTCGTCGTCCACCACGAAGCCCGTCCGGCCCGGCTGCACGGTCTCGGGCGAACCGCCCGAGACGCCGGCCACGACGGGCAGCCCCGATGCTGCCGCCTCGAGGAAGACCACGCCGAATCCCTCTGCTTCGAGCCCAAACCAGCGCGACCGGCACGGCATGGCGAAGACGTGCATCTCCCGGTAGGCGGCCGGGAGGTCGGCAAACGCGACCCCGACCTCGAAGCGGGTCGGCACGGCGAGCCGATCGACCAACCTTCTCAGCCGCCGCTCGTCCCGTCCCGTGCCGACGAGGAGAGTCGCGATGTCTCGACCCTCGGCCCGCAGATCGGCGACCGCCTCGAGTACCCGGGCCTGGCCCTTGCGGGGAACGAACCTGCTCACACATCCGATGACCACCGGGGGCCGGGCGGGGACCCGACCCGGAGTGAATGCCGGATCGACACCGGCGCCGACGACCTCGACGGCCCGCCGGATCAGACGCTCCACCCTGTGCCCGGTGAACCGGGACACGGCGAACACGGCATCGGCGCGCTTCAACGGATACCGCACCAACTGGCGGGTCACCGGGAACGCGGCGGGGATGGTGATCTCCGCCCCGTGCGCCAACACCGCGTATGGGACACCGGTGCGTCGGCGCAGGCCGGGGCCGAGATGGGCCAGAGGGTGGGGAGAGCCGAACAGGATCACGTCGGGCTCGAAATCGGCGATATGAGACTCGACCCAGCGTCGGACTCGGCGAGTCGGCCACATGAACCGACGCCGGTCCCTGACGATGCCGCCGTCGGTGTCGGCGCCGGTGTCGGCGTCGCGAGGCGCCAGGACCCGCACCGGCCCCGGCAGGGCGGCGACCAGCCCGGCGAGGTACTGCTGGATCCCTCCCGGCTTCGGCGGGAAGTCGTTGGTAACGAGCAGAATCCGCATCAGGCGGGCAGGTTGTAATCAACCAAGACGGGACTGCCCCCCTCGAGACGGATGTGGGTCAAGCTGGCATTGCCGGGAAGTCCCACCCGACGCCACCGTGACCAATCGATTCCGATGATCCGGGACACAAGTGACCAAATCGCTCCTTCGTGGGTGAAGAGCGCCAGCCGCTCCGTCGAATGATCCTCGACCAACCGGCGCACCGCTCGCTCCATGCGAGCGCCGGCTTCGGCGAAGGTCTCCCCGGTGCCACCGCGCGCCAGATCGACGCCGTCTGCGAAGACGGCCGCCCACTCGTCGGGATAGCTCTCACCGATCTCGGACGTCGTCATGCCCTCCCAGGCGCCAAAATCGATCTCGACCAGATCGTCGTCGAACTCCACCGAAAGCCCCAAGGGCGCGGCGAAGGCCTCGGCCGTGAGACGGGTCCGCTGTAGGGGAGACGAGAACACGCGGGTGATCCCGTTGTACCGGGCGGCGAGGTCGGCACCCTGGTGACGGCCCTTTTCGGTGAGGGGCCCGTCGGTGCGGCCGTGCCACCGCCCGGCGAGGTTGGCCTCCGATTCGCCGTGGCGGATCAGGGTCACCGGAGCGCCGGGCTCGTTCCCGGTCACGACCGGGACATGCTGGACGTCGTTGAGGATGCGAAGCTGGAACCCGTCCTCGATCGTGATCATCTCGGTGACTGCGGCGTTTCGGATTCGGGAGACGGGCCAGGGCCTACGCCCCCGAAATCCGAGACCGCCCGACAACGCGGCATGGATGACCCCACCGTGGGCCATCACCAGCACCCGGCTCCCGGCCGGCGTTCGCTCCACGAGGTCGGCAACGGCGGCATCGATGCGAACACCGAACCCTGCCCAAGACTCGCCTCCTCCCATGGCCTCGTCCGAGTCCCCGGCCTGGAGCCGGGCGATCTCATCGGGGAAGGCCTCCTGAACCTCTTGTCGGGTCATCCCCTCCCACGCACCGATGTCCATCTCCCGCCACACCGGATCCGGCACGGGCTCGATGCCGGCGAGCTCTGCCGTCTGCAAGGCGCGGGTCAGGTCGCTGGACAGAGCGAAGTCGAACCGCTTCGCGGCCAGCCGGCCGCGCAGCGACATGGCCTGGTCCCGTCCGAGCGCCGACAGCCCGGCATCGCCCTGGCCCTGCCAGATGGAGGCGGCGTTGGCCTCGGTCTCACCGTGGCGGACAAAGGTGATTTCGATGCTCACGAGTGCAGCGTCACGGAGGTTCGTTGCGCGTAGCTCGGAGCGATCGGCGTCATCTGACACAGCCTGACGACGAAGGCGCAGTGGGAATCTGCGTCGAGAAAGAGGACGCGCGAAGGCGCGGACTCGGCGACCCGGGACGGGACCCGGGTCGCAACGCGATGAGGCGTCAGCTGAAGAGCCGAAGGAGCGGAAGGCGAAGTCAGGGGCGTCGAGAGCCCGAGATGCGCCGACAGATCTCCGTGATGTTGCACTATGTCTCTCGGAGGGGGGCGACGTAGGGTATACCCGAGATGAGAGCGCTCCTTGCCTTCATCGCCCAAACGACCGACGACGGCGTGTTCCTGCCCGAAGACGGCGGCTCGGCCCTCGTCTGGGTGATCTTCATCGGGCTGATCGTGGCGCTCTACCTGGTGGTCTCACGCACCCGACGCCGCGCCGAGCAGGAGTTCTGGGAACGAAAGCGCAAAGAGCGCGAGGACCAGTAGCCAGTCTCCAGTCACCAGTCTCCAGTCACCAGTCTCAACTGGAACGGGAAACAGGAGCCGTGAACGCAGCCGGCTATTGAGCTCTAGATAAAGGCCGGGGCGAAAATCAGGCTCACGATCGTCATCACCTTGATGACGATGTTCATCGCCGGGCCCGAAGTGTCCTTGAAGGGATCGCCGATGGTGTCGCCGACTACCGCCGCCTTGTGTGCCTCCGATCCCTTGCCGCCGTAGGCACCGGCTTCGATGAACTTCTTGGCGTTGTCCCAGGCTCCACCGGCGTTTGCCATGAAGATCGCCAACAGGAACCCTGTGACCAGGGCCCCGGCGAGAAAACCGCCCAGGGCCTGGACGTCGATGAACCCGATGATGAGCGGAAGCGCAACGGCCATCGCCCCCGGGACGACCATCTCCCGCAGGGCCGACGCGGTGCTGATATCAACGCACCTGGTGTAATCGGCCTTGGCCGACGGATCGCCGTCCCGCAGTCCCGGGATCTCACGGAACTGCCGCCGCACCTCCTCGATCATCTCGTTGGCGGCACGCCCGACGGCCTTGATCGTCAACGCCGCGAACAGGAACGGGAACATGGCACCGAGGAAGAGGCCGATCATGGTCTCGACCTGAAGGATGTCGATGCTTTCGAGGTTCACAGCCCGGCTGAACGTAAAGAAAAGGGCGAGAGCCGTGACCGCGGCCGAGGCGATGGCAAAGCCCTTGGCGATCGCTGCCGTCGTGTTACCGAGCGAGTCGAGTGCATCGGTGGCCTCGCGCACCTCGGGCGCAAGGTGCGCCATCTGGGCGATGCCCCCGGCGTTGTCGGCGATCGGTCCGTAGGCGTCGACCGAGATCGTGATCCCGAGGGTGGACAGCACCCCGATGGCGGCCACCGCGATGCCGTAAATGCCGCCGTCGGAGAAGGCCAGCTCGCCGGCCCAGTAGGCGCCGCCGATTCCGGCAGCGACCACAATCACCGAGAAGGCGGCGGACCGCATCCCGTCGGCGATCCCGGCCAGGGCAACGGTTGCCGGGCCGGTCTCGGCCTGCTTGGCGATCTCCTTCACAGGCCGGAAGTGGTCGCTGGTGAAGATCTCCGAGATCCGCCCGATGAGGAGGCCGACGGCGAGGCCGATGGTTACGGCGAAGAACAGGCCGAGGGCGTTGTCGACCCCCTCGAGGTCGCCGAAGATCCACAGCGTCAGCCCTAGGACGGCGAGGACGGTGAGTACCGCCGAGGTGTACGTGCCCCGATTGAGCGCCGCCGCCAGCTTGTTCCCGGTGGGCCGGACAAAGAACGACCCGATGATCGAGGCGAGCATGCCCGCGGCGGCGATGGCCAGCGGGAAGACGATCGCCTCTGCCTGAAATTCGCGGCCGACGAACACGATCGCAGCAAAGGCGATCGGGGCAATGAGCGACCCCACGTAGGACTCGAAGAGATCCGCTCCCATTCCGGCGACATCACCGACGTTGTCGCCGACATTGTCGGCGATGACGGCCGGGTTGCGCGGATCGTCCTCCGGGATGCCGGCCTCGACCTTGCCGACCAGGTCGGCGCCGATATCGGCCGCCTTCGTGTAGATCCCTCCCCCAACGCGGGCGAACAGTGCGATCGACGAACCGCCGAGACCGACTGCGGTGAGCACGCTGAACGCATCGTCGACCTCTAGCCACTTCTCAAAGACGAGGAACGCCAAGCCCAGACCGGCGAGGCCGAGCCCGGCCACCGTAAACCCCATGACCGCACCGCCGCGGAAGGCGAGCGGGAGCGCCTTACGGACGCCTCCAACGCGGGCCGCCTCGGTGGTGCGGACGTTGGCGGCGGTGGCGATCCGCATCCCGATGAGTCCGGCCAGAGCCGACAGGGCTGCGCCGAACACATAGGCGATCGCACCCCAGGGCCGCCCGTAGTCGAGCAGGGCGAAGATGAGCACTGCCATGAGCACGACAAACGCCGCTACCCAGGTGTACTCGCGCTTGAGGAAGGCCATCGCCCCTTCGCGGATCGAGGCAGACAGCTCCTGCATACGCTCGTTGCCGGGGGGCGCTGCCAGCACCTGACGGGCGAACATCACAGCAAGGAGCAGGCCGGCGATACCCGCGCCGACGGCTACGTACAACCAAAAATCGGGGTCCAAGGGTTCACCTCAGGTCGGTTGGAGAACGGCCGGGAGTATAGGAAGCCGGCCGCCGGCCCTCGGCCGGTGGCCGGTGGCCGGTGCCGTTGGCCATTAGCCGTAGGTCGGCAGTCAGCAACAGCGTTCCGCTGGCTGCGGTCTGCTGTCTGCTATCGGGCAATCGCCTCGCAGCGCGCGGCGGGCAATCGTCGCCGGCTGATGCCGCCGATGGCAATCCGCCGATTGCGGGTCGCGCTAAATCAAGCGACCGGCGTGCTCGTACAGCGGTTCGCCATCGATGATCCGTTGCGGGCCGAGGCGGGACAGGTCGATTGCGTGGTCTCGCTCCAGAACCAGCTCGGCCAGATAGCGGCCCACGGCGTGGCATTGCTGGAATCCATGTCCGGAAAACCCGGTGCACATGTGGAGCCCCCGAACCTCCGGCCACTCCCCGAGGATGGCGTTGCCGTCGAGCGTGTTGACCGCGTACAGCCCAGCCCAAGAACCGGCGATCTCGAGCTGATCGAAGGCCGGGAAGTGATCGACGAGCTCGGGCCAAATGAGGTCGTAGAACTTGCTGCGCCGCACTGTGAAGTCGAAGCCGACCGGGTCATCGGGCCGTGACCAGCCAACGAGGAAGGTCCCATCCCTCTCAGGAAGCACGTACAACCCCGACGGCACGAAGACGCTCGGGAGGTCGTCCTCCCACTCGAGATGGCTCTCGACGATGAACACGTTGCGCATCACCGGCTCCACCGGAATGTCCACCCCGATTCCCGCCAGCAGCCCGGGGCTCCAGGCACCGGCGCAGTTGATCACCACCGGCGCTGCGATCCGGTCGCCGCCGGCGAGTCGGACGCCGATGATCCGATCGTCGCTGCGCAGCAGCGTGTCCACCTCGGCCTCCATGTACTCGACACCCATGGCGGCGGCATTGTGGCGGTAGCCGCGCACGACTGCGGTTGGATCGACCGAGCCATCACGGGGCCCGAACGTGCCTCCAACGTGATGGGGACCATCGAAGACCGGCCAGCGCCGAACGATCTCGGCTCCATCCACCCACGAGACCTCGCAGCCGAGGAAGCGCTGCAGCTCCATCCCGGCCAGAGCATCGGCCTTTCGCTCCTCGTCTGCCAGGAACAGGTTTCCCTGGTGGCGAGCCGACACGTCGGGCCGAAAGTCGCCCACCGCCATGTCGTCGGCAAAGGTCTCCAGCACCTCCAGGGCGTACTGCGAGATCCGGATGTTCTCCTCCAGATTGAATTGGATGCGAACGTTGCCGTCGGAGAGGACGGTCGATGAGCGTTCGTAGGTTGGGTCACGCTCCACGACGGCGACGGACACGCCAGAGTCCATCGACTTGA
This sequence comes from Acidimicrobiia bacterium, assembly GCA_036478235.1. GTDB lineage: Bacteria > Actinomycetota > Acidimicrobiia > Spongiisociales > UBA11373 > JACZWZ01. The sequence goes on along the minus strand of JAZGDZ010000137.1, from coordinate 1,226 downwards.
GGTAGTAGGCGACGGCGCTGCCCATTGCTGCGCCACCCACGATCAGCACGTCACGTTTCATCCGGGGCAGATTCTCGCGAGGCATGCCGGCTGCGGCTTCCCGGCTAGCGGCGCCACAACTCCCGCGTAAAGAGGAGGAGCACCGGGAAAAGTTCCAGCCGGCCCAGGATCATGACGAACGAGAGAAGCCACTTCCCCGCAGCCGGAAGCGCTGCATAATTGGAGGCCGGCCCTACCTCGGCCAGACCCGGTCCGATGTTGCCCAACGCCGAAGCCACTGCAGAAGCAGAGGTGACGAGGTCGAGATTCGCTCCTGCGATCGACTCGAAGACGGTGAATGCCAGCGTTGCCGACATGAACACGAACATGTAGAGCAGAAAGAAGGACTGGATGCTCTCCGCAATGGGATCCGGAACCGGATCCTTGCCCAGGCGGGTGACAAACACCCCGCGCGGGTGGATGAGGCGGCGCAGATCTGCCTTCGACCCTTGATACAGCACGCCCAAGCGATATACCTTGACCGACCCCCCGGTCGATCCGGCCATGCCCCCAACGAACATCAGCCCCACCACCAAGACCTGCAGTGCCGAGGCCCACTGGCCGAAGTCGGCTGTCACGTAGCCGGTTGTCGTGACCAAGGAGACGCTGGTGAACACACCTTCGCGAATCGTGTCTCCCACGCCGCCGCTCCACGTGCCGACGACGATGAATGTGGCCGCCGCCAGGAGGATTCCACCATATAGGCGAAACTCGGCGTTTCTCAGATAGGCGAGCGGGTCGCGAAACCGGAGCGCCTTGTAGTGAAGAGCGAATGAGGCACCCGCCAGGATCATGAAGATGATCACCACCCACTGGGCGAAGTTGTCGAATGCGGCCAGCGACGCTGCCTTGGTGCCGAAGCCGCCGGTGGACATCGTCGTGAACGAGTGGGTGATTGCATCGAACACGCTCATGTCACTCAGCGACAAGACCGCCGCCTCTGCCGTCGTCAGTCCGAAGTAGACCAGCCAAAGCCGTTTCGCCGTCTCCCGGAACCGGGGTGTGAGCCGGTCGGGCGTAGGCCCGGGTGACTCGGCGCGCGCCAGCTGCAGCCCGCCGGTCCCCAACAGCGGCAGTATCGCAATCGACAGCACGATGATCCCCATGCCCCCCATCCACTGCGTGATGGCGCGCCACCAGAGGATGCCGTGATTGAGGGCGGCGGGATCCACAACCACCGAGGAGCC
>JAZGDZ010000136.1:0-10724 GCA_036478235.1 Acidimicrobiia bacterium | reverse complement strand
CACGTGATGGCGAGGCCCCGCTCCTTGGCCCGGGCTATCAGCCCGATGTCCGTGGCGCCGGCCACATGACAGACGTGAATCGGGCGATCGAGCCACTCGGCGAGGAGGATCACCGCGGCCAGGGACTGCCCTTCGGCATGAACGGCGACGACGGAGTCCTCCGGCCAGGCCTCCAGGTGGGCCGACCAGATGTCCAGATCATCGAGCCTCAGGTCGCCGAAGGTCTGGCCCAGGTACATCTTGAGGCCGGCCGCCCGGCCGGCCAACCCGCCTACGTCGCCGGCGTTCTTCAGGCCGGCGCCGAGGTAGTGGGCGTAATCACAACGGGCTCCGCGACGGGCAGCAGTCGACGCCACATCGAGCGAGCTCTCATCGACCACCGCAGGTGTCGTGTTCGGCATCGCCAGGACCGTCGTAAACCCCCCCGCCAGCGCGGCGGCGGTTCCGCTGGACCACGTCTCCTTGTGCTCGCCGCCCGGTTCGCGCAAATGGACGTGAACGTCGATGAGCCCGGGGAGTCGAATGGTCGTCATGATCCAAAAAGAAAGGCCCCCATGAAGGGGGCCGGGAGGCTGTTGGAAACGGGGCGCTCAGCGGTTGTCACGTCGCTGATCCTCATGCGCCATCGTCGATCGTCTCTCGGGATTTCACAGGAGTGTAGAGAGTCTTACCTGAAGGCGCGAGCCATCGTCACGCGAACGCTACTTGCACGACACACCACTAGAAGCAATTGAGATCGACGAGACGCACCTCGGCGCTCGTCTGCAAAGCGATACATGCCTCGGTGACCGGCCCAATGAACGGCTCGAACGCCTCGAAGCCACCGGATTCGAGAGCAACAGCAATTTCCGACTCGGCCGCAGCGAACTCCTGCAGTGCCTCGAGATACGCATCGTGTAGCTCCGCCAGCGTCGCCGGCACCTCCAGGGCCGCCAGAGCCGCCATCTGCTCGGCCCACGGCCCGGCGAGGATCGCCGGCAACGCCGCGGCGACGACCACGAGGAAGGCGTCGTCTGGGGCCGAATCCTCGCTGAAGCCCAGCTCGACCGCGGTCTCATCGAAGATCACACCGAACGCGGCTTCGGCCTCGGCGACGATCCCGGCCACCGCCTCGAAATAGGAGATCTCCTCCGGAGTCGCCTCCAGGTACCCGAGCTCGACAGGGCCGCCGACGAGCGTGTCGAGGAACAGCTGTTCGAAGGCGCGCCGGTCCGCCGTCAGCGCCACCCGGACCGGCACACCGGCGGGGTCCTCGCGGGTCCAGCCCTTGTTCTCCCGCGTCTCGTCGTCGACCACGAGGTTTCGGGTCTCGAACGTCACCAGAGACTCATCGACCAGAACCGCAGCCGCCAGTTCGTCCCAGAAGTAGAGCAATCCTTCGGCGTTGTCGATCCAGTCCCAGTTGGCGGCCCACACGTCGCGTACCAGTCGAGCGGCCGTCGTCGACGCCTGCGCATCGAGCGACTCCCAGAAGATCCTCCCCGCCGGTAGGAAGTTGGTGGCATCGAGCGGAACCAGGGTCACCGGAGCTCCCGAGTGGAGCACCGTGTCGGCGGCGGTCGGATCGACCCAGATGTTCCACTCACCTACTTCGTTCTTGAACACGTTGCCGGCGACGTCCACCGCCCCACCCATGATCGTGATCCCGGCGACCAGACCGGCCAGTTCCGGATCGGCGGCGAAGGCGACGGCGAGGTTGGTGAGCGGACCGACCGCGACGATCTCGATCGGGGTGTCGGATTGGCGCACCAGGTCGGCGATGAGCTCGGGAGCGCTGCGGTCCTCGTTGGGAGCCGCCTCGGGAAGATCCATCTCGTTGGAAGCCAGGCGCCACGAGGTGGGAAAGGCGTTGAACCCGGTTGTCGGGTCATCGGGACCGCATGCCACCGGAATCTCGGCGTAGCCGAGTTCTACCAGCATCCCTCGGGTGTGGGCCACACCGGGCTCACAATGAGACTCGCCGGTCCCGGGGAGCGTCACTGCCACCAGCCGGAGATCGGGGTGCGAAGCCAGAAACGCCAGGGCTCCGATGTCGGAAACGGTCGGCGAGTAGTCGAGGATCACGGGACGACGATCATCCGGTGGAGGGGTGTCCGCGACGAGGGATGTCGTAGTCGCGATGGTGGTCGCGGTAGCAACGGTCGTCACCGTCGCCGGGGCGGCGTCATCGTCAGAGCACGCTGCGACGATCATGGCCAGGGCCGTGAACGCAACCACCATCTTTCGCATCTGATCCTCCAGTCGGCGTCATGAGTAGGACGAGGGACAGGGCATCGCGGGTGACGCGTCACCCGCGATGCCCTGCTCGACCGTCCTTCAGACAATGACCAGAACCGGTACGCTCGCCCCGGTGACGAGGGGGCAGACCGAAAGCAGCTCGATCGAAGCGCTGTACCGCGCCCACGGCGCCCGGCTGGTGAGGATCGCCCGGATGTTCGTCGACGACCGCAGCGCCGCCGAAGACCTGGTGCAGGAGGCGTTCATCCGCTTCCATCGCTCACGCGATCGCCTGCGAAATCCCAACGCCGCCGCCGGCTACCTGAGGTCCACCGTGCTCAACCTGGCCCGCGATCACAACCGGCGGGGACTGGTGTCCCTCAGGCACCTCGATGCCCACCCCGTGGGCTCCATGGGACCCGATCCCCACGACGCGGCGATTCTCGACGAGGAGCAGCAGACCCTCCTCGAAGCCGTCGGTGGTCTGGCGCTGCGGCAGCGCGACTGTGTGGTGCTGCGGTACTACCTGGAACTCTCGTATCACGAGATCGCGACGACGCTCGGAATCTCGGCGAACTCGGTGAAGACCCATCTGAAGCGCGGCATGGCCGCGCTGAGGGAGCAAATGGAGGAGCAGCGATGACGATGCTCGAAAATCGACTGCGGGACGCCTTCGCCAGATACGAGGAGGTTCAGGTCACCCCCGACCTGCTGGAGAGGATCGAAGGGGCAGTCGAGGCGGACGAGCGACGCCGCACCGCCCTTCGGCGAATCATGGCGGCCGCGGCCCTGGCAGCCGTCATCGCCATCGGATCGACACTGTGGATATTGCAAGGAGGAGTGGAAATGGACTGGTGGATTCTCGAGCTGATCACGACCGTCGTGTTGTTCGCGATCGCCTTCTTCCTGGGACCGTTCATCAGGAAGTACGGCAAGAACTACGTGGCCGACGTCTTCCGGGCGAATCCCAGGACCGGCAAGTCCTTCATCGTCCTTACCGACGTCGCCTACTACCTGATCTTCTTCGCCTACATCCTGCTGACCTCCCGGTTCGAGCAAGCTACGGCGTGGGGAATATTCGGTGATGTAACCGCACAGCAGGTGCAGCACGAGGCCGCCCGGGTCGGCGGGATCCTTGCCATCATCGGGGTGCTCCACGGGCTCAACCTGGTCGTGCTTCCGATCGTCGGCCGGCTGTTCACCCTCAACCTGCGGCTCGATCAAGAACTGCTCAAGGAGCGCGATCGGGACTAGCGTCGGCCCGTGGCCCGCAAGGACGTCTCGATGAGCCCCGGGGAGATCGAGGCCTTCCTCGACACAGGAATGACCGTGATCGTCACCACGATCGGCCGGGGCGGCCATCCCCACACCGCCCCCATGTGGTACTTCGTGGAGGACGGGAAGATCGTGTTCCGCTCGTTCTCCAAGAGCCAGAAGATCGTCAACCTGAGGCGGGACCCGCGCATCACCGTGCTGGTCGAAAAGGGTGTCGCCTACAGCGAACTCCAGGCGGTGATGATCAAGGGGACCGCCCGGCTCGTCGACGGGGCCGATGATCCCGAACGCGCCCTGGCCGCATACGGCATCCTCGCGGCCAAGTACCCGATGGTGGGAGCCGATCCGGTAGAGATGGACCCGGAGGCGCTCGAGGTCGCATTCGGGCGCCACGCCCCCAAGAACACCGTGGTCGTCGTGGAGCCGGAGCACATCGCTTCGTGGGACCACACCAAGCTGGGCGGTGAGTATTAGTTGGCTGATGCAGTGCGCTGCGTCAAGATCGCCCTCGACCGTGGCATCGGCGGACCGCTGCTGGCGCCGTCGTCGTACTTCATGAAAAGCCCGCCGGTGCAAGTCCGCGACGCCGACGCCCACGAATACGTGGAGGCGTTCGCCGATGGCGCCGACCCGACGAGCGAGGCGATTGCCGCGCCTACTGGCTAATGGCCAGCGGACGGCGATCCTCGCTTCGCTCGGGGCCATTGAAACGAGCGATCCGAGGTTCCCTCGGGGCGATCCTCCGGCGAGCGCAGCGAGGCGATTACACGCATCCGATCCCCCGGCTAGCGCAGCGAGGCGATTGCCGCGCCTATTGGCTAATGGCCAACGGCTGATCCCTATTTGCCAAGCTCTCTGCGCAACAGGGCGATATCGGCGCCCTGTCCCTCGGCGCCCCCTGGAGTCTCCACCACCACCGGTGCGTCGGCCGAACGAACCACCTCGACAAGCAACTCCAGCGGGATCTCTCCGCTGTCGAGGTTGGCGTGGCGGTCCCGGTTGCTCCCGTGGGGATCACGCGAGTCGTTGCAGTGGACCAGGTGGACACCGTCGGTGACCGCGGCAATGCGGTCCACCACCGTCCCCAGATCCTCACCCGCCGCCCAGGCGTGGCACGTGTCGAGACAGACTCCCACCCCGAAGTCGCCGATCTCCCCCCACAGGGGTCCGTAGTTCTCCACGTCGCGCAGGATGGCGTTGCCTCCGCCGGCGGTGTTCTCGATCAGGAGCGGCACCGTCAACCGGACGCTGTCGAGGGCCTTGCGCCATCGCTCGAAGCCGACGGTCACGTCCTCCCCGTCGTCGATGTGCCCGCCGTGGACGATCACCCCGGCGGCGTCGATCGCCGTCGCCGCCTCGATGGTGTCGGCAATGATCTTGCGGCTGGGGATCCGAATCCGGTTGTTGGGGGAGCCCACGTTGACCAGGTAGGGGGCGTGGACGTAGATCGGGATCTCCGAATCCCTCAACTCGTCGGCGTCGTCACGAGGCAGGGGCTTCTTCCACGATTGGGGATTGGACAGAAACACCTGAGCCAGGTCGGCGCCGCGGGCAGCGGCTTCCTCGAGCGGCGAGCCGTTGGAGACGTGGGCGCCAATCCTCACTCGTGCTCTCGCGTCGGCCTGGTCCGGGCTGCCATCTGATCGAACAGGGGGGCGATCTGATGAGCCGGCGTGTCCCACTCCTCGGCAAGCAGATGGAGCCAGGGGGGCTCGGCATGGGCCCCGGCGGGGCGGTAGGGAACCTCCTCCATGTCGAGGAGCCGGATGGAGAGGACCGGAACCTCGACGCCGTCGTCGGGAACGATACCCGACCGGACCTCCACGATCCCGTCCCAGGTGAAGCGGAGCGGCGGTCGCCGCGGGCCGTCGAGCCGCACCAGGAGACCGTCATCGTCGGCCGTCAGAAAGGCCGTCGGACGCGCCAGCTCCTTGATCGACCAAGCCATCGCCAGCGCCCCGCCGATGAAGAGTGCCGCGCCGAAGAGGAGGTCCCTCCTCCGCTCCGCCCGGCCGACGTCGGTGAGTACGGCCTTCGTCACATCCACCTGTTGGCCGTTCTCGTCGGTCGACTGGCCCACGACCACGTCGGTGGTCTCGGGTGCACTGATCCACTTGTGGGAAACGGTCATGTCGATCGCCAGCAGGATCGCCGGGACGGAGAGGATGGCGTACGTCAGCAAGCGCAGCGGGGAGCGAGAGACGTTCACGTTCACGAAGTCCCACTGTAGGTCGCCGACGAACTCCTCAAGGGCCGGCCGAACCGGACGATGTTGATGGTGTCGTCCTGGACGGCGTTTCCTCCCTCCGAATGGCCATCCCGCGGGATGGCCATTCGGCATACCGGGGCCCCACACTGAACAACGTGCGCCACCAGACTCGACGGGCTCCTGGGAGTCTGCTGAGTAATGCCGTTGCTCAGATCGTGGAACACAGCGCCGCCCGTAGGGCGGCACTTCCATGCGGAGGCGCTTCGGGGCCGAACAGGACCCGAACACCGCAGCCAAACCGAGCCAGACGCGCCACTCGCCAGGTAGAACGCAGCGCCGCCCGCAGGGCGGCCCAACCTTGCGGAGGCGCTTCGGGGCCGAGTAGGACCCGAACGCCGGAGCCAAACGGCTTCGCCACTCCTCGCGAAGGAATGGCGGGACCGAGGACACCGCGAGTGGCGATGTAGAACACAGCGCCGCCCGCAGGGCGGCACGTTCATGCGGAGGCGCTTCGGGGCCGAGTAGGACCCGAACGCCGGAGCCAAAAACCTGGTCGTCGAGATGAGTGACATGTATTGCTCAGCGGGCTCCTAGCCTCCGATCATGGGACTCAAGGACATCGACTTCTTCGCCAACTGGCAGCGATCTGACGATCCGACCGTCACCAAGGTCACAAAATCGCTCAAGAACAACTGGAGGAAGCTCCGGACCGGATCGACCTGCTGTGGCAACCACGGCGAGCCGGGGTGTTGACGGGGTCGAGAAGACGGCCCGGGTCCGAGCCACGACCACGATCACAAGTAGCGATTGGCAATTAGCAATTGGCAATGAGCAAGACGCCCATCAGCCGTTTCTGATCAACTGGCGCCCCCACAAGGGGACCGATTCCTCGTGGCGATCGCCGTCTTGCCAAGGACTAATGACTGATGACTAATCGCTGATTGTTCAGCGGCCGAAGCGGCGCTCTCGCAGCGTGAACTCACGCAGGGCCCTCAGGAAATCCACCCTGCGAAACTCGGGCCAGTAGACGTCCACGAACGAGTACTCGGCATAGGCCGCCTGCCACAGCAGGAATCCGGACAGCCGGGACTCCCCGCTGGTGCGGATCACGAGGTCCGGGTCGGGCAGATCGGCCGTGTAGAGGTGCGACGCCAGCGCATCGGCATCGATGGCGGCTGTCAGCGCCTCTCCCTCCAGGCCGGCGGCAGTGAGCTTGCCCACCAGGTCTCGCACCGCATCGACGATCTCCTGACGCCCGCCGTAACCGAGGGCAATCGTGATCCGGCGGGCACCGACGCCGCAACGCTGCATCAGCCGGTCGGCGGCCTCGCGCAGGTCGTCGGGAAGCAGGTGGGTGCTCCCAATGACGCCGATCCGGGTACCGGGAACGCTCGCCGGCAGGCGGTCGAACAACTCCATCAGCACCCGGTAATAGGGCTTCAGTTCGTCGTCGGGACGGCTCAGATTCTCCTGAGACAGCAGCCAGCAGGTGACGGCCGGGATTTCGAAGTCATCGCACCAACCGAGGAATTCGACCACCTTGTCCATCCCCGCCCGGTACGACGCCTCGTAGTCCGGCAGCCCCGCCTCGCGGGCGAACCGGCGATGGCCGTCGTGGATCACGCCGATGTGGTGGGGGAGGACTGACCGGTCGAGCGAATGGATGAGCCGCTGCTCGTACAGGCGGTACAGCGGGCGGCGAATCAGGTCGTGGATGTTCATCGGTGACACCGATGGTAGAAGGCTGAGCGGTGTCGCATCACACTAGGTTCCGCAGGCGGTCGCGTCGTCGAAGAACCCGTCCTTGAAGGCCTCGAAGCGATCGAAGGCGCTCACGCCCATTTCCTCCTCGCCGGGAGTGGCCGAGAGGGTCAAGAAGCCGGCGATCCCCTCCTCGAGATCGCCGGCGGCAAGGAAGATGCCCATCGGGTTGTCGGCCGGGATCATGGCCGCAGTCCACACACCGGTGAAGCAGTCGACCTGAAGTTGGGCGGCGGGAGTGTCGAGCGCAAGACCGGCCCGGGTCTGGGCGGCCCGGCCCCACTCGTTGGCCAACACGAGCCCGATGGCGAAGTCGCCTATCTCCAGGTAGAGGTCGGGAAACAGGCCTTCGTCGTCCCAGGCCACGTAGTCGTCGGCGGCGCAGTAGAAGGCGTTGTAGATGTAGAAGTCCTCGTCGAGCGTCACTTCCCCGCACGTGGGAAACACCCCGGTGGAAGGCGCATATGGAATCGTCATCGTCACCGGGGTCCAGGGAGCACCGAAGACCTCTGGGTACACCTCGGTCCAAAAGATCTCTAGGGCGCCCGAGAGCAACGGGGCGGTATCCACATACGGGAGGTCCCCGCCCCGGGCCGGATCGTCGTCGGGCTGCAACGGGAGGAACACGATGTCGGGGGGAATGTCCTCGTAGGTGGCGCAGAGATCGGTGCCTTGATTGAACCCGTCGAAGAAGGCGTTGAGCCGGTCGAACGAGCCGCCGTGGGCGTTGACCCCGAGCGGGTCGATCCCCAACTCGTCACCGATGAGGAGGAAGCCCGCCATGGCCTCCTCGAGGTCTCCAGGCTCGAGACGAAGGAGATCGCTCTCCCCGTCGGCAATGCGGGCGGTCCACGCCCCGGCAAAGCAATCGGCCTGGAGCTCGCTCACAATCGTGGGCTGGTTCAGCTCGTCGAATCCGAACCGGGCCTGGACCGCATGACCCCACTCGTGGGCGAGGACGAGGGCAACGGTGAAGTCGCCGAACTCCTGAAAGAGCGGGGCCATGAGATCCTCGGCGTCCCATCTGACGCTGTCGTTGATGGAGCAGTAGAAGGCGTTCGCCTCGAACTCCTCCCTCTTGAGGGGCCCTCCGCAGAGGGGAATGTCGCCGCGGGAGGGGAAATACGGGCCGACCTCGGTGATCCGTTCGTAGTCGGCGCCGAACACCGCGGGGAGCTCGGCCGCCCACCACTCCTCGAGATCGACCACGGTGATATCGATGATCGTGTCGAGATCCGTGATCGGAACGAACTCCGGCTCGGTCGTGCTTGTCGATCCGGCCTGGGGCGCGGTCGTGGCCGGCCCGCCGATCGTGAGGCACAGTTCGATCACCTCCTGCACGGTCGGGTCGGAATCCAGATCGGTGTCGATCAGGTCGAGGAACTGCGCCAGGGTGATTCGCTTCTGGAACTCGTCGACCGTGCACCGGCACAGGCCCTCGTCGGCTTCCGTGGTGCACCCCGACACGTACTCGTCGACTATCGCCGCTGGATAGGGACCGATATCGCCGCCACTCGTCGTGGCGGCGGCGCCCGCCGCGGTAAAGGTCGGGTCGGCGTCGTCGTCTCCACAGGCTGCGGCGACGAGACTCAGGGCGAGCGCCGCCAGCAGGAGCCTCCGGGTCACCGCCATCCCCTCCACGGACCGGGGCGGGGCGCCGAATCGAAGACGACCTCCGCCTCGAACGGGGCGTCATGCAACTCCTCGAGCCGGGCGCGGAACCATGCGTCGAAGGGATCGTCCGATCCCGCCAACCTCTCTCGGGCACCCTCGGGATCGTCCGACTCCGTGTAGATCACGGCGAGGACCGGATCTCCGGAGGCGAGTGAGATCACCTGCCGGGTGATGCCGCGGCGTCGCTGCGATTGAACCCATTCGATGCGGCGCGGGCCCTGGAGTTCGGCCACGAAGGCGCGCCATTCCTCGACCAGTCCGGAGCGAATCGGGGCGATGGTGACGGCGGCGGCCATGGTCCTCGGGTCGACGGCCAGACCATAGCCAGCGGCGTCAGGTGCGGTTCAGGACCTCCGAATAGAGCGATCTGAGCCGACGGGCCCATGCCGCCGCTTCGAACTCTTCTTCGAAGCGCTCCCGCGACCGCTTTTCCATCAGGCGCCGGCCGGCTTCGTCGGCAGCCAGGCGGGTGATAGCGGAGGCGAGGGCGGCCGGATCGCCCGGCGGGACCAGGAACCCGGCACCGGGCGTAACGATCTCCGGGATCCCGCCGATGTCCGATGCGACGATCGGGAGTCCTGCCGCCAGGGCGTGGATCAATGAGGTCGGCAGGGCGTCTCCCAAGCTGGGGTGCACGACCAGATCGGCCGCTGCGAACAACAGCGGCACATCCTCCCTGAAACCGGTGAACACGATGCGGTGATCCCCGGCCGCTCGAGCCCACAGTCGCTTCGCTTCGGATCCGTCGCCGGCGAGCAGGAACACCAGGCGGTCGTCGTCGACCTCCTTGACTGCGTCGAGGAGGACGTCGTGGCCCTTGCCGGGGCGCATCACAGCGATGGTCAAAGCGACGATCCGATCGTCACCGATCCCGAGCTCCCTCCGCACCGCCGATACCTCTTCCCGATCTATCCCGACCGGATCGGGTACACCGTTGCGAATGGTCACGACGGAGTCGGGATCCGCCCCCGACTCGGCCAGGTACCAGTCCCTCAGGGCGTCGGAGACGGCGATCGTGCGGCGGGCGGTTCTCTTGCGCCATCGCATGGCGATGCCGCGCTTCCAGGCACCCAGCGGGCCAACTGAGTCCTCGACGACGTGCAGGGTCGAGACCTGCAGAATCCCGGCAGGGCGGGCAACACGCCCAGCAACGACATCGGCGTGCTTGAGGTGCGAATGCAGTATCTCGGGAGCGAGAGCGGCAAGGAGCCGACGCAGCCGGCGGGGTCCGCGCGGGTCCCACCAAGCGGCCAGGTCGAGGCTCTCGACGCGTACGCCCGACTCCCGCAAAAGCCGGGGGTAGCGGAACCGTCCCAGCGGCAACATCGAAACGACCGACATGTCGATGCCGGCCGCCTCGGCCACGGTTGCGAGATCCACAAGAACGTGCTCGGCGCCACCCGGGCCGAGGTCGTGAATGAGGTGGGTCACCCGCACCCGATCGGAGGTGTTGCTCACAATGCGAACATCGGCACACCCCCCGGTTCCCTGAAGAAGGCTACGAGTCCACTGCGGGGTCGCGGCTACGGGTTTGGCTGCGTATTTGGCTGCGTATTTGGCTGCGTATTTGGCTGCGTATTTGGCTGCG
>JAZGDZ010000135.1:0-3157 GCA_036478235.1 Acidimicrobiia bacterium | reverse complement strand
CTTGATCCCGTACCCCATGTAGGCGATGCTCGTGCTCCGCTGGATCGTGAGTCGCACCCGACGCCCGGCTTCGGCATGCCCGATCCTTCGTCGACGCAGCAACCAGTAGGCACGCAGCGCTGGAAATACTTCGCCCCACTCGAGGCCCAGGCCAATCGTCTCCTGTGCGGTGACTCCGGCATCGGCCAGCATCGTGGACATCTCGGAGGGTGTGATGAAGCGTTCCCAGCGATGCAACCCCGGCGGCAGCACCGCCGACCAGCCCCAGCGCTGGGCGAGATCGATGAGTACCAGCCGGCTGAGCCGGGTCCGAGACGGTCCGGCGAAGAAGAACACGCCCCCGGGACGGAGCACGCGGGCGGCCTCGGCCACGACGCGGACCGGATCTTCAACATGCTCGAAAATCTCCATCGCAACAACGACATCGAACGTGTCGTCCGAAAACGGCAGCCGATCCGCCTGGGCCCCGGCATACCGGACCGACTCGCCGTGGTTGCGCCCCGCCGCCAGAGACGGGATCGAGGCATCGATGCCGGTCACGACCATCCCCAGCTCGCTGAGGGGCTCGGCCAGCAATCCCCCGCCACATCCGACATCGAGAACCCGCAGACCGGTAGGCCTCTTGCCCACCTCACCCAGGGCCCTCGCGACGTAGGGCAATCGCACCGGGTTGAGAAGCGTGCCGATGCCGTGCAGAAACCCATCGGCGTCCCACCAACCATCGGCGAACTCGTCGTAGAACGCAGCGTCGTCCACTCGGCCGTGTTCCCGGCGGATGCCAGAACTCCTAGGACTGGATTGTGAGGTAAGCGACGGTGCCGTCGAGCGGGCTGCTGCTCGTGATCTCGTAGAGCACGAGGTGCGGAGTGTCGGAGCCGTCGAGCACGAGTGAGACGAGTTGTCCCAGCGGCAGGTCGGCCGTGACGATCTGCTCGGTCTGCCAGCCGGTGTCATCGCGCACTGCGTACCAGACGCCGGTGGTGTCCGAGTAGACGACGTGAGCCCGACCCTGAGTGTCGAACGCCAGCGACGAATTGCGGCGGGCGTTGCCCTCTGAGAACCCGGTCAGCTGCCCGACTATTTCCAGCGTCCAGGCATCCCCGTCGCGTATCGCGAACACGATGTTGCCCTCGGTGCCCCCGGTCTGTTCGAAGAACGTGACGGCCGCCCGGCCCTGAGGGTCGTAGGCGAGTGACGAGTACTTGCCGACGTCGCCTTCGGACGCCACTGTCTCGAGCACCCAGGAGCCTCCGTCGAGGCCGGCGAAGACGAGGTCTCCTTCCGTGTCGTTGTAGTAGGTGAGGGCGGGGGAACCTGTCGGATCGAGGGCGAGCCCGACGTTGTATTGGTAGGGAACCGGTCCGCTGCCGATTTGGGTGACTTCCCAGCCGTCTCCAGTATTCCGGTAGTACTCGACGCCGTCCTCGCGACCGAACTGGACCGGATCGACTCCGGCGGCGTGGATGGCGCCGTCGGCGCCGATGACGATGGTGCTGTCCCAGCCGTCGTGGCCGTCATCGTGGGCGGTGTCCTGCTCCCAGCGATCCCCGTCCCGATGGAGCCGAACCAGGTCGCCGAGCTCGGGATCGAAGCCGTCGGCCTGATGGTCGTGGATGGCGATGTTGGGGGCGCCCTCCGGATCGAAGGCGAGACCTATCGGGCCGTAGAAGTAGCCCTCCAGTGCCAGCTGCCGGTCCCACCCTTCGGCGGCGTTCGCATAGGCGATGAAGCCGTCGCCCACCCGCTCGAGGATCCAGGCGACACCCGGCGCTCCGTTGCCGTCCAGCGCTACGACCGGTTTCACTCCGGATCCCAGGGAGGTAGCCGTCCATCCCGAGGCGACGCTCATGGTCAGCCCCGAGGTCGGTGGGACGGTCGTCGACTCGTCCTGAGCAGAGTCCGACGTGCTCGGGGTCGCTGCGGTAACGGTCGGCGAGGCGGCCGTGGTCGAGTCGGCCGATCCGCCGTCTGAGGTGGTGCAGGCGGCAGCGATGAGGGCCAGAGCAATAATCAGTGGTGCCGCTTTCCGCAAGGGTCCTCCTCGTCGTGGTGGTGATGCAACGTCGCAAGGCCCGCGACTGTTCCGGCGATCAGGCGGGTGGACCGGCGTCGTCGTGATGCGCACCGCGATAACGTCCTCGCCGCGTAGGCTCGGATGCCGCCAGATCAGTCGATGCGGCCGCCGGCCGCAAAGGGGAATAGATCATGGAGGGTATGCATCCGAACGCCCAGGCGGTGATGAAGGGCTTCGAGGCCTTCGCCGAAGGTGACATGGAGGGCATGAGGAGCCTGTTCACCGAAGACGCCGTGTGGCACACCGGCGGGAAGAACAAGTGGAGCGGCGACTATTCCGGCGTGGATGCGATGCTGCAGTTCTTCGGCGAGATCTCAGGCGAGGCCACGATCGACAACCAGCCGCACTCCCTGCTCGCCGACGACAAGCACGTCGTGGCCCTCGTCGAGAGCAACATCACGCGTGGCGACGAATCGATCACGGCCCAGCAGATCTTCATCTTCCACGCAAACGAAGGGGTCGTTTCCGAGGTGTGGGCCACCGCGCTCGACCAATACGCGCTGGACGCTTTCTGGGGGTAGCCGCCCAGTCACCCTCGGCTCGAGCTCGGGAGGCAGCCGCTGTGACGCAGATCACAGCAGTTCAGGGCGACGTCACCACCCAGGCGGTAGAGGCCGTCGTCAACGCCGCCAACGACCACCTGCAGCATGGTGGCGGCGTGGCGCTGGCGATCTCCCGGGCGGGCGGTCCGATCGTCCAGAAAGTGTCGGACAGCTGGATTCGAGAGCACGGGCCGCTCTCTCCGGGCGTCGCCGCGGTCACTCCTGCCGGAGACATGCCGGCCCGGGTCGTCATCCACGTCGCCGGCCCCCGCTACAGCGAAGGACAGGACAACGAGGGCCTGCTCCGTACGGCGGTGACCGCCGCCCTCGACACCGCCGCCGGCATCGGATGCCGGAGTGTGGCGATGCCGGCGATCTCGGCGGGGATCTACGGCTACCCGCCGGCGGAGGCGACGGCCGTCATCGCAATGGCCTCCCAAGAATGGTGCCTGGAACACCCCGGCGCCCTGGAGGAGATCCGCCTCGTCGGTTTCAGCGAGGAGGCCACCGCGGCGTTCGCGGCGGCACTCGAGGGTTGATC
>JAZGDZ010000134.1:0-7048 GCA_036478235.1 Acidimicrobiia bacterium | reverse complement strand
CCAGGATCTCGGGTTCGTCACTCCTCGTGGAGGAATGGCGAAGCCGAGGACACCGCGAGTGGCGATGCATGGCCGTCGAGATGAGTGACATGCATCGCTCAGCGGGCTCTCACCCCAGGCCGCCGAGCCCCCGCCTATCGGCGCGTCCTCTGTGTCCATGGCTCTTCGCCGTACGGCTCATCGCGATGCGGCCCGGGGGCCCCAGCCCCAGGCCGCCGAGCCCACGCCTATCGGCGCGTCCTCTCACTCCCTCGGGCTCCTCTCCGTCTGCTCATCGATGTGCCGCAGCCTCCGCGCCACGGCCTCTTCGGCTCCCGAATGCGTAGGCCGGTAGAGAGTGGTGCCTTCGAGCCCATCGGGGAGGTACTGCTGGGGCACCAGGGATTCGGGGTGGTCGTGCGGGTAGCGGTACCCGACCCCATGGCCGAGTTGCTCCGCTCCCCGGTAACCCCCAGAACGCAGATGCGGCGGCACCGCCGCCTGAGGCGTCTCTTCGACGGCCGCAGCCGCTGCCTCCAGCGTCCGCTTGATCGAGTTGGACTTCGGTGCCGTCGCCAGGTGGAGGGCGGCGTGGTGAAGGGCATACGAAGCCTCGGGGAGACCGACGAACTGCAGCGCCTGCGACGCCGCCACCGTCACCCCGAGAGCCGACGGATCGGCCAGGCCGACGTCCTCGGAGGCGAAGATCACCATCCGCCGGGCAATGAACTCGGGATCCTCTCCTGCCTCGATCATCGTTTGCAGCCAGTAGGCCGCTGCGTCCGGATCGGAGCCGCGCAGGCTCTTGATGAATGCCGATATGACGTCGTAGTGCTGATCGCCTGCCTTGTCGTATCGGACGATGCGGCGCTGCAACGCCTCTTCCACCACATCGAGGGCGATGGTCGCATCGCTCCGGCCCCGAGCGATGGCTGCCGCCATCTCGAGTGCATTGAGCGCCAGCCGGGCATCGCCTCCCGATCGCTCCGCCAGAGCGGAGCGCGCCGCGGCCTCGATCGCCAGCTCGGCTTCGGTAGCGAGGGCACGGTCGATGAGGACCTCGATGTCGGCCGGCCCAAGCGCCTCCAGCCGGAAGAGGGTGGAACGGGAGATGAGCGGCGAATTGACCTCGAAGAACGGGTTCTCGGTGGTCGCACCGACCAGCACGACCGTGCCGTTCTCGACTCCCGGGAGCAGGGCGTCCTGTTGCGACTTGGAGAACCGGTGGATCTCGTCCAGGAACAGGATCGTGCGTCGCTCCTCCTCCTCCAGCCTCCTCCGGGCACCCTCCAGCACCGCTCGCACGTCCTTGACGCCGGCGCTGGCCGCCGAGAGGGCTTCGAAGGCCGCATCGGTCTCGGTGGCGACGAGACGTGCCAGGGTCGTCTTCCCGGTGCCCGGAGGTCCCCACAGGATCATCGACACCGGATGCCCGGAGCGGACCATGACCCCAAACGCCGCACCGGGTCCCAGCAGGTGTCGCTGGCCGACGACCTCGTCGAGGGTCGCCGGCCGCATCCTGGCGGCGAGCGGTTCCGCGGAGCGGCGCCGCTCAGCGCGCTCTGCCGCGAACAGATCATCCATCAGTACGAAGGGCCCCCTGCGCAGCGAATCTCATCCAACATGAACTCTCCCGCCCGAGATCGACAACCCCCACCGGAGGCTGAGGACTGAGGAATCTGGGGCCGGCGACGGGCCGGGTTTTCCGTTTTCCGTTTCCCGAAACCAGCCGTTCGAACCCGCGATCCCGGTGGGGCAACGCCAAGAGCATTCGGAGAACGGACAACGGGAGAAACGCAGATGACTGGAGACTGGAGACTGGCGACCTCCAAGCGGCATCACTCAGCAGACTCCTCGACTTCGGCCTCGCCGTCGAGTGCCGACCTCACCTCGAGGCGCAGCTCGATACCCAGCTCTTCCAGCTGGAGATCGTCCACCGGGCCCGGAGAGGCCGTCAGCGGATCGAGACCGGTCTGGGTCTTCGGAAAGGGGATCACCTCGCGGATGTTGGGCTCGTTCTGCAGGATGGCGATGAGGCGGTCGATCCCAACAGCGAATCCGGCATGGGGCGGGGTCCCGTACTGCAATCCGCGCATGAACCATCCGAAGCGGAACTCGGCCTCCTCGTCTTCTATCCCGAGTATCCGGAACACCCGCGCCTGGGTCTCGGGATCGTGGATTCGCTCACTCCCCGATCCCAGCTCCGTGCCGTTGAGCACCAGGTCGTACGCCCGCGACACCGCCGACTCGGGGTTCTTCTCCATGTCTTCCACGTCGGCAGGAGCGGTGAACGGATGATGGGCCGGGACCAGGCGTCCGTCGGCCCCCACCTCGAATACCGGGAAGTCGGTCACCCACAGGAAGGCGAGCTCTTCGTGGCCGTCGGGCTGGCCCAGATCGACACGGAGGACCCCCAGGATCCGGCGCGTCGTGGCGGGCTCATCCGCCACCATCAGCAGCGTATCCCCTGAGGCGGCCCCCAACCGGTCTCGCACGGCTTCCAGTTCTGTCTCGGTAAGGAACTTGGACACCGGCGAGCGCAGCGCTCCGTCATCCTCGACAACCATCCACACCAGGCCCTTGGCGCCCAGCTCCTGTGCCCTCTCCACCAACCCGTCGAGGCCGGCGCGCGACAGCTCGAGCGAACCGGCGTTGATTCCGGCGACGAGGCCGCCCGTTTTCAGGACGCCGGCGAATGCCTTGAACCCGGTGGCGGCGAAGACGTCTGACAGGTCGGTCAGCTCCATGCCGAACCGGATGTCCGGTTTGTCCGTCCCGAATCGCCCGTTTGCCTCGGAGTACGACATCCGGGGGAACGGAGTCGCCACCGATTCACCGCGCAACGCTCCGACGACCGACGCCACGACCGGTTCGAGAGAAGCCAGGACCTGATCCTGCCCCCAGAACGCACCCTCGATGTCGAGCTGGGTGAACTCGACCTGGCGGTCGGAGCGGAAGTCCTCGTCGCGGTAGCACCTTGCGATCTGGTAGTACCGCTCCACCCCACCCACCATCAACAGTTGCTTGAACAGCTGGGGAGACTGGGGAAGGGCGTAGAAGGTGCCGCGGCGAAGCCGGCTGGGCACAAGGAAGTCCCGGGCCCCTTCCGGGGTCGACTTGACCAGAGTCGGTGTCTCGACCTCCAGGAAGCCCTGTTCGGCGAGGCCGGACCGCATGGCGTGGAGCGCCTCCGACCTCGCCCTCAAATTGGCCGCCATCCTGGGGCGGCGCAGGTCGAGGTACCTGTACTCGAGGCGGCGCACCTCGTCGACCTCCGAGCGATCGTCGATCTGGAAGGGCAGCGGCGCGGCAGGCGAGAGGACGGTGACCTCAGTCGCTCCGATCTCGATCTCTCCGGTCGGCAGGTCGGGGTTGACCGTCCCTTCCGGCCGCTCCCGGACCGTCCCCAAGACGGAGATGCAGTACTCGTCCCTGAGGGCGTGGGCCGTCTCGGCGATCTGGGGATGCTCCTCGGGGTTGATGACCACCTGGACCACACCGGAGGCATCGCGTAGGTCGATGAAGATCACCCCGCCGTGGTCGCGCCGCGTGGCCACCCATCCGGCGACACGCACCTCGGTGCCGATTTCTCCGGTCCCGAGGTGAGCGGAACGGGTCGTCCTCAGCGTTGCCTCGTCCACTCCGCAACCTCCTCGACGGGCAATTGCCGCTCCTCGCCCGTGTCCAGCGCCTTCACCGCCACCATCCCATCGGCCCACTCCTCGCCGACGATCGCCACGACCGCGGCACCCAGGCGGTTGGCCGCCCGAAACTGCGCCTTCACCGAGCGGTTGCCGGTGAGATCCCAGTCCGCCCGGAGGCCGGCATGGCGAAGGCGGCCGACCCACTGCATTGCCTCCGAACGGCGATCCGGGGCAGCGACTACAACGAACACGTCGAGGCGGGCGGCGGAAGTTTCGGCCATGGCTTCGACTATGCGGTCGCACCCCAGTGCGACTCCTACCGCCGGAACCCGCTGCTTGCTCCCGATGAGCTCGGCGAGCGGGTCGTACCGCCCGCCTCCGCCCAGCGAGTCCTGGGCCGCATCGAATCCGGACGAGAAGAACTCGAACACGGTTCGGTTGTAGTAGTCGAGGCCCCGAACGAGGCGTGGAGCAAGTTCGTAGGGCACTCCGAGCGTGTCGAGCCCCGAGCGCACTTCGGCGAAGTGGCGGGTCGCCTCGGGACCGAGGTGATCCAACGGGACGGGAGCATCGACCACGACCTCGGCATCCGCCTTGGAGTCGAGGACCCGCAGCGGGTTGCTTTCGATCCGGCGCCGAGCCTCCGGCGACAGCTCCGACTGGTGCTCCGTCAGGTACTCCTGCAGCATCCCTCGATATGCAGTGCGGTCGGCGGCATCGCCGATCGAGTTGAGGTGGAGCCGGATGCCCTCGACGCCCACCATCTCCAGCAGCCGATGGGAGAACTCGATGATCTCGACGTCGGCACCGGGAGCATCCTCACCCAGGTACTCCAGGTCGACCTGGAAGAACTGCCGGCGTCGGCCCTTCTGCGGCTGCTCGTAGCGGAACTGGGGACCGGCGGCTGCGACCTTGAGCACCCCCTGCGAGCCGGAGTCGAGGTACGACCTCACGATCCCTGCCGTGAACTCGGGGCGAAGCGTCACCGACCGTCCTCCCCGATCTTCGAAGGTGTACATCTGCTTCTCGACGACCTCGGTCGTCTCGCCGACCCCGCGCGCAAAGAGCTCGGTCGCCTCGATGGCCGGCAGAAGCGCCAGGTCGTACCCGTATCGCTCGGCGAGGTCGTCGAAGGCTCGCAGCAGCCGGCGCCACCGGTTCGACTCCGGCGGGAGGATGTCGTCGGTGCCCTTGAGGCGGGAGATCACGTGCGGAAGTCCTGGAGGAAGGGGTTGTGCGCCAGCTCGGCGGCCAGGGTAGTGGTGGGGCCATGACCGGGGAAGACGGTGGTCTCGGCCGGGAGCGTCACCACCCGCTTCTCCATGCTCCGCATCAGCGCGTCGTAATCGCCGCCGGGAAGATCGGTGCGTCCGATCGACCCGGCGAACAGCTGATCCCCGGAGAAGAGGACCCCCTCTTCGGCGACGTGGAAGCAGCAGTGCCCCGGGGTGTGCCCCGGAGTATGGACGACGTCGAACGTGAGCCCGGCCAGAACGAGCACCTGGCCGTGCTCGAGCATCACCCAGCGATCCGGCGGGGCATAGTCGCCGGGAACCTCGAAGCCCCAAAGCTGACGAAGCTGGGCGGCCGGATCCCGATACAGGTACTCGTCATCGGGATGGATGTAGGCGCTGACCGCGAACCGGCGGACGATCTCCCCGGCGCCCCCGACGTGATCGACGTGACCGTGGGACACGAGAAGTGCCACCGGAACCAGGTCGTTCGCCGCCAGCAGGCCGGCCACCCCGTCGGCATCGGGAGGGGCATCCACGACCACGGCCGGGCCGCCTCTTTCAAGGGCGATCACCCACGCGTTGGTCTCGGCCGCCCACAGCGAGACGCCTTTGACAAGCATCGGCAGAGGCTACCGATTGCGAGTACCAGACCGGGTCCTGCGAGGCGAGGCCGTTACTCGTGGTCGTGTTTGGAGTCGCCAGTCTCCAGTACCCAGTACCAGACGGGGTCCTGCGAGACATGGCCGACGCGTTTTCTGTGGTCTCGGAGACGCTCGGTCGAGTTGTCCGTTTTCCGTAACCCGCAGGGTTTATCGGACAACGGACGAGAGGAGTCTCCAGTCACCAGTCACCAGTCACCAGTCACCAGTACCAGACCGGGTCCTGCTACCAGTACCAGACCGGGTCCTGCGAGGCATAGCCGACGCGTTTTCTGTGGTCTCGGAGCCGCTCAGCCGAGTTGTCCGTTTTCCGTGTCAGACCCGCAGGGTGATTCGGATAACGGACGACGGACTTAGAGCTCGTACCAGCCGACGACTTCGACCTGCAGGGTGGAGGAGGTGAAGGGAGTGCTGACCGGCCCGGGGAAGTTGATCACCGAGGCACCCGAGAGCGAGCTCGAGCTGATTGGTGATCCGATGGTGTCGCACACCTCAGTGGCTACCACGGCCCCCCAGGAGTCGGCGTTGCCGATGTAGTCCATCTGCTCGTGGGTGAAGAGTGCGCCGCCGACCGTCGACCCACCCTGGAAGTCGATGTCGCCCTGGGCTACGGCTGCGATGTCCCACCCGAGCGCAGCTATCGAGGGATGGACCGTGAAGTCGCTGTTTCCGCCGAGCTCCAGGTTGCCGGTGGAGGGGGCCGAGCAGGAACCACCGCCGCCGCTTTCGAGGACGATCGTGATCTCACGCGGCTCGGTTGCGCTCCCCAGCTTGCCGTCGAAGTTCCCGTTCAGGATGTAGAAGACCCCGTCGGTGACGGCCGCCGGCTGGGTGCTCCAGTTCATCACGCCACCCTGCAGTTGGCTGTCCCACCCGGTGAGGGCGACGACGGTCTCGTTCCCGTTGCAGGGGATCATGTCGGGATCCCGATCGGGGGGCAGGGAATGCGCCGGGCCGCCGTAGGCCACGCCGTCGTCGCACAGCACGTAATGGCTGTATGGGTAGAAGAGCAGAGGATCGATCACCGGCATCGGCTCCGGCGGGAGAGGGCTCGGGGGGCACGTCGCCGTGGCCGGGCGCGAGGCGTCGGACTCGGTGAGGCAGCCCTCCACGTCGGCGGAGCCCCCAATCTCGCTCACCGTGCCGTTGGCGTGCACCGAGGCGCCGTCGTTGACGTTTATGTCGTTGATCGTGGTGTTACCACTGAGCTGCAAGTCGTCCCCCACCAGCAGGGCGAACTCCAAGGTGAAGGTAGAGGTGACCCCCTCGATGGTGGCGCGAACCACCCGAACCCGTCGCTCGATGGCCGTGCGCGACGGCGAATAACCCACTGCGAAGACGACGTCGGCATTGTCGGGGCGCACGAGGACGTACTGCCCGTCGGGAACGTCGGTCACTTCGCTATCGGCTCGAGCGTCGGCCGAGGCCACCGCCCAGATTCGCTCGGCGTCGGTGCCGAGCGCGCTCAACGGAATCGTCTCCCCCGTCGTATAGGTGAAATCGCCGTCGAGCAGCACCAGCCCACCGTCGA
>JAZGDZ010000133.1:0-2450 GCA_036478235.1 Acidimicrobiia bacterium | reverse complement strand
GCAAGGTGTGGCTCGGTGCACATCGCGCCAAAGAACACAGTTGCGGGGTGAATCTAGAGTTGGGGTTCCCGATGCACCTCGATAGGTGCGAAGGAGCCACAGATTGAAGAGCGCAGTCATCGTCGATGCGGTTCGCACCCCTGTCGGGAAGCGCGGTGGACAACTCTCCGCGCACCACGCGGTGGACCTCGCCTCCCTCCCTCTCAAGGCAATCACGGAGCGCAACGACTTGGACCCGGCGCTGGTCGAGGACGTGATACTCGGCTGCGTCACCCAGTCGGGCGAGCAGAGCTTCAACGTTGCTCGCAACGCTGCCCTTGCCGCCGGTTTCCCGGAAGAAGTCCCCGGCACCACGGTCGACCGCATGTGCGGCTCCGGCCAGCAGGCGGCCCACTTCGCCGCCCAGGGGGTGATGGCGGGCGTCTACGACGTCGTAATCGCGGGCGGGGTGGAGTCGATGAGCCGGGTTCCGATGGGTTACAACGCTCAAGGTCCCGGCATGCCCTTCGGACCGAAGATGTCGAACCGCTACGCCAACGGCCTGGTCCCGCAGGGGATCTCGGCCGAGATGATTGCCGACAAATGGGGCATCTCGCGGGAACGTCTCGACTCGATCGCCTTCGACTCCCACCATCGGGCGGCTCGGGCCACCGAGGAGGGCCGATTCGAGAAGCAGATCCTCCCCGTAGAGACTTCCACCGGGGTGAAGACCAGGGACGAGGGAATCCGCGCCGACACGTCTCCCGAGGCCCTCGCCGGGCTCAAGCCGGCCTTTAAGTCGGACGGCCGGGTGACCGCCGGCAACTCGTCGCAGATTTCGGATGGCGCCGCCGCGGTGCTGATCATGAGCGAAGACAAGGCCGATGAACTCGGCATGAAGCCGATGGCTCGCTTCCACAGCTTCGCCCTCGTCGGGGTCGACCCGGTGATGATGCTGACGGGCCCCATCCCGGCAACCTCGAAGGTGCTCGACAAGGCCGGTTTGGCCTTGGACGACATTGATCTCTTCGAGGTCAACGAGGCATTCGCCTCGGTGATCGGCGCCTGGCTCGATGAGACCGGGGCCGACTGGGAGAAGACCAACGTCAACGGCGGGGCGATCGCCCTCGGCCATCCTCTCGGATGCTCTGGTGCCAAGTTGATGACCACGCTCGTCCACGAGATGGAGCGCAGCGGGGCGCGCTGGGGACTACAGACGATGTGCGAGGGCGGCGGTATGGCCAACGCCGTCATCCTCGAACGGATCGCGTAGTGCAACGAACCCCGACGACGCTGCAGTAGCCCATTGGGTCCGATAGTCCAGATAGGGATCGCCATCGTCATAGGCCTTGCCATTTTTCTGACCGGCCGCTGGGCGGTGCGAATCCTGGCGACCCCGGGACCCGAGGAGATCGACCCCGACGAGGTGGTCGCCGTCGAAGCGTCCTACAGATGCACCGTGTGCGGTATGCGTCTCACCGTGACCCACGCCCAGGGGTTCGACGTGAAGGCTCCGCGGCATTGCCGGGAGGAGATGGAGCCAATAGCCGTTGGCTATTAGCCATTGCCGTTGGCAAGAATCGAACGGCGAATCGACTCCCGGGTGACCTCTCATCCACAGCTGTGGACGGGGAGGTGGATAACTACAGCAGTGTAATTCAGCGCGCGGCTCAGTGGTAGTTGAGGGTCATCATGAACCCGACGGCGATCGCCAGTAGCCCCATGTAGAGCCAGTTGACCGGATCGTCGAGTGGCATCAGATCGATGTAGTTGAGGATGATGACGATCACGCCGACCGCCATGAGCGAGAACATCGTGGCCACGTACCACGTGGGCGAAACCTTGACCTCCTTCGGTGGAGGCGGCGTGTGAACGACCCGCTTGGGCTTGCGGCGACCTTTCGACTTCGGCATGGGGTCAGGGTAGCGGCCCGCCCGGAATGCCCTTCCTGCTCGGTGCCGAACCCGGGGGTTATCCTCGGTCGATGGCGCCCCGCCCTGCCCCGTCGCCGTTGACCGGACCGATTCCGCCGGACCGGGTCCGGGAGGGAGGGGCTTGGCCCGGCGGTGAAGGGGTGCACCGATGAGGGTGCTCGTACTCGACAACTACGACTCGTTCACGTTCAACCTGGTCCAGTACCTGGGCGAGTTGGGGGCCGATCCGAGCGTGGTTCGCAACGACGTCCTCGGTCCGGAGGAGGCGTTCGAGCAATTCACCCCTGATCGTCTGGTGATTTCGCCCGGGCCCGGGGTTCCAGAGGATGCCGGATTCTCCGTCGACTACGTGAAGACGCTCGGCGAGCGGATCCCGATCCTGGGAGTGTGTCTCGGGCATCAGGCCGTGGTGGTTGCCTACGGCGGAGTGGTGCGGCGAGCACCCGAGATTCGGCACGGGAAGACTTCGCAGATCAGCCACGACGGGCGCGGGGTGTTCTCCGGGTTGTCGAATCCGTTCACGGCCACCAGGTATCA
>JAZGDZ010000132.1:0-4698 GCA_036478235.1 Acidimicrobiia bacterium | reverse complement strand
CGGCGTACCGGGTCGATGGCCCCGATGCCGTCGACCCCGCTTGGATCTCGGGGGCGAGCGCGGTGGGAGTCACCGCCGGGGCTTCGGCCCCCGATCAGTCGGTGCGGGCAGTCGTGGAGGCGGTCGGTGCTCAAAACGTGGAGATCCTCAAAGTCACGACGGAGGACGAGTACTTCCCACTGCCGCCGAGCCTTCGCACCCTGCTGGGGGCGCTCCAGTCCGCCGTAGAGGGCGGCTGTTCCGCCGCTAGGCCGGGCCTGCCCGGCCCGCTCGACGACGATCGGTCATGGGGAGCAGCGGAGGCGCTGGACCTTCTCGGAGCCTGATCAGACGGCACCGACGAGATCGAGAATCATCGCGACGACTTCGGCGACACCGAGGCTGCTGGTGTCGATCGTCACCGCGTCCTCGGCGGCCCGCAGCGGCGATGCCACCCGGTTGGAGTCGGCTAGGTCTCGCTGTCGCATCTCCGCGGTGAGCTCTTCGACCGATGCACCCGACACCTCGGCGTCGCCGGCACGGCGCTCCGCGCGGACCGCGGCGTCGGCCGTGAGAAAGATTTTGACGTCGGCATCCGGGAACACGACGGTTCCGATGTCGCGCCCTTCGACCACCGCCGATCCGGCCTGACCCTCTACCCAAGACCGTTGCATGGCGACCACGGCCTGACGTACCAGGGGATGAGCGGCCACGATGCTGACGCTCCTGGTCACCGCCGGGCTCCGCAGGTCAGTCGAGACGTCGGTTCCTGCAAGCCGGAGAACCCCGTCAATGACGGTGAGATTGGCCGCCGCAAGTGCATCGAGCACGGCCTCCTCGTCACCGGGATCGGCGCCGGCGAGCAGCGCGACGCGGGTTGTAGCCCGGTAGTAGGAGCCCGTGTCGAGATAGGCCAATCCCAAGGCCGCGGCAACAGCTCTTGCCACGGTGCTCTTGCCCACCCCGCTGGGTCCGTCGATGGCTACGACCACAACCCCTCCAATACCTCTGCGAATTCGGGCCAGGACACGGCGGCGGCCGAGAATCCGGCGACCGAGACGCTAGACCCCCTGGCCAGGGAGGCAACGGCACCCGCCATCGCCACGCGGTGGTCGGCCCGGGCGTCGACGGTGGTGGGAGCAGCGGCATCCTTCCCCGATACGATGAACCCTTCGGGCGTCGCCCGAGCACGCCCGCCGGCCGCCCGCGCCAGTGCGACACTCGACTCGATTCGGTCCGACTCCTTGACCCGCAATTCCGAGGCGCCGTCGACAACCGTCTCCCCGTCGGCGGCGGCGGCGAGGACTGCCACGAGCGGAAGCTCATCGAGGGCTCTGACGGTCAGGGCTCCCTCGATCAGGATTCCCTGAAGAGCGGCACCTGTGACGGTGACGGTGCCCACCGGGTCGCCCATGACCGGCTCCCCGTTTTCCACCTCGACCGTTGCTCCCATCCGGTCCAGGATGTCGAGGAATCCGGTGCGGCCGGGGTTCATCGAGACGCCGGGGGTCACCAGGCGCGAGCCGGGACGAATGGCGGCAGCCGCCCACAGGAACGCGGCCGAGGATGGATCGCCCGGGAGCTGCAGGTCGAGGGGCGGCACCGGGCCGGGCTCGACGATGAACGTTGCCTCCCCCTCCGCTCGACCCCGGCCGAGATGGGCGAGCCACCGTTCCGTGTGATCCCGAAAACCCGGCGGTGACGAGAGGCGCGTCGGACCGTCGGCGCTCAAGGCGGCGAGGGCGACCGAAGTGCGCACCTGGGCGCTGGAGATCGCCAGGGCGACGCGAGCTCCGTGCAGCGGCCGGCCGACGACGACGATCGGGGGCGTACCTGCCGGCGAAGCGGAGACGTCGGCACCGAGCAGGCGCAACGGCTCGACTATTCGGGCCATGGGCCGGCGCATCAGTGAGTCGTCTCCGACGAGAGTTGCCGAGACCGGGCTTCCGGCAAGCGCCCCGGCAAGCAGGCGGACCGTAGTTCCCGAGTTGCCGCAGTCGAGCGGAGCCCGGGGAGCCGTCCAGGCATCGATTCCGGGCGAGACGATCGCATCCCCGGCGCCGCCGACGCCCAGTGCTGCGATGGCGCGCCGCGTGGCGGCGATGTCGGCACCGGAGGAGAGGCCGGCCACAACCGAATCGCCGTCAGCCATTGCCGCCAGGATCAGTGCCCGGTGGCCGAGCGATTTGTCTCCGGGAAGCTCGACTTCGGCTTGGAATGGCCGTGACGGAAGCGAGAAGGTGCGTACGTCACTCATTGCCGGCGGCATAGAGCTTGCGGACTTCGGCGATGGTCAGGTGACGCCACTCCCCCGGTTTGATCGTCCTGTCGGTGATCGGTCCGAGCGCCGTCCGCATCAGACGGCGTACCGGATGGCCTGCGGCCTCCAACATGCGGCGCACCTCGCGATTGCGCCCTTCCGTCATGACGATTTCCACCAGCGCCGCATCTCCGTTGCGATCGACCACCCTGGCGGCGCGGGCTGCTGCGGCCCCGTCGTCGAGTTCGATTCCCTCGACCAGCAACCGCATCACCCTGGCGGCGGGCTTTCCCTCGACCAGCGCCAGGTACGTCTTGGTCACCCCGTAGCGGGGATGCGTGATCCTCTCGGTGAGGTCGCCGTCGTTCGTGAGCAGCATCAGGCCCTCGCTGTCGGCGTCGAGCCGTCCCACCGGGTACACCCTCAGGTCGGTCTCGACCAGATCGATCACTGTCGTACGACCCTGGGGATCGTCGGTGGTGCTCACCACCCCGGCGGGCTTGTTGAGAAGCAGGTACACCTGATCCGGCTTGACCGGGAGAGGAATGCCGTCGACCTCGACTGCGGCCGTTTCCGGATCGATCTTTTGTCCCAGGTGAGCGAGTTCGCCGTCGACCGACACTCTCCCGGCCCTGATCATGTCTTCGGCCGAGCGGCGCGAGGCAATGCCGGCGTGCGCGATCAGCTTCTGGAGGCGCTCTATGGGTCCTCCGGACGGAAAGGCCGCTCGAGCGCCTCGACGACGTCGGGCGGCGGAACGTGGTCGGCCAGTGGTGGCAGATCCTCCAGAGCTCGCAGGCCCAGTTTCTCCAGAAAGGTGTCGCTTGTGCCGTAGAGCATTGCCTGTCCCGAGCCCGGAGCATGTCCGACGACATCGATGAGGCCGCGGCGCTCAAGGGTGCGTAGGGCCTGTTCGGAGTCGACTCCCCTGATGTCGGAGACCTGGCCGCGTGAGACAGGCTGACGATAGGCCACGACGGCGAGGGCTTCCAGCGCCGCCCGGGAGAGCCGGGTCGCAGAAGGGCTGGCCGCGTAACGCTCGAGGTACGGATGGAGGTCGGGTCGGGTGTACATCCGCCAGCCGCCTCCGGCTTCGCGCAGCACCAGGCCGCTGCCCGTAGAGGCGAGCCGCTGAGCGAGGTCGTTGAGAGCCCCCTCTACATCGCCAGGGGGCAGTTCCAGAACCTCGCTCAGCTCGGTGGTCGGGACAGGCGACTCGGCGACGAACAGAATCGATTCGATGGCGGCGATCAGGTCCATCACGTTTGCTCCGTCGCATCCCACTCGCTGATCAGGTCGGCGCCCTCCCGGCCGGTGGACCTCACGCTGATGGCCGCGTCGATATCGGTCTGGCGGACCTCGACGAGGCCCCAGCGGGCCAGCTCGAGCACCGCCAGAAAGTAGGCCACCACCTCCAGTGGACGATCGAGGTGGGCGGTGAGGCGAGCGAAGTTCGTCTCGATCTCGGTGTCCATGCGGCGCCGTAGATCAGCGATGGCGTCGGAGACCGAGGGAAGGTCCAAGTCCAGGTGATCCAGGTCCGGACTTGCGGCGCGGCGCATCAGGACGCGTTCGGCCAATTCGCCGAGGCCGGCCGGATCCAGGGGTATCCGGACGTCGATGTGTGAAGCTTCGACTTCGACGTCGAGTCCGGAGAGCCTGGGGAGAAGGAGCGAGGTGCTCTCCAACCTTGCCGCCAGGACGGCAGCGACATCCTTGAAGGTGAGATTCGCCAGCAGCCGTGACAGGAGCCGGTCCCGCTCGTCGGCGAGGAGTAGCTCCTCGTCGAGTTCGACCTCGGAATCCTCCGGGAGCAGCGAGCGCGCCTTCAGCTGCACGAGCGTCGCCGCGATCACGATGAACTCCGAGGTGACCTCCAGGTCGAGACCCTGCATGAGATCGATGTAGCCGAGATACTCCGCCACCAAGTCGGACAGGCTGAGGTCCGTCACCTCAAGGCGGTGCGACGTGATCAGTTGCAGCAAGAGATCGAGCGGTCCCTCGTAGACCGGTGTTCTCACCTCGTAAGACATGGCCGCCTCATCGTATTGCCGGCGGCGTGGCTCCCGGAGTCATTCGTCGTCTGCGGCAAGCAATGTCGCCCAATCGTCGGCATTGATCTCCTCGGGAGGCTTGTCGTGGTGGTGTCGGGCAAATTGGACGACCAGCGCCTCACACCCGAGCGCCTCCAGCTCTTGGGCTCCGCTCTCGGCGTGGGCGAGATAGCGCCGGTACCTGCCCCGCAGGGAAATCCGGACCAAGGACAGCGCGGTCGCGATGGAGCGGTTGATGGTGCCCAGGGCTGCGTGGCGCTTGCCGACGTCGTGCAGCAGTGCCGCCCGGGCGAGGTCGCGCCGTTCGGGTCGTTCGTGGAGGACCGCACCGACCGCGCCCACTGCATGGGCGAGATCGGCGGGGGGCTGCTCCCAGAAGACGCCGGCCTCCTCGATCGAGAGCAG
>JAZGDZ010000131.1:0-4136 GCA_036478235.1 Acidimicrobiia bacterium | reverse complement strand
CGAAACCACCCTCAGCCAACACCTTGGTAATCGCCGCCGTCAACGTCGTCTTCCCATGATCAATATGACCCATCGTCCCCACATTCATATGAGGCTTCGACCGCTCAAACTTCTCCTTCGCCATGGGATCTCCTCTTGGGTTACTCGCCGCGGACCTTCGCCACGATCTCTTCGGCGATGGCCCCCGGAACCGGTTGGTATGAATCGAACTGCATCGTGAAGTTGGCACGCCCCTGCGTCCGCGAGCGCAGGTCGGTGGCGTATCCGAACATCTCGGCCAACGGCACCTGGACACTGACCACCCGGGCACCGGAGCGCTCCGTCATGTCACCGATATGGCCCCTTCGTCCATTGAGGTCTCCGATGACCTCCCCCAGGTACTCCTCGGGGGTGACGACCTCGACGGCCATCACCGGCTCCAGCAGCTTGACGCCGGCCCTGCGGGCGGCCTCCTGTGCTGCCATCGACCCGGCGATCTTGAAAGCCATCTCGGACGAGTCGACCGGGTGCGAGGAGCCGTCGACCAGGATCGCCCGCACGTCCACGATCGGGTAGCCGGCCAGAACCCCGGCTCCCAAGGCCTCTTCGATGCCGGCGTCCACCGAAGAGATGTACTCCCGGGGAACGGCGCCGCCCTTGGTCTTGTCGATGAACTCGTACCCGCCGCCGGGTCCCGTCGGCTCCAACGTGATGACGACGTGGCCGTACTGGCCCTTGCCGCCGGTCTGCTTGACGTGCTTGTAGCCGACCTCGGCCACTTCCTTCTTGATCGTCTCGCGGTATGCCACCTGCGGCCGCCCAACGTTGGCGTCGACGTTGAACTCGCGCCGGAGACGATCGACGAGCACATCGAGATGGAGTTCGCCCATCCCGGCGATGATCGTCTGGCCGGTCTCCTCGTCGGAGCGGACCAGAAAGGTCGGATCCTCGTCCGCCAGTCGGGATAGACCGTCGCCGAGTTTGTCCTGGTCGGCCTTGGTCTTTGGCTCGATCGCCACCGAGATCACCGGGGCCGGGAATGTCATCGACTCGAGCTGAATCGGTTTGTCCACCGCCGCCAGGGTGTCACCCGTCTTGGTGTTCTTGAGCCCGATGGCGGCGATGATGTCACCGGTGAAGATGTCGTCGACGTCCTCGCGGTGGTTGGCATGCATCCGCAGCAGCCGACCGAAGCGCTCCTTCTTACGTGTGGTGGCGTTGAGCACCGAGCCTCCCTTGGAGGCGTGGCCGGAGTAGACCCTGAAGTACGTGAGCTTCCCTACGTGCGGGTCGGCCATGATCTTGAAGGCGATCGCGCTGAAGGGTTCCGAGTCATCCGCCTTGCGCTCGAGAACGACCTCCTCGTCGCCCGGCTTGAAACCCTTGATCGGGGGCAGGTCCACCGGGCTCGGCAGATACCAGACGACTGCGTCCAGCAGCGGCTGGACGCCCTTGTTCTTGAAGGCGGATCCGCAGAGCACGGGGAC
The DNA here is from genome assembly GCA_036478235.1 of Acidimicrobiia bacterium. Lineage (GTDB taxonomy): Bacteria > Actinomycetota > Acidimicrobiia > Spongiisociales > UBA11373 > JACZWZ01. Next base: position 2,670 of record JAZGDZ010000131.1, on the reverse strand, counting down.
GAAGAGGCCCTGGATGGTCGCTTCACGCACCGCGCTGCGCACCTCTTCTTCGGTGATGGTCAGGTCCTCGAGGAACTTCTCCAGGAGCTTCTCGTCGATGTCGGCGACGGCCTCGAGCAACTTTCCCCGCCACTCGTGCGCCTGGTCCTTGTACTCGTCCGGGATATCGACCGTTTCCCAGCGCTCTCCCTTCTCGTCCGGCCAGACGTGCGCCTTCATCTCGACAAGATCGATGACTCCGTCGAAGCCCCCTTCGGCGCCGATCGGGATCTGCACCGGGACCGGATTGGCCTCGAGACGCTCGACGATCGAATCGACCGTCGCGAAGAAGTCGGCCCCGACCCGGTCCATCTTGTTGATGAAGCAGATACGGGGCACTCCGTACCGATTGGCCTGGCGCCATACGGTCTCCGACTGTGGCTCGACGCCGGCTACGGCATCGAACACCGCCACGGCGCCGTCGAGTATTCGGAGCGAACGCTCCACCTCGACCGTGAAGTCGACGTGCCCGGGGGTGTCGATGATGTTGATCCAGGCGTCCTTCCAGAACGTCGTCGTCGCCGCCGAGGTGATCGTGATACCGCGCTCCTGCTCCTGCTCCATCCAGTCCATGACCGCAGCGCCCTCGTGGACCTCTCCCATCTTGTAGGTCTTGCCCGTGTAGTAGAGGATGCGCTCGGTCGTAGTCGTCTTACCCGCGTCGATATGAGCCATGATCCCGATGTTGCGAGTACGGCTCAGGGGGTACTGACGGAGGTGCGTGAGTGCGTCGTTATCGGCCATGGCGGATTACCAGCGGTAGTGGGCGAACGCCTTGTTCGACTCGGCCATCTTGTGGATGTCTTCCTTGCGCTTGAAGGCGGCACCCTGACGAGTGGAGGCGTCGAGGATCTCATTGGCGAGGCGCTCTGCCATCGTGTTCTCGCGCCGCTTGCGAGCGAAATCGACCAGCCAGCGCACGGCCAGCGTGCCGGAGCGGCGGGGCCGCACTTCGACGGGAACCTGGTAGGAGGAGCCCCCGACCCGGCGTGAACGGACCTCGACGGAAGGACGGACGTTTTCCACGGCCTTCTTGAGGACCGTGATCGGGTCATCACCGGCGCGACGCCCGACCAGCTCCAGAGCCTCATACACGATCCGGCGAGCGGTCTCCTTCTTGCCCTTCCAGAGCACCTTGTTGATGATCTGGCTCACGAGGACGCTGCGGAATACCGGGTCCGGATCGATCTTCTTGACTTCGGCGGGGGCGCGGCGCATCAGTGCTTCCTAGTTCTCTCTCTTGGCGCCGTAGCGAGACCGGGCCTGGCGACGCTGCGAGACCCCGGCGGCGTCGAGCGTGCCGCGGATCACCTTGTACCGGATGCCGGGAAGATCCTTCACCCGGCCGCCGCGAACGAGCACGATCGAGTGTTCCTGGAGGTTGTGACCCTCGCCGGGAATGTAGGCGGTGATTTCGGTCCCGGAGGAGAGACGAACGCGACAGACCTTGCGAAGCGCCGAATTCGGCTTCTTGGGAGTGATCGTGTACACGCGAGTACACACGCCGCGACGCTGCGGGGCTCCTGCGAGACCCGGCGTCTTCTCCTTCTTCGGTTTCCGAGCCCGGCCCTGGCGGACCAGCTGCTCAATCGTCGGCACTCGTGCTCTCTCTGCTATCCGGTTGTCGGCGCAGCACAACCCGAAGGTGCGCCACACATGCGAAAGCCGGCTCGTCGACCCGAGACCGGGGCGACTCGCCGACCCGTCTGATCCCCTTCTCAGGCCGAAGCCCGGCTTGGATCGACAGCCGGGCAAGCCCTTCATCGAGAAGGGGCTAGGGGACCGAAGTCACGGCGGGAAAGTATATAGAGGGCGTATCGGGGGGTCAAAGCAGACTCGGGAGAGGAGAAAGGGGGAAGCTAAACCGGAAACGGTGACGCTCTGCCCTCTGCGGCCTCAATGAGTCTTGGTGGCCACCCTCATTCGGGATCTGTGAGGAGCCGGCGGAGACGTTCTAATCCCCGATGCTGGAGTGATGTCACGGCGGTGAGCGGCTTGGCCAGGTGGTGTGCGATCTCGGGAAGCGTGAGTTCGCCGTAGATGCGCAGCGCAATGACATCCGCCTGGTCCGAGGTGAGATGGTCCAGGAGCCGTCGGGCCCTGGTGGCTTCGACCAGCTCGAGAGCTGAATCTTCGACATCGCCGGGATCGGGCTGCTCGATGTCGACCGGGTCGGTGACAACCTCTCGCCGGCGCGACGAGGCGCGTTGGGCATCGATGAGGCGTCGGTGGGCGATGGTGAGCGACCATGAGACGAAGTCGCGCTCATCTCCGCGGAATCGCCGGATGGATTTGACGATGTCGAGGAAGGTGTCACCGGCGACACCTTCTGGATCGGAGGCCCCCCGGGCGACCAGGAAGGCGACGACGCGGCCAGAGATCTGTCGGAACAGCCATCGCCACGCCGCATCGTCACCGGCCATGGCCGCTTCCAGGCGGGTCTCGAAGTCCGATGTATCTGCGGTGAGCGACATCTGTGGGTTGATTCTCCCCGGCGCGACGCGTTCTCGCCCGCCCTTGTGCTGGCTAGGGCGGGCGAGAGTCGGAGCGTTGCTACGGAGTCGTGACCGGAGGAGTCACCGGTGGCCGGTTCCCGGGTGGTGCGTCAGGGGGCACACCTTCGGGTGGCCC
>JAZGDZ010000130.1:0-4188 GCA_036478235.1 Acidimicrobiia bacterium | reverse complement strand
CCCTCAGCCCCCCTGGCTTCGCCTTCCTCCTCGAAACAGTCCCGACTGTGCCTTCGTCGTCAGGCTGTGCCAGATGACGCCGATGGCTCGGAGATACGCGGGCGCTATTTGCACGACACACCACTAGTGGTGTTCGGCACCCTCGGGGTCGTGGTTGGGGTGCTGCTCGGCGATCTTGCGATGCACCTCTTCCATGTCCACCGCCTTGACCTGTCCGATGAGATCGTTGAACACGTCGACAGGGAGGGCCCCGGCCTCGCTGTAGAGGACGACGTTGTCGCGGAACACCATCAGGGTGGGGATGGAGCGAACGTTGAAGAACCCGGCCAGCTCGGGCTGGGCCTCGGTGTCGACCTTCCCGAACACGATGTCGTCGTGATTCGTCGAGGCCTCTTCGAACGTCGGGCCGAAGAGGCGGCACGGTCCACACCACCCGGCCCAGAAGTCGACGATCACTGTGTCGTTGTCGCTGATCGTGCTCTCGAAGTTGTGTTTGGTGAGCTCGACGGTCGCCATCTCATCTACTCGATCGGTGTCGAGGCAGTGAACCTCCGGCCATGGAACGGCATTCCCAATCGCTTGTGCTAGTTTCATCACTGTGACGAAACTAGCGGCGAGCCCGATCCCTTGCGAATGGTGCGGGGATGTGGTGGTCCAGCCGAGCACGGGGCGCCCCCGGCGCTACTGCCGCGCCGCCCACCGCCAGCGGGCTTACGAGGCTCGCCGGCTGGGATGGCGCATGGGGCTCGATTCGGGCGAGGCCATCGTCTCGGCCGAGGCGCTGGAGGATCAGTCCGACCGGCTGAGAGTCCTGGAGGCTGCCCTCGAGGATGTCGAGCGTGATCTGCGGGGTTCACCGGTCCCGGCGGAATATCAGCAGGCATTTCGCCACCTGTATGCCGCCGCCGCCGGCCTTCGGGGCAGGCGATTGCGGGCGAGGGCGTTGGTTCGGAATGGGGGTGTTTCGGAGGGTGGATGGGGTGTGAGCCCATAATCCACGTTATGTCAAGTAGTGCCGAGTGGAGGGATAAAGCCACCCTCCTGGCCCGCTCCCCCGTCAGATCGAGGTAGGGGTGGGCTCGAGGGTCCCGTCCGTCAGACCTGCGTTGCTCCGGCACTTAGCGGCGCCGTCCAAGCACACTTGGGCGCATGCGTGGTGTTGCCCTCCGGATGTTGGCCTGGGCGGTCATGGTTGGGTTGGTCTTCGGCGCATGTACGACGGCGGAGACGTCGCCGACGACGACCGCTACTCCCCCGAGTCCGTCCACGACCGATACCGCACCTCCGGGATCTGCGCTCGAATCGACCCCGGTCCCTTCGGCCGAGGTCACGACGACCGAACCGGCGGCATCGGCGACCACCACGACCCGATCGGACCGGGTTGTGTACGTCGTCGTCGCCGAAGAAGAGGCGGGTCGGTTGGCGATTTTCGAGCCTGCCGGCCCGTGCGTCGATGAGGCAACGAGCAGTTGCGAGGTGCCTGTGCGGCTGAGGGTCGACCTCCCCGAGCGACCCCACAACCTGGCCGCGGTGGATGGGGTCGTGTTCGTCTCCCATCCCGCGGCTGGCTCGATCTCCCGGGTGGACCTTGCGACCGGTTCGATCGTGACCTCTGTGGTCGGGACCGAGCCTCACGACATCAAGTACGCACCGAGCACCCGCCTGCTGTACGTGACAGACGAATCCGGACGCAGGCTCCTCACGGTGGACCCGGACACATTGCAGGTGCTCGAGACGGTCGACCTGCCCGCAGAGCCCCACGACCTGGCTGTGGTCGGAGATGTCATCTGGGTGACCCTGGTCGGTCGCTCCAGCCTCGCTCGGGTGAGTGGTGGTGAAGTGGAGATCATCTCTACGGGCGGACTGCCCCACGACCTCATCGTTGCTGTTGATGGCAGGGTCTGGTTCACCAACTGGGGGTTACCGGTGCTCTCCGTCTTTGATCCGGAGACGGGGTCCACCGTTCGGGCACCCGCGGGAGTGGCCGAACCTCATCACTTTGCCCTTGCACCCGACGGTGCCGTCTGGGTCTCCGACAACGGTGGCTCCTCGATCGTCGGCTTCACCGAACCGCAGGTGGCGGTCGAGGTCGGACCGGTCCCCCACCACTTGGCGTTCGTCGGTGACACTGTCGTCGTCGCCGTGAGCGGCAGCGGACAGGCCGTCCAGGTCAGGAACGGGCGGGTCGTCGGCCGCACCCAACTCACGCCCGGCCTTCATGGCGTGGCCGTCATCGAGGTCGCCGGTCCGCTCGGCGAGTGACTCCTTCGGCGGGGGCTCAGATCGAGGTGGGTGTCGGGTTGAGTGTGCCGAGGTCGAGCTCGCCGAGGATCACCACGGGTTGATCCGACCAGGTCGTGCTGCCGCTGCTCTGCAGCAGGCCGAGGTCGATCCCGGTGAGGTCGCCCAGCAGCAGGCTCGCTCCCCCACACTGCGGCGGAAACGACTCGGCGAGGGTTTCGCAGAGACGGGGGCCGGTACCGTCGTCCAGATAGAAGCCCTGTACGGCAAGGATGCCGGTGGCGTCGGTCGCCAGCGCTTGCGCGATAGTCAAACCGCCGCCGGCAAGCATGCCGGATGATGCTCCCGGGGGTGGGGGTCCGGGGTCGCCGGGCTCTTCTTCAGGACCGGCGTTCGGGTCGATGACAACCGTGTCGTCGCAATCGGGGACTTCCTCGGCGCAGACTGCCGACACTTGGGGAAGCCCCGCATCGAGATCGCGGCTCTCGCTGGCCACCGCACACGCTGAGGCGACGAGGGCGAGCAATGTTGTCAAGGCTGCGGTTCGAAGGGTCTTGTTCATTGGGTTTCTCCTTTACGATCCCACTCTCCGGTCTGGGACGCTGCAAGGGGTGTGGCAGGTTCCCGCGAGTCTGGCTCCCAGTCGGACAGGGCTCCGCTCCTCTAGGACTCCATCCGGTCGGCTGGTGACCGCACCTCGGGCTCCTTATCGAGCACCGCGAGGCGCCTCACCGCATTGCGCCCAAAACGCTCGCGGGCCCGGTCCACGGCGACTTCCAGTTCCCGCTGGCGGACGTTGGCGGCCGAGCCCGCCCGGACTACCTCCTCGGGTCCCAGGCCGGGCAGCGGTAGCTCGAGCTGGACATGGGGGGTGCGCTCCAACAGCGAGACCGAGATGCCGACAAGGGTGACCCGGCGCCCTCCCCCGCGCTCGGCGATCACTGCGTCGGTCGAGGTTGCCGCCTGTCGGTAGATGGCGCTGGTCTCGGCGATCGGGCCCGGAAGCGTTGCAGCCCGGGTGAGCACCTGCATGTCGCCGAACCGGACCCGAACGGTGACCCGCCTTCCGGCGCGCTCCTTGCGTCGCAGCCGGATCCCGATGCGATCGGCAAGGGCCAGCAGGGTCCGGTGCCGGGTTTCCAGCTCTGTGGCGTCGCCGGCGCTCTGTGCCCCGACGGATCCCGAGGAGCTGCTGCGGATCACGGGGCGGGCGTCGATGTTGTTGGCGAGGTGCCACAGGTGGGCTCCCCAGTGATCTCCCAGCCAGCCGGCGAGAGTCGCCGCGGGAAATGTCGCCAGGTCGCCGATCGTCCCGATGCCGTAGCGGGCGAGCCGCTTCTCCCCTACCGGGCCGACTCCCCAGAGGTAATCGATCGGAAGCGGATGGAGGAACTCCGTCTCCCGCCCAGGAGGAACGACGACGAGGCCATCTGGCTTGGCCACTCTGCTGGCGATCTTGGCGAGGTGCTTCGTGGTTGCCACCCCGACGGAAATCGGCAGACCCACCTCCGTACGCACCGCGCTGCGGATCGCCCGGGCCATCTCGACGGGGGCGCCGAAGAGGCGGACAGAGCCGGCCACGTCGAGGAACGCCTCGTCGATCGAGATCGACTCCACGAGGGGTGTGTAGCGCTCGAACACCTCCATGACCCGCTTGCTGGCGGCTACGTACTCCTCGAACTGCGCCGGCACCATCCGGAGATCGGGGCAGCGTCGTCGGGCCTCTGTGCCGCTCATGCCGGATCTGACCCCATGGCGGCGGGCCTCGTACGTGGCGGCCAGGATCACTCCCCCACCGACCGCCACCGGCAGGCCGCGAAGCGATGGGTCGTCTCGCACGGCGACCGACGCGTAGAAGGCATCGAGGTCGGCATGCAGGATGGTCGCCTCGCCGCGCATGGTCTCCAGTATGAAGGAGGGCGCGCCGATAGGCGCGGACTCGGCGGC
>JAZGDZ010000013.1:0-8044 GCA_036478235.1 Acidimicrobiia bacterium | reverse complement strand
ATGGCCGGCACCCTGATCCTGTGCGCCGGGCCGATCGGAAACCTGTCCGACGCCCCTCCCCGCCTCGGCGAAGCGCTGGCGGCCGCCTCGCTGGTCTATGCCGAAGACACCCGCCGGGCCCGCACGCTGCTGCAGCACCTGGGGGTGGACCGGCCGCTGCGGTCGTACTTCGTCGGGAACGAGGAGGAGCGGGCGGCGGAGCTGGCGGAACGGCTGGCCGCAGGCGAGACGGTCGCGCTGGTGACCGATGCGGGAAGCCCGGGCGTGGCCGATCCGGGGGTGAGCGCGGTACGGGCGGCATTGGGCGTCGGGGCCACCGTGACCGGGGTGCCGGGCCCGAGCGCGGTGACCCTGGCGGTCGGCCTCAGCGGGTTCTCCGGCGACCGCTTCGTGTTCGAGGGATTCCTGCCGCGTCGGGGACGGTCCCGGGGCGATCGCATCGCGGCGATGGCAACGGAGCGGCGGACGACCGTCCTGTTCTGCGCTCCCGGTCGCCTGGCCGGTGATCTGTCCGATTTGGCCGCCGGGCTCCCGGATCGGGCGTGCGTGGTGTGCCGGGAGATGACGAAGCTTCACGAGGAGGTGTGGCGGGGGACGGTGGCCGGGGCGGCGGACCACTGGTCGGGCCGGACCGTCAAGGGCGAGGTCACCGTCGTCATCGACGGGGGCGGCGAGGTGGTTCCGGACCTGGAGGCGGCGATCGTCGAGGCGAGGACGGCGATCAAGGGCGGGGAAAACCCTTCGGCGGCCGTGCGGAGGGTGGCCGCAGCGACCGGAGTGAGCCGGCGTGAACTCTATGAAGCGGTGATCGGCCGCTGATCAGACGCGGCTTCGCCGCAGCCGTTCCACCACGTATTCGCCCGGTTCCAGGTCGACCTGCTGGTCCGAGATGGCCACCGAGTCCGCCGTTTCGAGCGTGAACTGGTGCACGATCGTCGGAATCCTCGGCCGGATCTCGATGCGGTTCTCATCGAGAGTGATCTCGAGCTCGTCGCCTTCCTGGATGCCGAGGATGCGGCGCATCTCGGCCGGGATGACGATCCTGCCCAGATCGTCGATCTTCCGAACTATGCCCGTGGTCATCGCACCTTCCTTCGTGCCTGGGGGAGGCACGGACGCGATCGCCACGGTGACGTACGCCCGTGCAGACGCCTCAGAGCATACTTCTCGACCACCAGGCGCGTCGGAAACTGCGATCGGGCGAGAGCCCCGCGGCGCTACGCTGCGGCCGGTCCATGAGATACGTCACGACCCCCATCTACTACGTCAACGACGACCCTCACATCGGCACCGCATACACCACGGTGACGACCGACGCCCTGGCGCGTTGGCATCGGCTGCGGGGCGAAGAGACGTTCTTCCTGACCGGGACCGACGAGCACGGCCTCAAGGTCCAGCAGACGGCCGAAGCGAACGGCGTCTCTCCGCAGGAGTGGGCCGACAGGACGGTCGTCCGCTTCCAGGAGGCATGGAATCTTCTCGACATCTCCAACGACGACTTCATCCGAACGACCGAGCCGCGCCACCACGCCGCGGTGCGCGAGCTGCTGCAGCGCTGCTACGACAACGGCGACATCTACCTGGGTCACTACGAGGGCCTCTACTCGGTGGCCGATGAGGCATATGTGACGCCCGATGAGGTCCCCGAGTTGGAGCGTCAGGGACGCGAGGTGATCCAGATGAGGGAGGAGAACTATTTCTTCAAGCTCTCGGGGTACGAGCAGCCGCTGCTCGATTGGTACGAGTCCCACCCGGACTTCGTGCAGCCTACGATCCGTCGCAACGAGGCGCTCGGTTTCATCAAGCAAGGGTTGCGCGACTTCTCGATCAGCCGCACCTCGATCGACTGGGGAATCCCGATCCCCTGGGACGACTCCCACGTCACGTACGTCTGGTTCGACGCGCTCACCAACTACCTCACCGCGGCCGGATTCGCCACGAACGAGGAGCGTTTCGGCCGTTATTGGCCCGCGGTGCACATCATCGGCAAGGACATCCTCCGGTTCCACTGTGTGTACTGGCCGGCGATGCTGATGAGTGCCGGCGTCGCACCTCCGGCCAACGTCTTCGTACACGGCTTCCTACTCGTCGGCGGCGAGAAGATGTCCAAGACGGCCCTCAATCAGATCGCTCCCGACGATCTCGTGGCCGACTTCGGCGTCGACGGATACCGGTACCACTTCCTGCGAGACCCGACGTTCGGGCACGACAGCGACTTCTCCTACGAGGGGATGGTGGCTCGCTACAACGCCGACCTCGCCAACAACCTGGGCAACCTCGTGGCGCGGGTCGCCACCCTGGTGGAGAGCAAGTGCGGCGGTGTCGGTCCGGCGTCGGATCCCGACAGCCCTCTGGCGGCGGCTGCCTCGGACGTGCTGGCGAAGGCGACGGCCGCCTGGGAGCGGGTCGCTCCCTCGGTAGCCCTGGAGGAGACCTGGAAGCTCATCGGTGCCGCCAACGCTCATCTCGAGGCCCACGAGCCGTGGAAGATGGAGCCGGGACCCGACCTCGATGGGGTGATGGGCGATGCTCTCGAGGTGCTGCGGATCGTGGCGATCATGGCGTATCCCGCCATCCCCGCGGCATGCGATGCGATCTGGCAGCGGATCGGGCTGACGGGGAGTCCGGGTGACCTCAGGCTTCCCGACGCGGCGAAATGGGGGCAATACCCCGGCGGGCTTCCGGTGGTCAAGGGCGAAGCCCTGTTTCCCCGGATCAAGGCGTGACCGCCTGGGTCGACACCCACTGCCATCTCCACATGTCGCATGGTGACGCCGCCGACCTGCTCGATCGGGCGAATGTCGCCGGTGTCGGCTGGATCGTGTGCCCCGGGACCGACGCGGCCGGGTCAGAGGCCGCAGCAGGACTTGCCGGCCGGTTCCCCGGGGTCGTGCTCGCCACCGCCGGGCTGCATCCTCATCAAGCCGACCACTGGCCGGCGGAACGCGATCGGATCGCGGAGCTGGCGGCAGACGCCGCCGCGGTTGGTGAGTGCGGCCTCGACTTCTATCGCAACCTCTCGGCCCCGAACGCGCAGCGGGTTGCCTTTCGCGACCAGCTGGCGCTGGCGGCCGATCTCGACAAGCCGGTGGTGGTGCACTGCCGCGACGCGTTCGCCGAAGTGTTCGACGATCTCGAGGCGTCGGGAGACGCCTCCCGGGCCGTGCTGCACTGCTGGACCGGCGGTCCCAAGTGGACGAGACGATTCGCCGACCTGGGGGTGACCTTCTCCTTCGCCGGGCCGATCACCTTCGCCGGGGGTGACACGGTACGGCGGGCCGCAGCGGTGGTACCACGGGAGAGGACGATCGTGGAGACCGACACTCCCTACCTGACGCCGCCACCTGATCGGTCCGGGCCCAACGAGCCGGCCAATGTCGTCCGGGTGGGCGAGGCGCTCGCCGAAGTCTGGGGGCTTCCATCCGCCGAAGTGGCGCGGCTGACTTCGATGGAGGCGACGAGGGTCTTCCGTGGCTGAACCGCTGGGACGAGCCGAGACGCTGGCGCTGCTGGAGCGCCATGGAGTGCGTCTGCGCAAGTCCCTGGGCCAGCACTTCCTCGGCGAGCCCAACGTGGTTCGTCGGATCGTCGAGATCTCGGGCGTCGGTCCCGGATCGAGGGTCATCGAGATCGGTGCCGGGGCCGGGACCCTCACCAGGGCCCTCGCCGACGCCGGGGCACGGGTTGTGGCGTACGAGGTAGACGAAGCCCTCCGACCGGTTCTCGAAGAGACCGTGGGCGATCGGGCCGAGGTGAGGTATGTCGACGCAGCCTCGGTCGACTTCAGATCCGAGCTTGAGGGCGACGGCTGGGCTCTCGTCGCCAACCTGCCGTACAACGTGGGGACCCCGATCGTGCTCGACGTGCTGCGCCGGGTGCCCGCCGTGGAGCGGTTCGTCGTGATGCTGCAGCGGGAGGCTGTTCGGCGGTTTGCGGCCGCTCCGGGATCGAAGGACTACGGCATTCCTTCGGTGGTGGTGGCCCTGCACGGCACGATCGAGGTCGCCATGCGGGTGGCCCCGCATCTGTTCGTGCCTCGGCCCAAGGTCGAATCCTCTGTGGCGGTGATCCGGCGGCGGCCTGCTCGACCCGGCACCGAGCGGGCCATCGAGCTGGCCGCCACCGCATTCGGGCAGCGGCGCAAGATGGTGCGGTCGTCCCTCCGCGGCCTCGTCGACGAAGCTGCTCTGGAGTCGGCCGGGATAGATCCCACCAGCCGGGCCGAGGACCTGTCGCCCGACGACTACCTCCGTCTGGCGAGCCCGGCATGAGGGGGCGGGCGTACGCCAAGGTGAACCTGAGCCTGCGGGTGCGGGCTTCCCGCTCCGACGGACTCCACCCGATCGTGTCTCTGGCGCAGTCGATCGATTGGAGCGACCAGCTGTCGGTGGAGGCCGTCGAGGAGGATCGGTTCACGGTCCGGGGGGGCGGGCTCCAACCGGACCTCGACAACCTGGCATGGCGGGCGGTCGTCGCGATGCGCGCCGGCGAACGCCCGGCGGTGGATGTCGAACTCGACAAGTCGATCGCGGTCGCCGCCGGGCTTGGCGGTGGCAGCGCCGACGCCGCCCTCGGCCTGGCGCTCGGGGTGGCGATCTTCGGTCGCACGGTCGAAGCGGCGGTCGAAGCGGCTCCCCTGCTCGGCGCCGACGTGCCGTTCTGCCTCGCCGGAGGCACCGCCCGGGTCGAGGGTGCCGGGGAGCTGGTGACCTCGTTGCGCACTCCCGGCGACTACGTGCTCGGGATTGTCGTACCCCCGTTGGAGCTGTCGACCGCAGCCGTCTATCGGAGGTGGGACGAGCTCGACGGGCCCGAGGGGCCGAGCCTCGATGGCCGCGACTTGCCCGTGTCGCTGCGCGAACACGCACCGTTGGGCAACGACCTGCAGCCGGCGGCAGTCGCCCTCAGCTCCGACCTGGGGGACTGGATCGCCGACGTTCGGGATCGCTGGGGCCGGCCCGTGGCCATGTCGGGCAGCGGGCCCGCGTTGTTCTCGTTCTTCGGTTCGGAATCGGAGGCGGACGACGCTGTGGCTGCGATCGACGGCTTCCGCTCGGGACGGGCCGCCCGCCCGATCGACCAAGGTTGGGAAGTGGACCCTGGCGGTACACTTCCGCCACCCCCCTGGGGGGTGGTGTAACCGGCAGCACAAGGGGTTTTGGTCCCCTGAGTACGGGTTCGAGTCCTGTCCCCCCAGCCATTAGCGAAAAGGATGTTTGGTGCCCCGACCGGCAACGTCTGCCGCATTGAGGGCGGCCAGTGACGCCGCTGGCTGTGTCCTCGTCCTCGCCGCAGTGCACGACTGCGCCTTCGAACTGCGTCCTTGCCAGACGGCGCCCCTGACTCGCCCTCAACATCGCCAACGTCACCGGCCAGGGCACTCGACATGACTGTGCGGGCGATCGTCCTCGCCGCCGGCAAGGGAACTCGGATGAAGTCGGACCGCTCCAAGGTGGCCCACGACGTCGCCGGCCGTCCCATCATCTCCTGGGTGGTCGATGCCGTCGGCGACGGCGGTGCCGACGAGGTGACCGTCGTGGTGGGCCATGGCGCCGAGGACGTAGCGGCGGCACTGCCGGAGGGCGTCGCCGTGGTGGTCCAGGAAGAGCAGTTGGGCACCGCCCACGCCGCCACAACCGCTCTGACCGCCATCGGAGACGTCTCCGGCGACACCATCCTCGTCGTGCCCGGTGACAGCCCGTTGCTGCGCGCCGGAACGTTCCGAGCGTTGCTCGAGGCCCACGCCGGGGGAGATGCCCGCTGTACGCTTCTCACCGCGGTCGTCCCCGATCCCACCGGGTACGGCCGGGTGATTCGGGTCGGGGATCGGGTGCGGGCGATCGTCGAGGACCGGGACGCCGACGAGGCGCAGCGGGCGATCAACGAGATCGCGGTGTCGACGTACGTGTTCGACGGCGACGGCCTCGTTGACACCCTCGCCGCGATCGAGAACCGCAACGACCAGGGCGAGTACTACCTGACCGATGCCGTGGCCGCGATGGCCCCGGGAGGGGGAGTAGCCGCAATGGCGGGAGCCGACGCCGAGGAGGTGCAGGGAGTGAACAGCCACGATCAGCTGGCCGCGGCCGATGAGGCGATGCGGCGCAGGATCAACCTGGAGTGGATGGAAGCGGGGGTGTGGATGAAGGACCCCTCATCGGTCTACATCGGCGCCGAAGTGACGCTCGAAGCCGGGGTGCGGCTCTATCCGGGGACCCACCTCGAGGGTGGGACGTCGGTCGGGGCGGACAGCGAGATCGGGCCCAACACCATCGTTCGCGACTCGACCGTCGGCCCGGGTTCGAGGATTTGGTTCTCCGTTGTCCGCGAGGTCGAGATCGCCGCCGGGGTCGAGGTGGGTCCGTACGCCAGCCTTCGTTCCGGCACGGTCATGGCCGACGGCTCAAAGGCGGGCACATTCGTCGAGTTGAAGGCCGCGACAGTCGGCAAGGGCTCCAAGGTCCCGCACCTCTCTTACATCGGTGATGCCGCCATCGGCGAGGGCTCGAACGTCGGGGCCGGCACGATCACCTGCAACTACGACGGTTTCGCCAAGCATCGCACCGTCATAGGCGACCGGGTGTTCATCGGCTCGGACACGATGCTCGTGGCGCCCGTGGAGATCGGAGACGACGCCTACACCGGCGCCGGTTCGGTGATCACCAAGGATGTGGCTCCGGGCGCCCTCGCCGTTGAGCGTTCGCCCCAGAAGGAGCTCGCTGGCTACGCTGAGCGGCGGGCACGACTGGCGGAGTCGGAAGGCGAATAACGGGCATGGAAGCGCAGAATCGAAAGCGGCTCTTGCTGTTCACCGGGTCGGCCAACCCGGAGCTGGCGGTCGAGGTGGCCGACCTCATCGGTGTCGAGTTGGGGAGCGTCAGCCGCAACGTGTTCGCCGACGGCGAGATCGCGATCGGCTTCCAGGAGTCGGTGCGGGGAGCCGACTGCTTCGTGCTGCAGAGCCACTCCGACCCGATCAACTTCCACATCATGGAGCAGTTGGTCATGCTCGACGCCCTCGGGAGGGCTTCGGCCAAACGCATCACGGCGGTCGTCCCCTACTACGGATACTCGAGACAGGACAAGAAGGGTCGGCCCCGGGAGCCGATCACGGCTCGGTTGATGGGCGATCTGCTGCTCGTGTCCGGTGCCGATCGGATCGTCTCGGTCGATCTCCACTCCTCGCAGATTCAGGGGTTCATCCACAAGCCGTTCGACCACATCACCGCTCTCCCGACGTTCCTCGAATACATCCGGAGCAGCCTGAACGGGCCGCTCACGATCCTGTCGCCCGACACCGGCAGGGTGAAGATCGCCTCGCGATACGCCCGGCGACTCGATGCCGAGGTCGCCTTCGTCCACAAGCGCCGTTCCGTCGACGAAGCGAATGTCGTCGCTGCTCTGCAGGTGGTCGGGGAGATCGAGGGCCGCCACGTGATCATCGTGGACGACATGGTGGACACCGCCGGAACCGTCGCCGCCGCGGCCGAACTTCTACGAGAGGGTGGCGCCCTCAGCATTCGCGTCATGGCCACACACGGGATCTTTTCGCCGCCGGCGGTGGATCGGCTCAAGAACGCCCCGATCGATGAGGTGGTCACCACCAATACCCTCCCGCTCCCCGAGGACATGAGCCGACTCGAGAATCTGACGGTGCTGTCGATTGGCCCGATTCTCGCCGACACGCTCAAGGCGATCTTCACCGACAGCTCGGTGTCTTCGATCTTCATGGGGGAGAATGTCTGAGCGGGGCTCAGACATTCTCTCAGACTTCAGATCTCAGATCTCAGACTTCAGATCTCAGACTTCAGATCTCAGATCTCAGATCTCAGATCTCAGATCTCAGACTTCAGATCTCAGATCTCAGACTTCTGATCTCAGATTTCAGATGTCAGATTTCAGAAAGCAGATGACGGATACTCTTCGATGTCTGATGTCTGATGTCTGATGTCTGATGTCTGATGTCTGATGTCTGATGTCTGATGTCTGATGTCTGATGTCTGATGTCTGATGTCTGATGTCTGATGTCTGATGTCTGATGTCT
>JAZGDZ010000129.1:0-34060 GCA_036478235.1 Acidimicrobiia bacterium | reverse complement strand
GTCAGGGGCGGTGCTCGGAAGGACGCAGGACGAAGGCGTAGTCGTGTACTACGTCGAGGACGAGGACGCCGCGAGCGGCGTTCCTGGCCGGCAGAACGCCGCAAAGGTTGTCTGTCGAGGCACTAGGCAAAGAGTCCGGTCAGTTGGCCTGCGATCGAGTCCCACAGGTCCGCTGCCGACGAACGAATCTGGGGCAGCAGCAGCGCGATCACGATCACGGCGATGGTGGCCATGCCCAGCCATTCGACCGTCGTGACACCTCGGTCCTCGGGACCGAGGTGTCTGAGCTTTGTCTTCATGGATTGCTCCCTTCTTCATGGGTTTGCGGCCAGGGCATCGAGCCCCGCCAGGGTCGGGTACATGAGGAATACGAGGGTGGTTGGGATCATCAGCCCGAGGATCGGTCCGTAGCCGGTAAGCGCCCGGCGTCCGCCTTCCTCGGCGATTGCCTGTTCGATGGCCGATCGTCGGTCGGCCGCGAAGATCTCCAGTGCATCCACCAGGCGGGCTCCGCTGCGATGTGCCTGTCCGAGGAGCTCGAAGAGCCGACCGCCGTCGACGTGTGCGGAATCCCGGGCCGCCTCGCGCAGTGCTTCGTACACGGCCTGACCGTTGTCGACGGCGAGGAGCACTCGATCGATCTCGGCCGCCGCCACACCGGAGGTCTCCGACGCCAGATGGCGCATCGATCCGATCACAGACTCGCCGGAGAGGATGTACAACGCCAGAAGGTCCGCCACCGCCGGGAGCTCTTGACCGAGCCGCCGCGCCCACCGGCGCTCGGTGCGCCGAGCACCGACGTACTGTGCAAAGGTTCCCGCTGCCGATCCGGAGACCGTGGCTGCTGCCCACGGCAGTGGCAGGAGTGCGGCACCGGTGATGCCCCCGATTAGAAGCCCTGGGAGGAGCCGCGGTGTCCTCGCTCGCCGCCGTTCTGTCACGCCGGAGTCGTCGCCGACGTAGCTCGCGATGGCGGTCGCGGTGTCCGGTCGCCTCACTGCCAGTGTCGCCAGGCCGACGCACAGTCCGACCAGAACGGCGGTCATTCGAATACCCTTGTCGGGGCGCTCAGCCGACCGGCCCGGCGAGCGAGGAGGTATCCGATGAGGCTGGCGGCCGCACCGAGGACCAGGATGGCGTGTCCGGTATCCGTGGCGAAGGCGGCTCCGGCCTGAGGATTGGTGGCGAGGCTGAGCGCCAGGATGAGCCATGGGGATACGAGTGCAACCCCTGCCGTCATTTGCTGCTCGGTGAGGGCTGCTTTGTGGGCCCGTCGCAGTCGAATCTCGTCGGACAGAGACTTGGCCAGCGCGGAGAGAACCGAGTCCACATGGGAGCCTCCGGTGACCGCGGCCACCCGCAGCGTCGTCAACACGCGATCGGCCAGGGGATCGGCCCAGGCGATTCTGACGGCCTCGAGTCTCGACGAGAAAGAATCGCCCCACTTCTGGTCGAGTTCGGTGAACGGCGGACCGAGTGACCTCGCCGCGGCGCCGACCGCGTCGGGGAGCGGCTCACCCGCTGCTATGCGTCCGCGCACAAACGCCAGGAAGTCCGGCCAGCGGTGCGCGGTCACTGAGGCAGCGCGGCGCCTCGCCCGGCGGCGGGCCAGCTCCGGAATCGCAACGCTTCCGCTGATACCGGCTACTGCAAACATCACAGGCAAATGCAGGACCAGCGCCATCAAGATCCCGCCGCCGGCGGTTGCCAGGAGGCTCCCGCGCGGTGCGGGTATCGATACGCGACGGGGAGGGCCGAGGGCGAGGAGTGTCGAGGCCGCGGCGAGGGCAGCGAGCATCAGCCGCACGTCGCCCCGGCTCTCGATTTGTGCTGGCGCCGATAGAGCGTGCGGAGGCCGTCGGGTGAGCGTTCCATGGCGGCGATCTCTTCGACGTATCGTCCGGCGGGGGACCGGGTCAGGAACACGATGAGATCGGTCACGGAGGTGATCGCATCGCGCACGTACTCGACGACGATGTTCTCACCGGCGAGCACGCAGTAGCCGACGAGTTTTTCGATTGCATCCTTGGCCGAGTTGGCGTGGAGCGTCGTGAGCCCGGCACAGCCGGCGTTCAGCGCCAGGAGAAGGTCGAGTGCCTCCGGACCCCTCACCTCACCCACGACGATCCGGTCGGGTCGTTGCCGCAGCGAGGCTCGTACGAGGTCGCGGAGCGTGATGGCGCCGCCGCCGTCCAGTCCGGGGTCGCGGGTCTGCATTTGTGTCAGATCCGGTAGGTCGGCCTGGATCTCGAAGACCTCCTCACAGGTCACGACTCGGCGATCGGGTGGGACTTCGGCCAGAAGCGCATTGACCAGCGTGGTCTTTCCTGCTCCGGGAGCACCTGCCACGAGGATCGTCTCGTCGTCTTGGATCGAGTGA
Organism: Acidimicrobiia bacterium; assembly: GCA_036478235.1. Classification (GTDB taxonomy): domain Bacteria; phylum Actinomycetota; class Acidimicrobiia; order Spongiisociales; family UBA11373; genus JACZWZ01. The sequence continues at coordinate 31,680 of JAZGDZ010000129.1, read as the reverse complement.
CGCAACAGGTCGGCGGCCTCCTCAGTGAGTGAACCGCGGTCGACGAGCTGCTCGAGTCCTCCTCCCATGACGACGAATCTTCGAATCTGGATGTTGAGATTGTCGGGGTGGGTGACCGGCGGACCGGTGATGTGGACCCGGCTCCCGTCTGCGAGTTGCGCCGAGACGATGGGTGAAGCCAGATCGAGGCGCCGGCCGGTGCCCGCCAGCAGCTGCTCGGCCAGTCGGCGGACACCAGCTCGATCGGCCACCTCGGGCAGCAGTTCCTTCGTACCGGCACGCACGACGAACGTGCGACGTCCGCCGATGACGATGATCTCTTCGACCTCCTCGTCGGCGAGGAGAGGTCCCAGGTGGCCGAGGCGGTCGGTCGTCATGTCGCGAGGTCGACGAGCCGGTGCGTTGCTCGAAGCAGGGACCGATGTGGCGGCCGTCCGGCGACGGCAGCCTGCGCCACGGCCCTGCGCCGAGGGATGGTTGCCACAGGATCAAGGCCGGACCACCGCCGGATCGCACGAACCATCTCGTCCTCCCGGCTCCGGGGCACCTTGTTGAGCACCAGAGTGGGTTGGGGGCCTCTCCAGGACTCGGCCATCTGAGAAGCCCTGACGATGCCGACAGGGCTTGCCTCGGCTATAAAGACGATCGAGTCGGCCGACTCGATGAATGCGCTCGCCTCCCGCCACGGACCTGCATCCACGACCACGGTCCGATCGCGTGCGAGGGCCTGGGCCACATCGACGACGGCATCGGCTCGGGTGCCGCCGGCGGAGGAGCGCAAGGCACCGGGGATGACGGTGAGCCGACCGATCGACCGAAGCTTGATGGCGTCGGATGACTTGCCGTCGAGAGCGGCGTCAACACAGTCGGCCACGTCGGGGCGGGGTGGTAGGCCAAGGCGAACGGCGACGGCTGGTGCGGCGAGATCGGCGTCGAGCAGCACCGTTCCCGAGGTTGCTGAGTGCAGCCAGGCGAGTGCGGTGGCGACCTCGGTCCGGCCCGGGCTCCCGCGACTGCCGGTCACGACGACCAGGTGTCCAGACCGCTCCGGCCTGATGCCCGGCTTGGGTTCGAGCAGGCGAATCTCCCGAAAAAGCTGTTCGGGATCGAGATCGTCGATGAGCACCAGGTCGGCGCCCCCTGCCTCCAGCCGCTCGGCCGCCGGGCGATCGGCGCGAGGATGAATCCCGACGACCCGGATCCCGAGACGCTGCCATTCAGCCACTCGCGCCGGTGTGACCCACGGAGTCTCCGAACCGGCGACGACGATGTCGATTCCATCGGCTCGCTTGCTCACCTCTTCCGGCAGGTAGGCCCGCAGCACCAGTTTCACCGCCGCTGAGTCCCGCGCCGCTGCGACCAGCCGGGCCTCCCATTCTCGAGCCGAGAGCACCGTGGCGACTCTCAGCATCACGAGCCCCTCCGAACGAGATGGATCGAGTCTGTACCGGAGGCGGCGATCAGCCGGCCGGCCATATCGCCCTCCACTGCGAGCAGGAGGTGGATGTCGCCGGCGCCGATCGCCTCGGCATCGCGTTCGACTGCGACGACGGACACGGATTCGGCGATGAGTCGGACCTCCGGGTCCGCTGCATACACATCGACGCGGTCGCCCGGGCTCAGCCTGCCTTGTACGGCGGCCGGAGCCTCGAGGTCGAGTCCGAGGATGTCGACGCGATTCTTCTCGTGGGGAACGAGCAGCAGCGATTCGAGGATGGGTTCGCCCGGGGACAGGGGCACGGACAATACGTATTCGCTGAACTCGGCCGCGGCCGACTCAGAAATCAGCCCGGTGGGATCCTCGACGCGCCTTGACGTCGTATCGAGCTCAGACAGGCGAACGCCCTCGGCAAGGGGCGACCCTGCGATCAGCACCGGTACCCGCTCCGGCGGCGCGGTCACCCCGAGAACGATGAGGGCAGCGATGCCGGCGAGAGCGGCCGCGGCGATGAGGCGCATATCGACAGAGAAAGTGCGCCTCAATCGCGGTCCTCGATGCTCGTGATGTGCCGGATGGCCACGATCCGGGACCGCCCTGAGAGCACCAGTTCGACGTGGTCGGTTCCCACCGCCTCGAGCATCCCGGCATGGATGGCTCCATCGACCGTTTCGATCGTGACGGTCCTCGACCCATCCTCCGCAGCCAGGAGGTGATCCCGCAGTGACAGGCGGCGCCTGGCAGCTGCTCGCGCCGCCGCCATCTCGGCGTCGAGCGTCCTGTCCATGCGCTCCCGCAGGACTCGTCCCAGGGCCACCAGATCGGGATGAGCCAAAGAGTCCACGGGTCCCCTTCTGCCTTCCTGCAGGGAAGCGCCGCACGGCCGCGGCGATAGGGTTTACCTACCAGCTGCCGCGCCCGCGCCAAACCCCTTGACGATCAGAAGCTTTTCGCGGTTTAGATTTCGCCGCTCTCGAAGGGGTAGCCCGCCTCGCCCCAGTCGGAGAGACCGCCGGAGTAGCGGCGAACATTGGTGAAGCCCTCCTCCACCAGACCCCGATAGGCGAGTCGGCTGGCGACGCACGCCACGTCGGAGCAGTAGACGACGATCTCCTCATCCTTGTCCGTGAGCGCCTCCAGGGCCGCCTCCACGGTGTGGTAGTGAATCGACCCGGGGATGTGTTGGGCACGAAACGCCCAGTCGTGGAGGGTCATGATGAGCTTGAAGTCGTCGCCGCGGTCGAGCTTGGTCTTCAGCTCGTCGCGGTCGATCGTCCGAATCTCGTCGTTCATGCCCCCAGGCTAACGGGAACCGCCTCAGCGATTCTCATGGCTCTTCGCTCTCTGGCTGCGGCGTTCGGGTCCTATCCGGCCCCGAAGCGCCTCCGCATGGATGAGCCGCCCTGCGGGCGGCGCTGTGTTCTACGGCTCATCGCTGTGCCCGGGGGCCCAGGAGTCTGCTGGGTGATGCCGTTGCTCAGATCGGCGGCCAGGCGCGCCAGTCGCCAGGATCTCGGGTTCGTCACTCCTCGTGGAGGAATGGCGGAGCCGAGGACACCGCGAGTGGCGATGCATGGCCGTCGAGATGAGTGACATGCATCGCTCAGCGGGCTCTCATCCCAGGCCGCCGAGTTCGCGCCTATCGGCGCGCCCTCTATACCCACTCGAGGGCGTCTTCGGTCTCGGCAACCTGATCGGACCAGTGGGTCCATGGGCCGGCGATCACGGAACCGACGACGGTGTCACCGCCGGCGGCCTTGGCCTGATACATGAGCTGGTCGGCGCCGGCGAGCATGGCGTCCACGGTCGAAGGGGGGAACCGGTATGTGCTGATACCGACCGAAACAGTGACCGACGGCACCTCCGACTCGCAGCATTGGGCGAGCAGGTTGCGAACCCGGTCCACGACGACGACCGCCGCACGGGCGTCGGTGTCGGGAAGCATCAGGACGAATTCGTCGCCGCCGATGCGGCACAGCACGTCCGAGCCCCGGGTCTCGGCGCGTACCACGGCGGCAAACACGCGCAGCAGGCGGTCGCCGGCCTCGTGGCCGAACCGGTCGTTGACGTCCTTGAAGTCGTCGAGGTCGAAGTAGGCCAGGGTCACCGCACTTCCGGTTCGTCCCGCTCGTATGCGTTCCCGTTCAGCGACCAGATGGAAGGCGCGGCGGTTCATTGCCCCGGTGAGCGGATCGATCATCGCCCGGTCGCGCTGTTCTATGAGGGCCCCCCGCAGGGCATCCACGAGAGCGGTGATCAGCATCAGCACTCCGAGGCTGGTGGCCGCGTTCCAAAGCGCGGAGACGGCGAGACCGCCGGAAACGAGGACGTGAGCGGCCAGGCTCTGGGCAGAGGCCAGGCCGGATACGAGCATCCCGTGGCGCCGGTTTCCCAACCAGGTGACCCCCATCACTGCCAACGCAAAGAGCGGTGTCACCGACACGGCCGGGCCCGTGGCCCAGTCGAGAGCGGCGATCCCGCCGAGGAAGAGGGCGCCGAAGCCGATCGGGACGGCGCGGGGGAACCTGCGGACCATGCGGAACCGCACCAGCGTCCGGTGGCGATCGGGCTTTTCGTACATATGACTAGTCCATCGGCACTAGTCACCCGGTCTTGAGCAGGACCTGGTAGGAATTCGACCGTGCTCAGCAAGCGCATCCGCGCCTACATCGAGCCCCGCTTGCGTCCTGGGGAGGAGATCCGGGTGGCCATGGCGGGGTTCCGGCCGCTCAGCCGGTCCGCGGCCCTCCTTGCCACCTTCCCCTTGGCCCTCGGCGGGTTCGCCGTGTCGGCGGCCTCGGGAATTCCGGCCTGGGTGGGCGGAGTGCTGGGCGCCGGGGCGGGCGTGGGCCTGGCGACATGGCTCGACCAGCGTCGTGCCCGGGCCGAGCACGAAGGCAGGTGCCTGAGCATCGGCCTCGTCGTGACCGGCGGACGGCTCTTCATCCTCGACCTCAGCGCCGGTCTCGTGGTGGCATCGGTGGATCGTCTCCACTTCGAATCGGAGTTGGGTGACATCGCGGAGATCGAAACCGAGACGATGCAGGGCAGCGGGTTCAAGCGGGTCGGTGCGGTGCTGCGGTTCCGCGACGGCTCGGTGGAGAGGATCATCCCGGCCAGGACCCGCTCTTTTTTCGAGGCGCTCGAAGGCTCCTGAGCCTGGCGTCATCCCGCCGCCGGTAACCTCAGGCGACCGTGGACCATCCCATCCTCGCCCGCTGGCACGAGGAGGCGGCGGCGCAGCTGCCTCCCTCGACCGCCGTTTGGGATGCCCACACCCATACCGGCGACACCGACCCGGACGGCTTCACCAACACATCCGCCGCCCTGTTGGCGGCGCTCGGTGCGGCCGGGCACGCCGGGGGAGTCGTGTGCACGAGTGCCGATCCCCTCGGCTACCGGATCCACAACGACCGGATCCTCACCGAGGCGGCCGAATCGAACGGCCGCCTCGTTCCATTCCTTCGGGTCGATCCGACCTCCAAGGGAGCGGTCGACGAGGTAAAGCGTTCGATCGCAGCCGGACATAGGGGCATCAAGCTCCACCCCCGTAGTGAGGGGTTCCGGCTGGATCACCCCGGTGTAGGCGATATCGCGGCCATCGCCGCCGTCCGCCGGGTCCCGATCCTGGTCCACGCCGGGCGGGGGATGGACCCGCTGGGCGAGGCTCCGGTGCGGCTGCTCGACGCCAACCCCGGCCTTCAAATCATCCTCGCCCACTGCGGGATCAGCGATCTTGCCGCGCTGGCGTCCGAGAGTGGGAGCCGACCCGGACTGCTCTTCGACACCGCCTGGTGGAACCCGGCCGACCTCGCCGCTCTGTTCTCGTGGGTCGATGCCGCCCAAATCCTCTACGCCTCCGACACGCCCTACGGATCGCCTTTGATGACGTCAACGATCACGCTGCGGGCCGCGGTCCAGGCCGGGCTCAGCGGTCCGGCCCTCAGGGCGGTGTTCGGGGGGAATCTGCAGCGGGTTCTCGCCGGCGATCGGTCCGAATCGATCGGCCTGGGTGCACCCGTGTTCGCCGATCCCGGCCTGTCCAGGGTCGCCGCCAACCTCTTCGGCGCAATCGCCACGACCCTGGCCCGAGCCTCCTCCCTGCAACCGGTCGAGTTGGCGATGCGCGCTACCGAGACCCCGGCGTCACCGCACGACGGCCTCTATCGGGCGATCAGGATGACACTCGGTGCGGCGCTGGACCTCGAGGACAAGCACCCCCGGGAGCGGCTCGGGCTGCTTGTCGTCGCTTGCTCTGCGGCCCTCACTCCCGCCGCAGGTTTCCCCACCCTCTGATCGCCCTTCCCCGTCGCTTCGCGGACCGGTACGCTCGCGCTGTGGAGCGCATCACGGTCGAGCTGGCGAAGGACTGGCTGTCGGTCGCCGACATCTGTGAGTACATGGACGTCTCACCGTACGTCGTAACCCGGGTACTGCGGGCCGGCGAACTGCCCGCAGTGAAGATGGGGCGGGAGTGGCGCGTGGCTCGTGGCGACTTCGAGGATTGGCTCAACGCCCAGCGTCTCACTTCATCGCTTCAGTTCCGCCGCGGCAGCCGGTGACCATTGCCCCTGATCGGGTGGATCTTCCCGACACCGACGAGGAGCAAGAGACGGCCAGGTCGTGGCAAGTCGTCGTGTGGAACGATCCGGTGAACCTGATGTCGTACGTGGTCTGGGTGTTGCGCAGGCTGTTCGGTCACTCCAAGGAGAAGGCGACCCGGCTGATGCTTCAGGTCCACCACGAGGGAAGGGCGATCGTGTCGAGCGGCCCGTTGGAGAAGGCGGAACTGGACTGTCACAGGCTTCACCATCACGGGCTGTGGGCGACGCTGGAGCAGGTGTGACGCCGCCTTTCATCGTGACCGGTGGCCGGGTCACCCTGCATCTCGACCCGGGTGACCAGGGCGTGCTGCAGAGCGTGCCGACGCTGCTGGAGATCGGGGGCGATGCCGGCGGGCGTCTCGATTACACGGCCCATTCGGACGATCCCGAGGCCGAAGCCAGGTACCGCAGCCTGGTCAGCGGGCAGTTGGCCGAGTTGCGGACCGCCGACGGTGACGGGTTTGCCCGGGTCCTGGAGGGCACGCCGGTTCCCACCGAGGACCTCGAGTCGTTCATGCGCGTCGTCGGGGAGGCGCGGCTCGTCTTGGCGGCTCGCCTCGGGATCGAGGACGACGGGTGGGAGGTCGACATCGACGAATCGAATCCGGAGATGGCCCTGCTGGCCTGGCTCGGATACCTGCAGGATGCCGCCGTCGCCGTCCTCAGCGAGTTGCTCTAGGAGTCTGCTGAGTAATGCCGTTGCTCAGATCGTGGAACACAGTGCCGCCCGCAGGGGCGGCTCTTCCATGCGGAGGCGCCTCGGGGCCGAATAGGACCCGAACGTAGAACACAGTGCCGCCAGAGGCGGCACATCCATGCGGAGGCGCCTCGGGGCCGAATAGGACCCGAACGTAGAACACAGCGCCGCCAGAGGCGGCACATCCATGCGGAGGCGCCTCGGGGCCGGATAGGACCCGAACGCCGCAGCCAAATACGTAGCCAAATACGCAGCCAAACCGGGCCAGGCGCGCCACTCGCACGAATCTCGGTTTCGCCACTCCTCGTGCAGGAATGGCGGAGCCGAGGACACCGCGAGTGGCGAATGATCTGGTCGTCGAGATGAGTGACATGTATTGCTCAGCGGGCTCCTATACCCCCAGCGCGGTGCGGGCGTCCACGCACTCGACATCGAGGAACTCGGACACGGCCTTGTTCGCCACCGCTCCACCGGCGACGTTGACCCCGCCGAGCAGCTCAGGTCGACGGGTGACAGCATCCGCCACTCCGTCGGCCAGGGCCACGACGTAGGGCAGGGTCGCATTGGTCAGCGCGTACGTGGCCGTGTGCGGCACGGCTCCCGGGATGTTGCCCACCGCGTAATGGACCACCCCGTGCATCTCGTAGACCGGATCGCTGTGGGTCGTCTCCCGGGCGGTGGCGATGCAGCCTCCCTGGTCGATCGAGATGTCCACCAGGACGCTGCCGGGGCGCATCGTCCTGACGAGGTCCTCGTCCACGACCACGGGGGCGCGCGCTCCTGGGATGAGGACTGCTCCCACCACCACGTCGGAGTCGCCGACCAGCTGTTCGATGGCGAACTTCGACGACATGAGTGTCTTCACGTTGCGCCACTGCAATTCGTCGAGATGGCGCAGCGGGCTCACGTTGATGTCCAGGACCGTGACGTCGGCGCCCATGCCGGCCGCGATCATGGCCGCGTTGCGCCCGGCCATCCCGGCTCCGAGCACGGTCACCTTGCCGGGCGACACCCCGGGCACCCCACTGAGCAGCACTCCTCTTCCGCCCTTGGGTTTCTCCAGGTAGTGGGCTCCGGCCTGTGCCGCCATCCGCCCGGCGATCTCGCTCATCGGTGCCAGCAGAGGAAGGGTTCCGTCCGGCGTCTCCACCGTCTCGTAGGCGATGGCCGTCGCACCCGAATCCAGCAGGCCCTTCGCCTCTTCGGGATATGCCGCCAGATGCAGGTAGGTGAACAGCAGATGCCGCTCCTCGAGCATCTCGATCTCCGCGGGCTGCGGCTCCTTGACCTTGACGATCATTTCCGCTCCGCCGAAGACGTCGGCCGCGGTGGGGACGATCTCGCCTCCCACGGCGGCGTAGGCCTCGTCCTCGATGAACGATCCGGCTCCGGCGTTTTTCTCGACCAGCACCCGGTGCCCGTGAGCGACCAACTCGCGGACCCCGACGGGGGTCATCGCCACCCGGTACTCCTCGGTCTTGATCTCCTTGGGGACGCCGACGATCACTCGGACTCCTGTCAGATTCGGAGCAGAACACTGCCACGCCGCACACCAGTGAGTGCGACTCGCCCAGACTACGCCCCGGGCGTTGCGCCGTGGTCGCCGGTCGGTGGTCTCGCATCGGACGAGCGGGGTTGGGGTCGATTCGGCGGGGCTATCGTCCCTTCGTGGACGGAAACGCGGCACTGGTGCTGGCAGCCGGCTCGTCGCGTCGGCTCGGCTCACCGAAGCAACTCGTGGATCTGGGCGGTCGCCCGCTGCTGGATCGGGTCGTGGGCGTGGTCGCCGGCTGGCCGGTCGAGCTCGTAGTCGTCGTGCTCGGTGCCAACGCCGACGCCATCCTCGATCGAATCGATTTCGGGGATGCGGTTGTCGCTGTCAACGACGGCTGGGAGGAAGGCTTGGCCTCCTCGCTGAGGGTTGGATTCGACATACTGACACGGCGCCCCCGACTGGAGCGCACCTTCGTAGTGCTCGGTGACCAACCGCACATACCGCCGCAGGTTCCGGAAGCGCTACTGGAGGCGGCGATCCGGGGAGACCACCGGGCGATCGTGCCGGTGTATCGGTACCAGTGGGGCAACCCGGTCCTCTTCGATCGTTCGCTGTGGCCCCGGCTCATGACTCTCGCGGGCGACACAGGTGCTTCAGCCCTGTTGCGCACGCATCCCGAGTGGGTGGAGGAGATCCGCTTCTCCGAACTCCCCCCTCAGGACGTCGACACTCCCGAAGACGTCGCCGACCTCAGGGCAAGTGGAAGGCGCGGCGGCGACGACGGCGTCTCGCCGAGTCGTTAGGCTCGCCAGTCGGACCCCAGCCGGGGTCGAGAGCCGGCATCGCAGACGGGAAAGGATCGGGATGGCCTCCATCGATGCAATCGAAGGAATCGGCGTCAAGTACGCCACCAAGCTGCGCAAGGCGAGGATCAGGACCACCGAGGCCTTGCTCAAGCGAGGAGCCACCCGGGCAGGCCGCAAGCAACTTCTGGAAGCCACCGGATTCAGCAGTCATCAGATCCTGGCCTGGGTCAACCGGGCCGACCTCTTCAGGGTGAAGGGAATAGGCGAGGAGTACAGCGATCTCCTCGAAGCCGCCGGCGTGGACACCGTGAAGGAGCTCCGCACTCGCAATGCGGCGAACCTGACGGAGAAGATGGTGGAAACAAATCGGAAGAGGCCCCTGGTGCGCCGGCTCCCCACCGAGGCGATGGTCAGGCGCTGGATCGCCCACGCCAAGAAGCTGTCACCCGTCGTCAAGTACTGACCTCAGCGGCGAAAGGGGCCCCTGCCGGGGCCCCTTCTCAGTGGAGCGGTCGGGTCAGCTCTTGGCCGTGGCCTTCTTCTTGGCGGCAGGTTTCTTGGCCGTGGCCTTGGCCGTGGTCTTTTTCTTGGCGGCAGGTTTCTTGGCCGTGGCGGTCTTCCCGGCCTGGGGCTTCTCGCCGTTGGCGTCCCCACCCGGCTTGAAGGACTCGCGCCAGTTGCTCAGGACTTCCTCGAGCTGGTCCTTGAGCTTCTCGACCCGGTCCTGCAGCTGCTCGAAATCGACCCGCTCCTTGATCTCGGTCACCACCTTGCCCTCGCGCACCTCGCCGGAGAGCCGCTCACCCTCGGCGACCCAGGCGTCGAACTCCTTCTGCAGGGTCTTGCCGACCTTGCCGGCGTAGTCGGCGATGCGCTTGCCGGTCACGACAGGCGCTCCCATCACCGCGTACGCGGCCTTTTTGCCGGTCTCCGTGAAGTCCTCGGCACGCTCCTTGGCGGCGTCGCGAATATCGGCGGCAGTCTTCATTTCGTCTCCTCGCTCTCCATCCCGGACGCGAACGATCGATAGATCTCGGTCAGGGCCTGCTTCTGTCTGTCGTTCAGCGTGGTGTCGGAGCGGATTGCGGTCTCGATGTCGGCCGTCTCCCGTCCCTCGAGCAGGCCTGCCCGCTCGTAGAGCGTCTCCGCCGAGATCGAGAGAGCCCGGGCGATCGACTTGAGGATTTCGGCCGAGGGCTTGCGCAGCCCCCGTTCGATCTGAGACAGATAGGGATTGGAGATCCCCGCCCGCTCGGCCAACTTGCGCAACGAGATCGCGCTGCGCTCGCGCTGTTGGCGAATGAACGATCCGACCTCCGACACTCTGTGCTTCATCGTGCTTGCTATTGTATCGGAAAGTGCTTGCAAATGCAAGCGTTAGCAAAAGCAAGCATTGGGAGCAAGCATTCGGGGCACCGCTATCGTCGCCCTACAACGAAGGGAGCCACGCTGTCGGCCCGTGTCGGTGACGACTCGACCATCATCGTGATGCAGCGCGACGCATCTCGTGACGACGTTGCCCACGTCGTCGAGCGGCTGCGCGACATCGGGGCCGAGGCCCACGTCTCGGAGGGCCAGCTGCGGACGGTGATCGGAGCGGTCGGAGACCGCTCCGCCATCCAGCAGCTTCCCTGGGAGGCCTTTCCCGGTGTCGAGCGCGCCGTGCCGGTGCTCAAGCCGTACAAGTTCGTCAGCCGGGATTTTCAGACCTCCGACACGGTCGTGGACGTCGGCGGCGTGGCGGTGGGTGGAGAAGCGGTGGCGATCATCGCCGGTCCATGCGCCGTCGAGAGCCGTGACCAGCTCTTCGCCGCGGTCGATGCAGTGCAGCAGGCCGGGGCGACCATCCTGCGCGGCGACGCCTTCAAGCCTCGCACCTCGCCGTACTCCTTCCAGGGCCTCGGAGAGAAGGGCCTGGAGCTGCTGGCCGAGGCGCGGACCGAATTCGGGCTACCTTTCGTCGCCGAGGTGCTCGACCCGCGGGACATCGAGCTTGTGTCCGACTACGCCGATCTGGTCAGGATCGGAACGAGGAACATGGCGAATTTTCCTCTGCTCGCCGAGGTGGGGCGCCAGCCAAAGCCGGTGATGCTCAAGCGGGGGTTCACCGCCACCATCGAGGAGTGGCTCAACGCAGCCGAGTACGTGTACAAGGAGGGCAACCACTCCGTCATCCTGTGCGAGAGGGGCATCAGGACGTTCGAGACCCAGACCCGCAACACGCTCGATATCTCGGCGGTCCCGGTCGTCAAAGACCTGTCCCATCTGCCGATCCTCATCGACCCCTCGCACTCGGCGGGACGTCGGGGCCTGGTGGCCCCACTGGCGCGCGCCGGAATCGCCGCCGGCGCCGACGGAGTGATGGTCGATGTGCATCCCTCGCCGGAGACTGCGCTGGTGGACGGATCCCAGGCCCTCCTTCCCGATGAGTTCGGTGCGCTGATGGACGAGATTCGGGCGCTGGCGGCTGTACTCGGCAGGCCTGTCTAGTGCGTCTGCCAATAGGCAGACGCACTGCGAATCTCATGGCTCTTCGCCTTACGGCTCATCGCTGGTTTTAGCTCCGGTGTTCGAGTCCTACTCGGCCTCGAACGCCTCCGCATGGTGGTGCCGCCCTGCGGGCGGCGCCGTGTACTACGGCCCGGGGGCCCCAGCCCCAGGCCGCCGAGTCCGCGCCTGTCGGCGCGCCCTCCTAGCGGCTCCCCGGGTCGATCCCGTAGAAACGGCGCTCGACCACGCGACGGGCGCGGCGGGTCAGGCGCCGATAGTCCTCACGCAACGCGCTTCGGGGGGAGGAGTCGTACCCCAGTGATCGGGCGAGACGCGTGGCCTCGGCCGGATCGCTCGGAAGCGAGTCGAAACTGCGCTCCGACCTCAGGAACTGGCGATTGCGCACCCGTGCGCAGAAGCGGTACGCCTCTTCGAGCATCCTCGCCTCGCCGGCCGGGAGGATCCCCTCCCTCGCCAGCGCCTCGATCGCCCTGAGGGTCGACGGACCACGCACCGCCGGCCGGTCCCGGCCGCGGCGCATTTGCAGCAGCTGGACCGTCCACTCGACGTCGGCAAGGCTCCCCTTGCCGAGCTTGAGGTGAAAGTCGGGATCCTCTCCGAGCGGGATTCGCTCCCGCTCCACCCTGGCCTTCATCGCCCGAATGTCCTGGTCGCGATCTGGGATGTCTGCGAAGACGTGCCGCGCCGCCTTTTCGACGAACTCCGTCCCTCGATCGATGTCGCCGACGGCCGGGCGGGCCCGGAGCAGAGCCTGCAGCTCCCACGTCTCCACCCATTGCTCCCAGTACGCCTCATAGGCGGATGCGCTCCGCACCAGGGCTCCCTTGCGGCCCTCGGGTCGCAGATCGAGATCGAGTTCGAGCGAGGGGAGGCCGGTGATCGGCCCGCCGAGGGTGGCGATGACTCGTTCGATGATCCGGGAGGCGCGGTCGGTGGCATTCGGGCTCGTCGACGACGACGACCGCATCGAGGTCGCTTGCGTACGTGAGTTCGCCGCCGCCCCACTTGCCCAGCGCCACGACGCACAGCCCGTGCGCCTCTCCCGTCTCTGCCACCGCCGCCGAGACCGCGGCGGCGACGGTTGCGTCGCTCAGCTGGGAGAGGCGTCGGCCCACCTCGGCCTCGTCGATCAGCCCGGCGATGTCGGCGACCGCGATCCGCAGGAGGTGTTCGGCGTGGAAGCGTCGGACGGCGGCGGTCGGGTCGTCGTGGACGGAAACGCGGTGCCCGGCTTCGGCGACGAGGTCGTCGGAAGCCGGCCACGACGCCAGCGCGGCGTCGTCACCCAGGGTCGGTACCAGGGGAGGAAGGCGGTCGATGAGGCGTCCGACCAGGCTCGACGTGCCGAGAACCAGGCATAGCCGTTCCGCCGCGGCCGGATCGTCTCGAAGAGTTGCGACGATCGCTGCGGTGTCGTCGGTCGTCCCCAGCAGCAGCCGCAACTGGGCGAGCCCGAGGTCGGGGTCGGGAGCGGTGGACAGCCACTCCATGACCACCGGAAGCATGTGGCGCATCAGAGCGCTGCGGCGCGACAGGCCGCTGGTGAGTTCGGCGACGGCGCGCCGGGTCCCGTCGGTGTCGAGAAAGCCGAATGCCTCGAGCCGCTGGATTGCGGCTTCGGGAGTCATCGAGGCGGCCCGGCTGTCGGCGAGCGCCTCGAGCACCGGGCGGTGGAAGAGCCGCTCGTGGATCGATCGAACCGCCGACCGTCGCTCTGCGAGATCCGACTCGAATCTCTCCAGCGCCGGGGTGTTCGGGTCGTCCCGGTACCCCATGGCCCGGGCCACTCTCTCGCGGTCTGCCGGCTGTGTCGGCAGCGAGTGCGTCTGACGAAGGTCGAACAGCTGGATGCGATGCTCGGCGTCGCGCAGCCACCGATAGGCCGCGGCCAGCTCGTCGGCGTCGTCTTCGAGCACGTATCCGCCGTCGGCAAGGGCCTTCAGTGCCTCCAGGGTGTTCGGGGTGCGGAGTGAGGGGTCGGCCCTGCCGTGAACCAGCTGCAGCAGCTGCACCGCAAACTCGACGTCGCGAATTCCGCCGACTCCGCGTTTGAGTTCGGTGATGGAGGGATCGAGCAGCCCCTCGGCGCGCGCCTTCATGGCCCGGACCGACCTGACGGCGTCGGCGCCGAGCCGCTGCGGGAACACGTACTCCTCTGCCACCTCCAGGAAGCGGGCTCCGAGGGCCGGATCGCCGGCCACGAAGCGCGCTTTGAGGAGCGCCTGGAACTCCCAGGTGTCGGCCCACCGCTCCCAGTAGGCCCGGTATGACTCGAGTGACCGGGTCAGCGGCCCGGCCGAACCCTCCGGACGGAGGTCGGTATCGACCCGGAAGGGGGCTCGGGAGTCGGCCCGCCGCGTCAGCAGCTCGATGAAGCGGGATGCGGCGGCCGACGCCTCGTCCTCGGAGCCTTCGTGGACGAACAGAACGTCGATGTCCGATGCATAGTTGAGCTCACCGCCGCCCCACTTGCCCATCGCCACGACCGCGATGGCGAGGTCGCCGAAGGTGCTCGCAGCCACCCGGGCGGCTGCGTCGGCCAGGTTGGCGATTCGGAGCCCGGCCTCGGGCATGTCGATTTCATCGGCGAGATCCTCGGCCGCTATTGCCGCCAGAGCCTGCGGTACGAGGCGGCCCAGGTCTTCGGGCAAGGCGTCTTGAAGCATCGGCGGTCCGAGCAGAACCCGACGGGCGTCCTCGGCCGTCGCCAGCGTCGCCGCGAGCGCCCGGCTGCCTCCCATCAGCGAGACGAGCCTCTTGCCCAACACGGCATCCTCGAGTGCATCGCGCACCAGGTCCGGGCTTCGCCGGGCGACCTCGCCGAGGCGGTGCATGGCGCCTTCGGGATCGGGCCCGGTGCGGACCCGATCGAACAGATCGCCGGCTGCAACCGTGTCGCCGACGATCCACTGTGCGGCGCGCAACGCCTCGAGATCTGCGGGATCGGCGGGCGGCACGCGTTCCATGGCCATGAGGCTAAGAGGGCGCGCCGATAGGCGCGGACTCGGCGACCTGGGAAGGGACCCAGGTCGCACCGCGATGAGCCGTAGAACACAGCGCCGCCCGTAGGGCGGCTCGTCCATGCGGAGGCGCTTCGGGGCCGGGTAGGACCCGAACGTAGAACACTGCGCCGCCCGTAGGGCGGCTCGCCCGTGCGGAGGCGCTTCGGGGCCGGGCAGGACCCGAACGCCGTAGCCGAGACCGCAGCCACACTGCGAAGAGCCATGGAAACTAAAGCCACTGCGCCCAGGGCTAGGCTCCCGCCCGATGCGAGTCATCCTGGACGGTGCCCGGGTCTCCGACTCCGAGGCGTCGGTCTCGGTTTTCGACTGGGGCCTGCAACGGGGCTTTGGTGTCTTCGAGGTGATCCGCTCCTACGGCGGGCGGCCCTTCCGGGTGGCCCAGCACCTCGACCGGCTGGAGCGCAGTGCGGCGGCGCTCGCCATCGACCTTCCCGCTCGCTCCGACCTGGAATCGTGGGTAGCCGACTGCGCTGCCGCAGGCGACGACTGCCATGTTCGTGTCGTCATCACCGGAGGCGGCCGTGATCCGCTGGCACACGCCGCTTCGCGATCAATCGTCCTCTGGGAGCCTCTCCACGACTTGCCCGACCGGCTTGCCCTTCTGCCGATGCAGGCGCCGTGGCACCCTGCCACCGAGGTCGGAGGCTTCCCCGGAGTCAAGTGGACGTCATACGCGCCGAACATGGCATCGACCGACAAGGCGCAGCGCGCCGGGTTCGACGATGCGCTGCTGCTCACCGGGGAATCGATCGTCCTGGAGGGCCCCACCTTCACGATCGCCTGGATGTCGCAGGGTCGGCTGGAGACCCCGACTCTGGAACTCGGGATCATGGCATCTGTGACCCGCGACGTACTGCTCGAGGCCGCCGCCGGGCTCGGCGTCGCCGTCAAGCAGGGCTTCTTCCCACTGGAGCGAGTCCTGGAGGCCGACGAGGTGTTCGCCCTCTCCACGCTGAGGGAAGTGATGGCGATCGGTCGAATTGGGGAGCACGAGGTGGCCGCGGGGGGCTTCGGCGAGGCGCTCTCCGCCGCGCTCCGTGCGATCGTCGCCAGCGAGACCGGAGACCGCAACCCCGTTTCCTAGAATGATCGTCCCCAACGACCAAGGAAGTCATGGAGATCAGAGCGCGATCCGCCGTCCACAACCCTGGTCCCGACGAGCTGCGCGAGATGACTGCTGCGCAGCCGACAGTGCGAGAGACCGAGTACGGCAACCTCAACGTGACCACGCAGGTCACTGCCCGGTCCAAGCAGTCGACGTTCATCGTTTCTGATGACAGCTCCCGCCACACCGATCCGACCATCACCCGCGAGGCGTACGAGGCATTGTCCGGCGCCCAGGACGAGCACCTCACAAATGTCGACGTCATCGTGCTCGACGGGTACATAGGCGATCACCCCGATGCCCGGGTTCGCACCCGGCTGCTCATCGAGAGGGAGAACGCCAACATCATGGCCAAGCAACGGCTGCTCTTCTTCCCGGCCGACGACGTCGCCGAGCCCGAGTTCACCGTCATCTACACGCCGTCGCTCGCCGCTCCGGGGTATCCGGACGACAGGATCATCGCCGTCGACCTCGACGCCGGGGTCACCCGGGTGCTCAACTCGGACTACTTCGGCGAATCCAAGATGGGTGGATTGCGGATGTGGGACGCGATGATGTATCGCCGCGGGGGACTGGCGATGCACAGCGGCCTCAAGGTCGTGGGTGAAGGGGAGAAGCGGCGAGTGGGGCTGGTCGTGGGTCTCTCCGGGACCGGGAAGACGACTACCACCTTTTCTCGTACCGGCGGCGGCGCCCCGGTACAGGACGATTTCGTCTCGCTTTTTCTGGGCGGTCGCGTCTACGGCACGGAAGCGGGGACCTTTGCCAAGGTGTACGGGCTGACGCCCGAATCAGAGCCGGCGGTCTGGCACGGCACCACCCAGCGGAGTTCCTATCTGGAAAACGTGGCGATCGACGCAGACGGCAAGCTGGACTTCTTCGACAAGACGCACACCGAGAACAGCAGAGCGGTCATCTCGGCCGAGGACATCCCCGGCATGATCTACCCCGCCGAAGTCGAGCAGGCGGATTTCATGCTCATCCTCAACCGCAACGCCAACATCATCCCGGCCGTATCCCGGCTCACGCCAGATCAGGCAGCGGCGTACTTCATGCTGGGCGAGACCACCGGGACCAGTGCCGGCGGAAAGACGGAGGCGGGCAAGTTTCTGCGCGTGCCCGGCACCAATCCGTTCTTCGCCTATCGCCACGAGTGGCAGGCGAACCGGCTTCGCGAGCTGCTCGACTCGGCCGACCTCGAGGTGTTCGTCCTCAACACGGGCCGAGTCGGTGGGCTCGAGGGTGACGACAGGTCGTCAAAGGTCACGCCAGCGATCTCGGCCGCGATCGTCGCCGCCATCGCCCACGGTGGCATTGACTGGGAAGAGGATCCCGACTTCGGCTACCAGGTCGCCGTTTCCGTGCCCGGAGTCGAGGACAGCGCAGTACTGCGTCCTCGCGTTTTCTACGAGCAGCAGGGGCGGACGGCCGAGTACACCGACCTGATCGCGGGATTGAAGGCCGACCGCGCCGCGCATCTCGCCTCCTATCCCGACCTGCTGCCGGAGATTGCCGCCGCGGTGTGAGGGCCTTCGATGCGGTAGACCGGATCGACGATTTGTTCCGGCAAGCGATCGAACAGTCCGACGATGTCTCCGAGCCGATGCTTGCCGGGTGGCTCGAGGACGGCGTGGAGATGGTCGGTCACGATCGCGAGCAGGCCAAGGCCCTGCGTCGGGCGGTGCGCACGGCTCGCAAGCTGGCGGGGTACTGGCTTGAACACGATCCGGGCGCGCTGCCCCACTGGCGCAACGGAGTCGACGAGGCTCTCGGAGGCCGGGGCTGGCAATCGCAGCTGGATCTGCTGCGGGCCGCACTCGAGTCGACTCCCGATCCCGAGGTCTTCGAAGCGGTGAGGGAGCGCCACCGCGCGGTGCACTTCACCGAGTGGATGGAGGCGGTGACGTACGAGGAGTGGCTCGCGAGCCGCTGAAGCGGCTCCGAGCCCGTTCCGGGCCGAGCCTCGCTGTCAGGTTGGGACGCGCCTGTCTGCAAGGTGTCTGCGCCCCCGTCGAGTTCGCCGATCCAGATGGCGTTCGGCGATGGAGATCGGACGCGTCTCCCCGCTTGTGAGTTAATTGCGGTCGAGTTGTCCGTTCCAGGCGTGTCGGGATTCGGTGTCCAGGTCGGGTTCACCGAGGTCTGCTGCGGCCTGCGTCGAGTTGTCCGAAGCGTTCGTGAGGCGATCGGACAACGGACAACGGACAACTGATCAAAGCAGTCCCGTCGCGATCGCCAGGAATCCCCCGAACCCGACCAGGTCGGTGATCATCGTCATGAAAATGTTCGAGGCAAGGGCCGGGTCCTGACCCAGCTTGTCGAGCAGAACCGGGATACCGCTTCCCGCCAGGTTGGCGATGACCAGGTTGACGAGCGTGGCGAGGCCGATGACGAACCCGATGCGCCCGTCACCGGTGAACCCCCCGGCGATGATTCCGGAGAGCAGGCCGATGACGATCCCGTTCGTCAACCCGATGAGGACCGACCGTCCCAGGAGCCGGCGGGTCGCCTGCGACGGCACCGCCTCCACGGCCATCGCTCGGATGATGATGGCCTGGCTCTGCGCACCGCTGTTTCCCCCGACAGAGGCAACGACCGGCATGTAGGCGGCGAGGACCGCGAACTGGTCGATGATCGGCTCGAAGCGGCTCACGGTGAAAGCCACCAGGAAAGCCGTTGCGAGGTTCACCGCGCTCCACGGGAGCCGGCTCCGCACCGATCTCAGGAACGGTGTGTAGATGGTCTCTTCGACCCCGGCGCCGACCATGGCCGCGATGTCCTCGGTCGCCTCGTGCTGCACCGCCTCTAGGACGTCATCGACCGTCACCACCCCGAGCAGATGGCCGCGGTGATCGACCACCGGCATTGCCACGAACCCGTAGCGTTGAACGAGCTCGGCGACGTCCTCGCGGTCGGTCTCCGGCCGAACCGCCACCGGAGCGGGGACCATCACCTCGTCGAGCCCGGTGCCGGGCCGGGAGAAGACCAGCTCCCGAAACGAGATCACGCCGATCAGTCGCTCAGCCGCATCCACGACGTAGACGTAGTGAAGGTCGTCGACGTGCTCATGCAGGCGGCGCAGCGCCTCGATCGCCTCGCCGGCCGTCATACCGCTGGGAAGGCTTGCCGGTTCCATCGACATGAGGCCGCCGGCGGAGTCTGCGGGGAACCGGAGCACCTCGAGGATCTCGTCGACGGCGTCGTCGTCCAGGGCCTCGAAGATGTCGGTGCGGGCGTCCGGCTCCAGCTTGCCGACGATGTCGGCGGCCTCGTCCGGCGGGAGCTCGACCACCATGGCGGCCGCCTCGGGCGGCGGAATCTCCTCGAGCACGTCGGCGGCGGCTTCGTTGTTCATCTCCTCGAGCAGATCAGCGGCCCTGGCCGGCTCCAGGTGCGAGATGAGATCGGCGGCTGCCTGCTCGTCGATCGCCTCGAGAATGTCGGCGGCGTCGTGTGGATCGGCCTCGACCAGGGCGTTCCACTCCGCTTCGTGTGCGTCGAGGTATTCCTCGGCCTCCCGGGGGTGGCGTCGCGCCAGATCGCGCAAGGCGACCGCAAGTTCGCGGGGGCGGTGTAGGCGGGGTTTCACGAGCCCGATTCAAGCAGCGAGGACCTGACCCGTCGTGAACCCAGATCGGCCCGCGATCGTTGCCGATCGCGGGCCGATCCTGGTGGGTGTGCAGGCCTCCCAGGGGGGCGGGAGAACCTGCAGGTGGGGTGCCCCTGAGGGCACCGAGGGCAAAATGGTAGCCCGGGCTTCACGGGGAGCAAACTCAGGTCAGGCGTTCTTGGGGAGGTCGGCGAACGGGATGTCGTTGCCGATCTGTGGCTCCCGGGGGAGGCCGAGTACCTGCTCGCCGATGGTGCGTCGCATGATTTCGTCGGTGCCTCCCGCCAGCCTGATGCCCGGGTATCCGAGGAGGGCTTCCACCCACTGTCCGTCGGCCAGGCCGTCGTCGGCGGCCAGCATGCCGTGCGGCCCCTGGGCGTCCACTCCGAAGGACGAGACGCGGCGGAGCAAGTCGGTGATCATGAGTTTGGCCACGGAGCCCTCGGCCGTGGGGATCTGGCCCTGGGTGAGCTTGGCGATTATTCGCTCGGAGTGGACCGCGAGCACCTTGCTGCGGATGGCGATCTCCACCAACCGTTCCCGCAGCACCCCGTCGTCGGCGGGGTCTGCACCGGTAGCCGCCTCGATCTCGGCCCGCAATCTGGCCAGGGCCGCCTCTCCGGACGAACTGGCGGCGCCCGACAACGCACCGATCGAGGTCCGCTCGTTCATGAGTGTGGTGAGGGCCACCGACCACCCCATGCCGACCCCGCCCACCAGGTTCTCCGCGGAGACCCTGGCCTCGTCGAGGAAGACCTCGTTGAAGTTCGTCCCCCCGGTCATCTGGCGCAGCGGACGCGACTCCACCCCGGGCTGGTCCATGTCGATGATGAAGTACGACAAGCCCTTGTGCTTGGGGACGGCGGGGTCGCTGCGGGCGAGCAGCATGCCCCACTTCGAGTAATGGGCCCCGCTCGTCCACACCTTTTGTCCGGTGACGATCCACTCATCGCCGTCGGCCACGGCTCGGGTCTGCACACCGGCGAGATCGCTCCCGGCGTTCGGCTCCGAGAAGAGCTGGCACCAGATCTCCTTGCCCTCGAGCATCGGCCGCAGCCAGCGCTGCTTCTGCTCCTCGGTACCCCAGGTGACGATCGTCGGCCCGCCCATCCCGATGCCGATGTTGAAGATGTCCAGCGGGAGGTCGTACTTGGCCGCTTCCTGGACCCAGACGATGTGATGGATCGGAGAGAGCTCGCGCCCGCCGTAGGCTTCGGGCCAGGTTATTCCGGCAAACCCGGCATCGAAGATCTTGGCCTGCCAGCTTCGGGCCTCGGCCACGAGCGCCGTCTCGTCCTCCTTCTCGGAGAAGAGGATTGCCGGGTTGTCGTCGCCGGACCGGCGAGGTGCATTGGCTTCGAGCCAGGCCCTCGCTTCGGCCTGAAAGTCGTCGACCGAGATCATGGCTCAGCGAGTCAGACGCACGTACCGCGCCGGGTGATCGGCCGAGCCGACGAGGCGTTCGACGATGGCGTCCCAGTCGAAGCTCTCGGTCACCTCGGACGCCCGGATCGTGATCAGGCGTTCTGCGGGGACGTACTCCGGGAGTAATCGGTCGAGAATCGTTTCGATCTCGTCGCGGAACGCGTCGCTGGTGCTGCGAACGCCGTCGGCCTCCAGGGCGACGTCGGGCAGCAGACGTACCGACAGGTCGTAGGTCAGCGACCAGCGGCGCACCAGCGGCTCCACGTCGAACGGGTCTGCGTCTCCGGTGACCCGGAGGAAGTAGGCGAAGTTGTCCACGACGGCACGGTCGGTGACGAGGACGTCGGCCCGATTTCGCAACTCCAGCTCTTGCTGGATCTGCTGCATCAACACCCACAGCTGCGCCTCGGGCGTCGCCCCCTCGTTGAAACCAAGAGGGTTGAAGCGCACGACCTCGCGTCCCACCTCCACGCTGCGGCCGCTGCGCCCGACGGCTCCTGCAAACGAGTGAACGGCGTTGGTCTTGCGCACCGAATGCGATCCGATGAAGGCGATCTTGGCGGGTGTTGTCTGAGGCATCGCTCGCTTTGGGAGGCTGGTGGGCAATGTAACTGGTTCCGACCGGCGAGGCGACGGGCTTGAGACGGGCCTCCTCTGAGCTTAGAGCGTCCGCAGTAGGCGGACGCTCCAAGGCGAAGGCTCTTCGCCGATCTTGGCTACGGGGTTCGAGTCCTACCCGGCCCCGAAACGCCTCCGCATGGATGAGCCGCCCGATGGGCGGTGCAGTGTTCTACGGCTCATCGCTATGCCCGGGGGCCCAGGAGTCTGCTGGGTGATGCCGTTGCTCAGAACGGCGGCCAAGCGCGCCACTCGCCAGAACCTCGGGTTCGCCACTCCTCGTGTAGGAATGGCGGAGCCGAGGACACCGCGAGTAGCGATGCATGGCCGCTGAGATGAGTGACATGCATCGCTCAGCGGGCTCTAACCCCAGGCCGCCGAGTCCGCGCCTATCGGCGCGCCCTCATACACTCCCCGACCGAGGAGGTGAATCCGTGACCGAGGTCCGTCTCACGTCCTACTCGCACGGCTCCGGCTGAGCATGCAAGCTTGCCGCCGGTGAGTTGGCGCAGGTACTGCGCCGCCTGGACAACCTGACCCCCACGAAGCATCCCGACCTCATCGTCGGGCTCGAGGAACCGGACGACGCCGGAGTATTCCGGCTGTCGGATTCGCTCGCGCTCGTGCAGACGGTGGATTTCTTCACGCCGATCGTCGATGAGGCGGACGACTGGGGGCGGATCGCCGCGGCCAACGCCCTGTCTGATGTCTATGCGATGGGCGGTCGTCCCCTGACGGCGCTGCAGCTGGTGGGCTGGCCTCGGGACACCCTGCCCTTCGACCTGCTCGGCGACGTTCTCGAAGGCGCGGCAGAGATCATGGCCGAAGCAGGCGTGACGATCGTCGGAGGCCACTCGATCGATGATCCGGAGCCGAAGTTCGGGCTGGCGGTGACGGGTGTCGTGAATCCGGACGAGATTCTCACGAGCCGCGGAGCCCGTCCCGGCGACGTCATGGTGCTGACCAAGCCGATCGGGACCGGACTCATCGCAACGGGTATCAAGCGCGAGGTCGTCGAGAGGACCATCAGGGATGCCGCCGTGGCCGTGATGATTCGGCTCAACGCAGACGCCGCCGAGGCGGCTCGGGCCGCCGGTGCCAGCGCGGTCACCGACGTGACCGGCTTCGGGCTTCTCGGGCACCTTCGGAACATGCTCGATGGCATCGGTGCAGTCGTCGACCCTGCCCGGGTGCCGCTGCTCGATGGCGCCGCCGAGCTGGCCGCAGCGGGTGTCGTTCCCGGAGGAACCAAACGCAATCTCGCCGATGCGCGGGGGTTCACCAATCTGGAAGGCGTCGACTCGACAATGGCGACGCTGCTGGCCGATGCACAGACGAACGGCGGGCTGCTGGTCGCGGTCGAGCCGGAGAACGCCGCGAGGCTGGCGGAGGTCGGTGGCATCCAGATCGGGTCATTTGTGGCCGATCATCCCGGGACAATCGAAATCGCATGACCGACCCGCGCCTCGAGTCGATCGCCGACGCCCTGTCGATCGGGCGGCTGCGGCGTCACATCGTGCTCTGCGCCGATCAGACGACGCCTCGCTGCTCGAACCGAGAGGAGAGCACCGAAGTGTGGCGTTACCTGAAGTCCCGCCTCAAGGAGCTGGGGTTGGCGTCGGCTCCCCCGGTGTGGCGGAGCGATCCGACCGTCGCCGATGAGGACGCGATAGCCGAGCCCGGGACCGGGTCCGTGCTGCGGACCAAGGCCGACTGTCTGCGGATCTGCGAGGGAGGTCCCACCGCGGTCGTATATCCGGAGGGGACCTGGTACCACGGCGTGACCGTCGAGGTGATGGAGAGGATCATCCAGGAGCACCTCATCGGGGGAGAGCCGGTCGCCGACCACGTCTTTGCAGTCGACGACCTGCACGGATAGCAGCGCCCGGCGGCGGGGCTTCTAGGCTCGCTATCCGTGAAACGCCGAATTCTCCGTTCTGCGATCGCCGGCTGGCTCTTGTGGCGCCTCTTCGGTCCCGAGGTTCCGCCCCGCTTCCACGGCGTCCAGCGGCGCCCGGCCGACCTGCCGGGCCGAACCGTGACGGTCGGCCGCCACGAGTTTTTCGTGCGGGAGGTCGGTGATCGCGAGGCCCCGGCGCTGGTGCTGGTGCATGGTTGGCTCTACGACGGCTTTGCCACCTGGCACCGGGTGGCCCCCGAGCTGGCAGCCTCACATCGGATCGTCATCCCGGATCTGCGCAACCACGGCAAGTCGGACCGGATCCGGTCACGATTCGAGATCGGTGACGTCGCCGACGACCTCGCCATGCTGCTCGACCGGCTCGACCTCGGCGGATCTTCGGTCGTCGGCTACTCGATGGGCGGCATGGTGGCCCAGGAGCTGGTGATGCGGCACCCCGGGGCGGTCGGGCGCCTGGTGCTAGCCGCCACGGCCTCCCGGCCGGTCCAATTGCCGCGGGTCGTCACCGTTCCCGTGATGTTGGGCGGCCGGGTTCTGAGCAGGATCGATAGGACGCTTCTGTCTCGCATCGCCCACCGCTACCTCACGGCGACGGGAGCGATCCCGCCCGAGCACGCCGAGTGGCTGTGGCAGGTCCTGATGGACCGCGACACGGATCTGTACTACGAAGGCGGCTTCGCCATCCTTCGCTTCGATGCGATCGATCGAATCAGGCGGATCGACATCCCCGTCCACAGCATCATTCCCACCGCCGATCAGCTGATACCGGCCGACAATCAACGGGAGACCGCACGCGTTGTTGGAGCCGAAGTCATCGAGATCGAAGGAGCGCGCCACGAGGCCGTGCTCACCCACTCCGGAGAGGTCGCCAAGGCGATCACCGGCTTCGTGCCGGCCTGAGCGCCGGCTTCGTGCCGGCACCAGAAGCCGGGTCAACCGATCAGGCGCAGAGCGGCGCGGTTGTGCGCCTCGACCAGGGCTGGTTCGTCGATCGACCTGTGGGCATACCCCGAGATGACGGGGCCTCCCTCGACGAACACGTCGCGCGCCGGCACGGGACCGCACAGGAGGGCGGCGGCGACCGGATCGTGAACCGCTCCGGCGTACTCGATCCGGTTCAGATCGAGAGTGAAGAAGTCGGCTCGCTTGCCCGGCTCGAGTGATCCGACGTCGTCGCGTCCGAGGACCCTGGCGCCGCCGATCGTGGCCATCTCCAACGAGGTACGTACGGCGTGCGCGTCACCGTCACCAACGCCCGGTGCCACCGACAGACGTTGCATCAGCATCGCCTGGCGGGCCTCGTTGAGCAGATTGCCCGAGTCGTTGCTGGCGGAACCATCGACCCCCAGCCCTATCGGCACTTTGTCTTCGAGGAAACGCGTGATCGGGGGCAGCCCCGATCCAAGGAGCATGTTCGAAGTTGGGCAATGAGCCACTCCCGTTCCCGCGGCGCCCATCTTCATCGACTCCGATGGGTCGATGAAGACGGCGTGGGCGAACCAGACGTCGTCGCCCAACCAATCGAGGTCGGCGGCGTACTCCAGCGGCCGCTTGCCGAACTGCTCCAGGGTGTATTCCTCCTCATCTGTGGTCTCGGCGAGGTGGGTGTGGAGCCGGACCCCCTTGTCCCGGGCCAGCGCCGCCGATTGGACCATGAGGTGCTCGGTCACGCTGAAGGGCGAACAGGGGGCGACCACGACCCTGGTCATCGCCCCCGGCGCCGGGTCGTGGAAGGCGTCGATCACCCTGACGCAGTCAGAGAGGATCTCATCCTCGGTCTGGACCACCGAGTCGGGCGGGAGTCCGCCGTCCTTCTCAGACAGGCTCATCGAGCCGCGCGAGACGTGGAACCGAACCCCGACCTCGGCGGCGGCCTCCACCTGGTCGTCCACTCGCGATCCGTTGGGCCACAGGTACTGGTGGTCGGACACGGTGGTCGCGCCGGAGTGTGCCTGTTCCAGAAGGCCGAGGGTGGTAGCGACCCGAACCGAATCGGGGTCGAGTTTGGCCCAGATCGGATACAGCGTCTTGAGCCAGTCGAAGAGCCCGGCGTGTTGAGCAAACGGATACGCCCGGGTCAGCGACTGGTACAGATGGTGGTGGGTGTTGATGAGCCCGGGCAGCACGAGCATGCCGGAGGCGTCGAACACCTCGTCGGCAGCATCGGGGAGGTCGAAAGACGCACCGACCTGTTCGATGACCCCGTCTCGAGCGAAGAGCCCTCCCGATGCGATCTCGCGGCGATCTCCGTCCATTGTGACGAGGACCTGGGCGTTGCGGACGAGAAGAGTGGACATGGGACCGACGCTAATCCCGACGCCCGACGCCCGACGCCCGAATCGCCTCAGTCGATTGCCCGTGCACGATTGCCCGCCGAGCGAAAGCGAGGCGATTGCTGACGAAGTCGTCTCCCGTTCCCCGTATCCCGATCAATGACTGATGACTGGAGACTGGAGACTGGAGACTGGCGAGACCGGCTCAGCCGGTCTCGCCTTCCCACATGGCCATGAACTCGGGGCTCGAGTCCATTAGATCGTCGAGGGTGCCGACGGCCGCCGTCCATCACCACGATCTGGTATTTCGGCCAGTACGAACGGCGCACCAGGGGGTTCACGCAGCCGCGCACTTGCGCCGAGCTGCGCGATAGGGACCCGCCGATGTTCGCCTTGGTCGCCTCGGTCTTCGGTAGCGCCAGGCTGCTCCGTTCTTGTGCGACGTCTACGAACGTCCATCGATCCCACTGCCGGGGCCGGTGCCGGCCGACGGCTACGCTCGCTTCACGTGAGCGAAGAACTCAGCACCCTCATCTCCGAGGAGTTGATCGCCGACCGGGTGCGGGAGTTGGCGGCAAGGATCAGCGACGACTATGCCCGGCGCGGCGAGCTCGTTCTCATAGGGGTCCTCAAGGGTTCGTTCATCTTCCTCGCCGACCTCTCCCGGCACCTCACCGTTCCGCACCGGATCGAGTTCATCGCGGTCACCTCGTACGGCGACGACGAGAGCACCGACCCGGGCGCAGTCCGACTCCTCATGGACGTGCGCCACGACATCGGCGGCCAGCACGTCCTCGTCGTCGAGGACATCGTGGACACCGGCCACACCCTCGCCTACCTTCTCAAGTTGCTCCAGGCGCGGGATCCGGCGTCCCTCGAGTCGTGCACTCTGCTGCGCAAGCCGGACCGCAGTGAGGTGGAAATCGACATCGCCTACCTCGGATTCGACATCCCGGACGTGTGGGTGGTCGGCTACGGGCTCGACTACGCCGAGCGCCATCGGACGCTGCCCGCCATCTGCGCCATCGCCCAGACCTGAGGCGCGCGCCCATCGGCGCGCCCTCTGTGCTGATGGCTCTTCGCCTTACGGCTCATCGCGGATTTAGCTCCAGCGCTCGGGTTCTACTCGGCCCCGAGACGCCTCCGCATGGTGGTGCCGCCCTGCGGGCGGCGCTCCGCCCCACGGCCCGGGGGCCCCAGCCCCAGGCCGCCGAGTCCGCGCCTATCGGCGTGCCCTCTCAGCTGATGTCGAGAAGGCGCCTCAGGCGCAAGTTGATGATGCGCGTCATCTCGGCCGCGGTCACGCCGAGCTCGGTGAGCGGGTCGTTGGCCAGCCTTCGACGGCACGCCTCCAGGGTCTCGACCGGGTCGGCCGCAAAGACGATGAAGGGGTACCCGAACGTATTGGTGTATTCGCCGGTCGCAGCCTCGAGATCGAGCCGAACCTCTGTGCCGGCCTCGGGTGCCCCGGTCGGATGCGAGGCGAATGCCTCCTGCCAATCCTCGGCCGATAGGTCCCACCAAATCTCTTCCGCCTTGGTGAGAAGCGCCGTCGTGTCACGGAAGGGCCGCCCCGCCAGCATCCGATCGATCCACACCGTGGAGGTGCAGCAGGCGGCGAGACCGGCCGCGGCGTCCGGCGCCTCGAGTGCGTTCAGCTCCCTGACGTCCACCTTTTCTCCGTCTCCGGACGGCGGTGTCCCGCGTCCGTCGGTTGCCGGCGCCCGATCCGACTACTCACCGATGTCCTCGTTCCACAGCTCCGGTCGCGACCGGATGAACTCCTCCATCAGTGCCGAACACTCGGGATCGTCGAGTATCACGACCTCGACTCCGCGCTCCCTGAGATGTTCTTCGGGCCCCCGGAACGTGCGGTTCTCGCCGACCACGATCCGGGGTATGCCGTACAGCAGAGCGGCCCCACTGCACATGTCGCACGGCGAGAGGGTCGAATAGAGCGTGGCGCCGGCGTAGACATCGGCGGACTGCCGCCCGGCGTTCTCGAGCGCATCCATCTCGGCGTGGAGTACGACGCTTCCCCGCTGAACC
This sequence comes from Acidimicrobiia bacterium, assembly GCA_036478235.1. GTDB lineage: Bacteria > Actinomycetota > Acidimicrobiia > Spongiisociales > UBA11373 > JACZWZ01. Next base: position 4,105 of record JAZGDZ010000129.1, on the reverse strand, counting down.
CTCCGGTTGTGCCCCCGGCCGACGATCTCACCGTCGACCACGAGCACGGAGCCTATGGGGATGCCCCCTTCATCCCGGCCGATCTCGGCCTCTTCGATGGCTGCTTGCAGGAATGGTCCGTCGTCCATGCCTTCGCCGCGCCCGGGCGCCTAGGAGTCTGCCGAGATGAGTGACATGTATTGCTCAGCGGGCTCCTAGATCGGGGAGCGGTAGGCGCTCGGATCCTGGTCGGCTTCGTCCTGGGCCCTGCGCACGAGGTCCATGAACTTGGAGGCGCCGAGGATCTGGCGATCGAGCAGGCCGCCGAGGTGTTCGACGGTGTATGCGGTGGCGTCTTCGAGGTGGACGTCTATGTCGGCCGCTTCGTTCACGTACAGAAGCCGGGTCCAGTAGGAATTGACCACCACGGTGAGGAATGACTGAACGACGCTGTTGCGCTCGAGGGCGGCGAGGGGCCGCATGTACAAGAGCAACGCGAAGAGGATGATCGCCATGAGGGCGACCCCAGCCACGACCCCGGCGTGGGCCCAGTCGTAACCGCCTTCGGGCACGTCGGTGGCGATTCGGATGGCGGCGATCATCGACCCCAGCGCGATCAAGAACACGACCAGGAACATCCACTTCATCGTGGCGAAGGCAAACCGCTGACCACGAGCGGCGCGTAGGAACTCGTTCTGGTTCGATTGAATGATCGCCCTGGCGAAGGGCTCGATCCCTTCGTTGCGTTCCGTTGGAGGCGGTCGTAGCGGTTCGGGGACGGTGAGCTCCTCGTCCTTGTTCCCCTTCGTCGCCATGGCTTCTCTCTTCGTTTCGGATGGCGGAATCTAGCGGCAGATCACGATCGCGGTTGCAGGACCGCCCTGATCCTCTCTGCTGTCTCCTCTAGGCGTCCCTGGGCATCGGCGTCGACGGGGGGGAATGGAACATCGCGCAGCTCGTTCGTCGGGATGAGGTGGACGTGGGCATGAGGCACCTCGTACCCGACGACGATCAAGACGACTCGGGCACACCCGGTCGCCTCCCTGAGTCCGTCGGCGACCGTCCGAACGGCACGCCACAGAGCCTTGTAGTCCTCGTCTGGAAGGTCGAACAGGTAGTCCACCTCGGCTCTGGGGACGACGAGCGCGTGCCCTTCCTGGCGCGGGTTGACGTCGAGGAAGGCGTAAGTGAACTCGTCCTCGTAGATCTCGTGGGACGGGATGTCGCCGTCGATGATCTGCGTGAAGAGCGTGCTCATGGCCGGAGGGTACCGATCAGGACATCTCGATTCCGATGCCCATGTTCTCGGCCGCACTCAACGCGGCCGCTCCCGCCGCCACGTCCTGGCTGGCGATGCCGACCGATTTGAAGAACGTGACCTCATCGGGCCCCGAGCGGCCCCGATGCCGGCCGGCCAGCAGATCCCCCATCGTCCCGTCGGGCGTCCGTCCGGCCTGGAGGAGATCGCCGGCCTCGTGGGCGGAGGCCTCGAGGTCGTCCACGATGGTCATTGCCTCGACGACCACCTCGGGAGGAATCTCACACATCTCCGGGGTGAATGCCCCGACCGCGTTGATGTGAGATCCCGGCCGGATGGCGGATGGAGAGAAAAGTGGCGACGTCGCCGGGGTTGCGGTCGACACGACGTCGGCGGCAGCCACCGCATCGTCGGCGTGCTCGACGGCGCTGCCGCCGACGCGTCGGCCCAGGGCCTCCGCGTTGGCCCGGTCGCGGCTCCACACCAGGACGTCGGCTATCGGACGCACCTCCTTCACGGCCATCACCTGGTCGTACGCCATGGCGCCTGCTCCGAGCATCGCCATGGTGCGTGAGTCGGGTCGTGCCAGTAGCCGGGTGGCGAGTCCGGCTCCGGCCGCGGTCCGGATCGCGGTGAGCGTGGGGCCGTCGACCAGGCCGCGACATGCCCCCTCTTCGTCGAAGACGGCGACGATCCCGAACGGCTTGCCGGGCACGACCGACACGACCTTGACCCCGGTCTGGTCTCCGACCCTGCCCGACATGAACAGCGACGGCCCCAGCAGGGTTCGCGCCGGCACCTCGATGTCGTCGCCGAAGGCGGCCTCCATCGCCGCGATTGCCGCGCTCATCGTGAGCGCCTCCCTGGTGGCCTTGCCGTCGAGGTAGCGCATCGGCATCAAAGCTACCGATCGGCGACAATGCGAGTCGTGAACGTCGACGAGATGCTTGTGGCAGCCCGTGAGAGGATCATCCGGACCACCCCGGCGGAGACACAGGCGGAGTTGGGCACGGGGGCGATCGTCATCGACCTCAGATGCGAGTCGGAGCGCTCCGACGGCGTGATCCCGGGGAGCATCCCGATTGCTCGGTCGGTGCTCGAGTGGCGATGCGATCCCACCTCCGACTGGAGCGAACCCCGGGTGGCTCGTCCCGAGGAGCGCGTCGTGCTGGTATGCCAGGACGGGTTCTCATCGAGCCTCGCCGCGGACTCACTCCGCCAACTCGGGTTCGAGCGTGTCGGAGACCTGATCGGCGGCATGCGGGCCTGGCAAGCCGCCGGGCTTCCCGTGGTTGCGCCGGGCGACCACTGAATCCCTGCCATCATCACGGCTCGTGATCGATGTCTCCTCCCGTCTCGATCGAGCAGAGCGCTCCATGAAGCGGTCGTGGATGCGATCGCGGGGTTGAGGCGTGGCTGATCTTCCACAGCCCGTCGGCGAGGTGTCTTACCGCAACTTCGGTGGCGAAGAGGACTTCGTGGGGATGGTCGCCATGCTCAAGGCCCAAGCGCTGCACGACGGGGTGGATCGTCACTACTCGGTCGAAGCCATGGCCAACTCCTACCGCCACCTCAGCAACTGCAATCTCGACACCGATTTCGCGATCGCCGAGCGGGCCGGAGAGATCGTGGGGTACACCCGGGTCTTCTGGTGGATCGAGGAGGCGACCTCGGATCGGGTGCTCGGATTCATCGGGTGGACCCATCCTGAGGTGCGTGACCTTGCGGTCGAGTCGGCGCTGGTGGCGTGGAGCGAGTCACGGCTCCGCGAGATAGCCGTAGGGCGTCCCACCGACAGGGGACAGGTACTGCAGACGTGGGCCGAGGAGCCCGAGCGCGAGAAGACGCTGGTGCTCCGTGAGGCCGGGTTCGAGATCTCGCAGACCTACACCCTGATGACGAGATCGCTCGACGATCCGATCCCGGAGTGTCCGCTGCCGGCCGGTCTCGAGTTCAAACCGGTGACCGAGGCCGACAGGCGACGTGTCTGGGAAGCCGACCAGGAGGCGTTTCGCGATCACGTTGGGTTCGCCGCGGGCACCGAGCAGGATTTCCAGGAGTTCGCCAATCGACCCAACTTCGACCCCGGGTTCTGGAAGGTGGCGTTCGACGGCGAGCAGATCGCCGGACAGGTGCTCGGCTACTTCGATGCCGAGGAGAACGCCGCGCTCGGACTCGAACGGGGCTGGACCGAGTGGATCTCGACACAGCGTGCCTGGCGGGGAAAGGGCGTCGCCAAGGCAGCCATCACCGAGAGCATGCGGATGTTCAAGCAAATGGGCATGACCGAGGTCGCCCTCGAAGTGCACACCACCAACCCGACCGGCGCCTATCGGCTGTACGAGGGGCTCGGCTACCGGGTGGTGCAGACCGGGCACGAGTTCCGCAAGGCGTTTTCCTAGCCTCGGCCGAATGAACGCGATCGCGGCCGCTCGGGCGCACCGGGATTCGAACGCTGTCGGGATACTGCGCGAGTTCGCCGATCCATGACGAGCTTCGGCATAGATGGGCGGCAAAACCCCGGCCGTCGGAGTAAATTCGGGTCCGGTCCTTGTTGAAGCGGTCGGGGCACCGCGCTCCCACCGCCTTGCTCACCGACACCGGGAGGTGGTGATGGAAGACATCGAGTTTTCGCCGGAACAGCACAAGACATGGGCCGAGTTGTACAGGCGCCAGGAGCCAAAGATCCGCCGGTATGCCAGCGCCGTCTATCTGGAGGGGTTCGACAAGCTGGAGTTGCTCTCGGAGAGCATCCCCACCATCGACCATCTCAACTCGAAGATTCCCGCCGCTACCGGGTGGACCGTGATCAGGACCGATGTCCGTTTCACCGAAGCCGACGACTGGTATCGGTTCTTCGACCGCAAG
>JAZGDZ010000128.1:0-9085 GCA_036478235.1 Acidimicrobiia bacterium | reverse complement strand
CGACTGGCGTACACGTTCGCCGCCCACGGCGCCCTGCAGTGTGGATTCTGCATCCCCGGAATCCTGGTTCGTGCCAAGGCCCTCATCGACCAGAAGGGCCCCTCGCTCGACCGAACCACGATCGAGGCCCGGCTCGGCGCTCACCTGTGCAGGTGCACCGGGTACACCAAGATCATCGACGCAGTCATCGACCTCGCGCTCGGTGAGACGACGACTCCGGCGCTGGCGGCGGGAATCGGTAAGTCCGGCGCCAAGTACCAGGCGGTCGATCTCGCCCTGGGCGACCGCGGTTACATCGACGACATGCGCCGCGACGGCATGTTGCACGGGGCGCTCGTCTTCACCGAGCACGCCCGGGCCGACATCGTCGCGATCGACCCAACCCCCGCTGAGGCCATGGAGGACGTCGTGGCTGTCTTCACCGCCGGCGACGTTCCGGGCGACCTCAAGGTTGGCCTGATCCACAAGGACTGGCCCGTATTCATTCCGGTCGGCGGTCGCACTTCCTACACGGGTGACATTCTCGCCATCGTCGTCGCCGAGACCCGGGAGGCCGCCCGGCGCGCCGCCGAACAGGTCGCCGTCGAATACTCGGTGCTCGAGCCCTTCACGGACCCGGCGGCCGCCGTGGCCAGCGACGAAGACGCCGTATGGGAACTCGAGGGCAACATCCTGTCCCGGTCGCAATATGCCCGCGGTGATGTCGACGGTGCGCTCGAAGCCTCGGCCCACGTCGTACGGGAACGATTCGTGACTCAGCGAGTTGAGCATGCCTTCCTCGAGCCCGAGTCGACCCTCGCCGAACCAACTCCCGATGGGAGGCTCATGGTTTATTCGGGGGGGCAGGGCATTTGGGACGACCGGGATCAGATCGCCGCAGTGCTCGGTATCGACACCGGCGCAGTCGTGGTGGAACTCGTTTCGAACGGAGGAGCATTCGGCGGCAAAGAGGACATGTCGAACCAGGCGCAGACCGCCCTCGCCGCCCACCTCCTGCAAAGGCCGGTCAAGTGCACGCTGTCGCGCCAGGAGTCGTTCCGGCTCCACCCCAAGCGCCATCCGATCACGATTGATCTCGAGGTGGGATGCGACGAGAACGGCGTCCTCACCGCCCACAGGGCCCGACTGCTCGGAGACTCGGGACCATACGCATCCGTGGGCATGAAAGTGCTGGAACGAGCTGCAGGGCACGCCACCGGTCCGTACGCCGTCCCCAACGTCGACGTCGAAGCGATCGCAGCCCGCACCAACAACCCGGTCTGCGGCGCCTTCAGGGGTTTCGGAGCAAACCAGGCGCAGTTCGCCATGGAGGGTGCACTCGACCGTCTCGCCGAAGAGGTCGGCATCACCGGATGGGAGATCAGATCACGCAACGTCGTGACCCCGGGCTCGATTTGGGGACCGGGACAGATAATGGATGATGGCTCGGCCGGTGCCCGCGTCTGCCTCGATACGATCAAGCCGCACTACGACGCCGCCAGGGAACAAGGAAAGGCTGTCGGTCTCGGCCTCGGTCTCAAGAACTCGGGGCTCGGCAACGGGTTCCGTGAGGTTTCGAAAGCGCTGGTCCGCTTCGACGACGATGGAACGGTGGAGGTCAGGCACTGCTGGACCGAGATGGGCCAGGGGGTCGACACCGTGGCCCTCCAGGTTGCCGTCGAGGAACTCGGGATTCCGCCGGAGTCGGTCCGCGTCGTGGTCGACACGACTCGCGAGCTCGGCGCGGGGCAAACCACCGGGTCGCGGGGGACTCTCATGGCCGCAGGTGCCGTGGCCGAGGCGTGCCGGGCGGCGGACGCCGAAGGGCGCGAGCCCGGTATCGAGTACGAGGGCGAGTACGTGATCGACTGGACCAACTCGATGTATGAGGAGGTGGAGAACCCGATCCTCCATTCCACCTTCGGCTATGCCGCACAGCTGGTGATCGCCGATCCCGATACGGGGAACATCGAGAAGGTCGTCGCCGTCCACGACGTCGGCCGGGCCATCAATCCGAATCTGTGCGAGGGACAGATCGAAGGATCGGTCCACATGGGGCTCGGATATGCGCTCACCGAGGAGTTCCCGACCGACGAGCAGGGACGGCCGACCAAGGACACGCTGCGCTCGCTCGGGATCCTCCGCCCCAAGGACATCCCCGAGATCGAGGCCATCCTTGTCGAGGTACCGCAGCCCGATGCCCCGTACGGGATCAAGGGCATCGGAGAGATCGGGCTCGTTCCGACCGCCGGGGCGGTCGCCGCCGCCCTCCACGAAGTCGATGGTCGATGGCGCTCCCGGCTCCCGATGGGTGTCCACGACCCGGTCGAAGGATGACGACCGCCACCCCGGGACTGGTCTGCACCCACCACCACCTCTACTCGACGCTGGCCCGCGGCATGCCCGCTCCCCCGCGTACTCCGATGACCTTCCAGGAGATCCTCGAACAGATCTGGTGGAGGCTGGATGCCGCCCTCGATCTCGAGATGATCCGCTGGTCATCAATGCTCGGAGCGCTGGAGGCCCTCGAAGCGGGGACCACCGGGATCATCGATCATCATGAGTCGCCCAACGCCATCGAGGGAAGCCTGAGCGTGATCGCCGAGGCCTGCGCCGAGGTCGGAGTGCGGGTGCGAACCGCCTACGGCGTCACCGACCGGCACGGTGCAGAGGGGGCCGCCCGCGGCATCGAGGAGAACCGGCGCTTTCTCGCCGACGGCGGGGACGGTCTCGTGGGAATCCATGCGGCCTTCACCTGCAGCGACGACACCCTGGAAGCCGCCGCCGCCCTGGCCGCCGACAACGGCGTCGGAGTCCACATCCACGTGGCCGAAGGGCCCGAGGACGTTGCCGCACCGGAGCGACTCGACGGGCTCACCGGCGACGACTGGCTTCTCAGCCACTGCGTCCATCTGCCGACGGACCACCGGCTGCGGGGAACGATCCTGCACAACCCCCGCTCGAACTTGAACAACTCGGTCGGCTACGCCGACCCGGCCCGGTTCGCTAATCCGGTTGCCCTCGGCACAGACGGGATCGGCGCCAACATGCTCGAGTCGTTCCGGCTCGCCTACGTGATGCAGCGCTCGGTCGATGTCACCGCGGCTCCCGACTCGGCCTGGAAGTGGCTCGAGACCGGATGGGATCTGATGCCGGAATGCCGCGACGACGAGGTCACGTGGTCGTACGAGCCGATGGATCCCTGGCACATCGCCTTCACCCCCGGCATCCGGCCGGAGCAGGTCGTCGTCTCCGGCGAGGTGGTCTTCGCCGAGGGAGCTCCCACGAAGGTCGACGGGGCCGAGATAAGGGGCAAGGCCCGCGAGCAGGCCGCCCGGTTGCACGCCAGACTCTGAGAGAATCCGGAGCCGCCGATCAGCGCAGGCCGCGGACAAAGGGCTGGGCCAGAGCCGCCGGCTGACGGAACCGCTTGGTGATCGCGTACATCACGACCAGCGTCAGGACATACGGCAACGCCGCCAGCATCTGGGCATTCAGCTTGTAGCCGAGCACGGGAACGGCGAGACGGAAGGCATCGGCGAACCCGAACACGAGCGCCCCGAGCAGCGTTCCGAAGAGCGTCCAGCTCCCGAAATAGACGGCGGCGATGGCGATGAACCCGCGCCCACCCACCGCGGCGGTGTCGAAACTCCCCACCTGGCCGAGCACCAGAAAGCCTCCCCCGAGGCCGGCAAGCATCCCGCCGTAGTAGATCGCCTGCCGGCGCCGCTTGTTGACGTCGATCCCGGACACGTCGCTTGCCTGTGGGTTCTCGCCCACCGCCCTGACCTCGAGGCCCCAGCGGGTCCGGTACAACAGCCACCACGTGAGGGGGATCAGCGGGTACAGCAGGTAGGTGGGCCAGGTCTGGCCGAAGAGTGCGGGCCCGATGAGAGGGATGTCGGAAAGGACCGGGATCTCGAGCACGCTGGCGCGCCGCGTTGCCGGATCCAGAATGCCGTTGAGGAAGCCGGCGAGGCCGAGCACCAGGATGTTGGCGGTGAGTCCGACCACGAACTGGTCGGCGGTCAGACGATGGCTCATGTTGGCCTGAATCAGGGCGACGAGCAGCCCCCCGACGATCCCCGTCATCAATCCGAGCGGGGTCGAGCCGGTCAGGTCGTATCCGATGGCGCCCAGGAATGCGCCCGCCAACAGCGAACCCTCGACCGAGATGTTGATCGTCCCGGCCTTCTCGGCAACCAGCTCACCGAGGGCGGCGAAGGCGATGAAGCCCCCGAGCCGCACCGCGCTGCCGTACATCGTTGGACTGCTGAAGATGTCGGCGAGAGCGGAGAAGAAGTCGCCCACTTACCCCTCCTCACTAGAGGCCAGGGCCCGGCGCCGATCCCGGATGAAGGCAATCGCAGGAGGCATCAGCAGGGCCAGGACGAGCAACGCCTGGACCACATCGACGATCCTGCGGTCGACTCCGGTCGAAGCGAGGAAGCCGGCTCCGGTGCGCAGGGAGGCGAACAGGATCGCCATCGGTATGCAGACGAGCGGCCTGCCGCGAGCAAGCAGGGCCACCAGCAGGCCCTGCCATCCGATGTTGGTGGAGAACCCCGTCGTGAGCCGGTAGCCGGAGCTTCCGCCAGAGAGCATGACGGCCCCGGCGAGCCCGGCAAACGCCCCCGACAGGAACAGGGCGGTGCTGCCGGTGCGGATTGCGGCAATGCCCGTCTTCTGGGCGACGCGCGGGTTGTGACCCAGCAGCCGGAACCTGAAACCCCACACCGTTCGGGCCAAGAAGTACGCCACGAAAACCGCCAACGCCAGAGCGAAGATGACCCCGATCGGGAACTCGTTGCCGAAGGCCCTCACCACCGGGAGGTGGACGTCGTCGGGCAGGGCCGCGCTGGTCACTGCGCGGCTGGGACGATTCGGATCCAGATCACGCAGCACCCAGTCGGTGGTCACCGCAAACCCGATGATCTGAAACGCTATGAACACGAGCAACAGGGTGGAGATGACCTCGGGAACTCCCCGTCGGAAGCGCATCAGGGCTGCGACGAAGGCGTACGCTCCTCCGGCGGCCATGCCGAGGGCGAGGCCTCCGAGGACGAGGATGGCGCCCGGTCCATCCATCTTGGTCCCGACGAACGCCATCGCCATGGCTCCCATCAGCAGCTGGCCTTCCTGCCCGATGTTGAACAGGCCGGCCTTGACCCCGATCACCATGCCCAGCGCCACCAGCAGCATCGGAGCTGCCACGGTGAGCGTATTGCCCCATCTGCCCGGCGCCCTGAAGGCTCCATCGAGCAAGGCGCCGAACACCTTCTGCCACGAGTTCCCGGTGATCGCGACGAGGACGGCCGAGATCAACAGCGCCCCACCGATGCTGAGCACGTACAGAAGGGTCATCTCCGCTGCCGAACGCCAGCGCCGGTTCAGCAGGTGTGCATCGGCGTCGGGCTCGGTACCGGCGTCGATCACGCTGCCGTCTCCGCCTCGGAGGAACCCCCGATGAGAAGACCCAACCGCTCGAGGTCGAGCTCGGCCCTGGTCATCTCTCCAATGATTCTGCCCCGGAACATCACGACGATCCGGTCGGCCAATGCTGCGATCTCGCCGAGATCGGTCGACAGCAGGAGCACGCCGATCCCGTCGTCGGCTGCGGCGCGCAGGCGCTCACCGATGTACTCGATCGCCCCCACGTCGAGCCCGCGGGTCGGCTGAGCAGCCACCAGGACCTTGGGTCGATCCGAGAGGGCCCGGGCCAATACGACTCGCTGCTGATTGCCGCCCGAGAGCTGCCCCAGCGGAGTGTCGGGCCCCGGAGTGTGGATGTCGAACTCCTCGATGAGCTTCGTCGCCCTTGCCCTGATCTCGTCGCGTCGCAACACTCCTCGGTCTTCCACTTCGCTGAGCCTGGAGAGGATGAGATTCTCGGCGACGCTCATCTCGAGCACGCAGCCCGAGTGGTGCCTATCGGCGGGAATGACCGCGATCCCCGCCTCGGCCATTGCTCCGGCGACGCCCGATGGGACCTCGTTGCCGGCCACGATGACCCGACCCCCGTCGAGCCTCAGCAGGCTCGACAGCATGCGGCTGAGCGGCGTCTGACCATTCCCTTCGACACCGGCGACGCCGACGATCTCACCGGGATGAACTTGCAGCGAGAGCCCGTCGAGAAGGACCTCTCCGTCCTCGGCGATCAGGGAAGCATCCTCGATCTCGAGCACGGGAGCGCCATCCTCTGATGCATGGCGGGCTGCGGCGACCAGATCGGAATCGGAGACCGCCCCGATCGCCGCCGAGCCCGAACGCAGCGTCACCGGGCGACCCACCATCGCTCTGGCCAGTGATGCCGCCTCGGCATCGGCGGTCATCACCCGCTGCACCACCCTCCCATCGCGCATGATCGTGATCCGATCGGTGGCCTGCAGGATCTCGTCCAGCTTGTGGCTGACCAGGGCGACCGCCCACCCCTCGCCGCGGACACCCTCGCCCAGGACCTCGAACAAGTGCTCGGATTCGGTCGACGTCAACACCGAGGTCGGTTCGTCGAGGATGAGGATGCGCGGCCCGTGACGCAGACACTTGATGATCTCGACCCGCTGGCGCACACCGGCCGTCAGCTCGCCGACCCGAGCGTCGGGATCCACATCGAGACCGTATCGCTCGCTGATCGAGATCACCCTCTGCCGGGTGGACTCCTTATCGAGCCCTCCCTTCTCCCCGAGCGCCACGTTCTCCCACACAGTGAGGGCATCGACGAGGCTGTAGTGCTGGTGAACCATCCCGATCCCGCGTGCCGCCGCCTGGAGCGGGTCGGTCACCCGACACCTCTCGCCGTCGATGTACAGCGTCCCCTTGTCGGGCAAGGCGAGACCGATGACCATCTTCATCAGCGTCGACTTGCCGGCCCCGTTCTCGCCGAGGATCCCGTGGATCTCACCCTGCCTCAAGGTGAGATCGACGTCGTCGCAGGCGACCACATCTCCGAAACGCTTGGTCATCCCACGGAGTTCAAGGAGAACGGATGCGTCGCCGTTGGTCCCGCCAAGTCGAGCCATGCACTCGATCCTATGGGGCGAGCCGCCGCAGGGCAGCCCGATCAGCGTCAGAAGCCGTAGGCGTCGGAGACAATTTCCGAGATTTCGACGGCGAAATCGCCGCCGCCAATGCGAGCGTTGAGCGCGTCGAGCATGTCGACCTGCTGAGACGTTGCACCGTCACAGAACTCGGCACCAACCTGGGGGTCGATACCCACGTGGAACTCGCGGATCCCGCCTTCCTCGGCCACGCCGTTGAGAATGTCGTCGAAGATCGGAGCGACGTAGTCACCGGCGTCGAACTTGACCTCGAAGTCGAATTCGAGATCGACGCGCTCACACCCCTTCGAAGAGCCGGCGGTCATCACGATGAGGCCGTCGTCATTGGCCAGCTGCACGATCGGCTCGTGGGCGCCGCCCAAGAACGGGACCACCACGTCGGCGCCTTCGGCTACCGCGTTGAAATACGCCTCGGTGGCGCCTGCCGTGTTGTTGAAGTCGAACGGGAAGTTTCCGGTCGGCACGTACGTCGCCGCATACGACTCGTCGACGAGATGGAGGCCGTACACGAAGGCGTTGAACGACTCGAGCTCAAAGTCGAGATCGCAGCATCCAAGAAACACCGCAGTGGTGGCGTCGCCTCCCTGCATGAGGAGGCCGGCCGCATACCCGCCCGAGATCCACAGCTCGGCTCCACGATCTTCACTCTTGAGAACGCCCTCGCTGGCCCCAGAGCTGGAGCCGCAGTTGCAGTACCAGAAGATGTCCGCGTACTTCAAGAACAGGTCTTCGTTTCCATCGGCCAAAGCGCTCGATCCGATGGCGATGATGTCGACGCCTTGCTGGGCCAGCGCCTCCAACTCGGCATTCGCATTCGCCGGATCGATGAGATCCACGACGATCGGCTCGGCGAACCCATTCTCGGCGGAAATGCTCTCGATCCTCTCGACAAGTGCCTGGTAGTAGGCGCCGTCGTCGCGGGGGCCATCCGTCGCTACGCCGATGACAACTCGGCCGTCGCCGCTGTAATCCCCCTTGAGCCCCTGGCTCCTCGACTCGACGCCATTGGTGCAGGCCGCGGCAATCAGGTAGAGCAGCATGCCAAACCACACGAGGCGTAGCTTCATCGACGCCCCCTCCCGGGAGCCGGCAACGCCGGCCGCCGTCACGTCCGCGCCTCGGAAGCATCGCCCAATGCGACGAAGCGCTCGAACTGGTCGCGATAGACGTCATCAGGTCGAGGCTCGATCGTTGTCACGGCCGGCATCGGCCAGTCGCCCGATTGCCCGGCGCCGGGCATGGGCCACCAATCGACGGCCGCCCCAGCAGCCAACGCAGCACCGTACGCTGCCATCTCGCGGTGCTCGGGCACGTCCACCGGGACCTCGAGCACGGCAGCCTTGATCGAGGTCCACAGTTCACTCGTCGAGGGCTTGCCGCAGCAGACGAGGCGCTCGAGTACTGCGCCCCGGTCCGCCAAACCCCGGGCGATGTGTGCCAGGCCGTACGCCGTCGACTCGAGAATCGCCCTCGTGACGACCCCGGCATCATGGCTCGAGTGCAAGCCGACTATCTCCGCCCTCAGTTCGGTATTCCATCGCGGAGCGCGCTCGCCCTCGAGAAACGGAAGCACGAGAACGCCATGCGATCCCGGGGGCACTGAGGCGGCGCTCTCCAGCAGCTTTTCGATCTCGCTGCCCACCAGCCCGGCCCACCACTCGAGCATCGCACCATGTGCCGCCACCGGACCCCCCACGATCTGCACCCCCGAGACCGCGCTCGGTATCCCATATGGGCCGGCTTCCTCGTCCCCGTTCGCCGCCATCGCTACGCCCAATCCGCCGGTACTGCCACCCGGGTCGAAACCCAGACCGGGGCGATCGATGCCGGCCGCCCATGCCGTCAGGTACCCATCGTTCGATCCGGGAACCAGCGGAATCGCCGCGGCGAGGCCGAACTCACCCGACGTCGTCCCGACGGCTGCTCCAACCGGCACCGGATCGCCGAACTCGGGGAGAGGCTCATCCCCAGGCCAGACACTCTGAATGCCGGACCTGCCCCCGAGGCGAGCGATGATCCAATCCCATTGCAGCACCGGTCGTGCGTCG
>JAZGDZ010000127.1:0-4418 GCA_036478235.1 Acidimicrobiia bacterium | reverse complement strand
TCGTTCATCGGTTGCCCGTTTCGCCTTGTGCTGCATAGGTATTGCGTCATCAAACTTGCTCCCAGAAAAGGTGGAGGCCCCGCGGGGGATTCGCAAGGTGGGACAAGGCTTTCCTTCGGATCGGGTCGGTCACGTCCGTGGATTGAGGTCCAGAGGGGAGTAGTCGGAAAGCAACTCTCAGCGCGGGATCACCCCGCCACCGATGTCCCCATGTCGACAAGAGAGAACACTTCCCCCGGAGAAGAAGTCAGCGAGCGCAACGATTGGGGGGTGAACACGCTGCACGCTGCTGGCTGCACGCTCTTGTGGTAGGCGCGGCGAAGCCGGGGCACACCGCTAGATCGGGTCTTCCCGGGTGTAATTGCGGAAGCGGGTGAACTCGGCGGCGAACGTCATCATCACGTTGCCAGTGGCGCCGGCGCGGTGCTTGGCGATGTTGATCTCGGCGATGCCGCGGGTCTCGGGGCTGTCGGGGCTGTAGTACTCGTCGCGGTAGATGAACATCACGATGTCGGCGTCCTGCTCGATCGCACCGGATTCGCGCAGGTCGCCGAGGCGAGGGCGCTTGTTCTCCCTCTGCTCCAACTGGCGGTTGAGTTGCGACACGGCGATCACCGGGACGTGCAGCTCCCGGGCCAGATTCTTGAGTGACCGGCTGATCTCGGCTATCTCCTGCTGCCGGTTGTCGCTGCGAGCCGGACCCTGCATCAGCTGCATGTAGTCCACCACCACTAGGCCGAGGTCCGACTTCCGCTTGAGTCTGCGGCACTTTGCCCGAATCGTGGTGACAGTGAGATCCGCTGAATCGTCTACGTAGAAGGGCATCTCGTACAGGCGGGAGGATTCCCTGGCGAGCTTCTGCCACATCTCCGGGCTGAGCTGGCCCGTGCGGAGCTTGTGAGAGTCCACCGACGCCATCGAGGAGAGCAGCCGCTGGACCACTTCCTCACGGCTCATCTCCAGGGTGAACACCGCCACCGGGTGCCCCTCGGCAGCGATGTTCTGGGCGATGTTGAGCGCCAAGGCGCTCTTACCCATCGAAGGCCGGGCCGCCACGACGATGAGGTTGGCGGGATGGAGCCCGGCGAGTTTTCGGTCGAGATCCTTGAAGCCGGTGGCGACCCCGGTGATGTCGCCGCCCCTCGTGCCGAGTTCCTCGATCTTCTCGAGGGTCTCCTGCAGTAGAGGTCCCAGACGCGAGAGCCCTTCGCCCACCTTGCGGTCTGCGACGGCGAACACCTCCGCCTCGGCGGAGTCGAGCACCTCGTCGATGGGAAGGTCGCCCTGCATCGCGATCATCCCTACCTGGGTACCGGCCTTCATCAGCCGGCGTCGGGCGGCCGTCTCGTCGACGATCTCGACGTAATAGCCGACGTTGGACGTGGCCGGAACGGCATCCATCAGGTGGTTGAGGAAGGCGATGCCGCCGACCCGCTCCAGGCTCTCGTTGCGCCTCAGCCAGTCGCTGACCGTGATGGCGTCGATCGCCTGGTTGCCGTCGAACAGCGCCAGGATCGCCTCGAACACGGTCTGGTGAGCGGGCCGGTAGAAGTCGTCGGGCCGGAGCCGTTCGAGGGCGACGCTGGCGGCCTCTGCCGACAGCATCACCGCGCCGAGGACGCTCTCTTCTGCCTCCACGTTTTGTGGCGGCACACCCGATTGGGCGATCCTCGGGCCCTCGAGTTGAGTTGTCATGTCCTCCTATGGAGTCCGCTGTGACATGTGCTGTTCAGCGGACTCCGTCAGCCGGGAATCACGTCCAACGTCAGCTGGAACTCGACCTCCGCGTGCGGCTTGAGCGTCACCTCGTGCAACCCGATCTCCTTGATGGGCCCGGTGAGCATGATGATCTGTGGCTCGACCTGGACCCCGGTGTATGAGGCGATGGCGTCTGCGACGTTGCGGGCACCTATCGAACCGAAGAGCTTGCCCTCGTCGGCCGAGCGAGCGGCGACGACCACCCTGCTGTCCGCCAGCGCCTCGGCGATCTGGGAGGCTGCCGCTTTGGCGACCCGCTCTGACTCCTCGCGGGCCCGGCGGAGGGCCTCGGCCTCCTTGAGAGCGCCCCGGGTCGCCTTGATCGCCTTGGACCTCGGCACCAGGTAGTTGCGGGCATAGCCGTCGGCCACGTCCACGACGTCACCCTTGTGCCCCAGACCGTCGACGTCGTTGGTGAGTATGACCCTCATCGGTTGATGTACGGCAGGAGCGCCATCTCGCGGGCGTTCTTGATCGCCGTAGCCACCTTCCGCTGGCACTGCGGGCAGTTGCCGGTGACCCGGGATGAGCGAATCTTGGCCCTATCCGACATGAATTTGCGGAGCAGGGCGACGTCCTTGTAGTCGACGTAGCCCTGGTTCTGGTCGCAGAAGCGGCACGTCTTCTTCTTCGGCCGCCGTCCCCCGCGTTCGGGTGCGCGCCGTCGGCTCTCGCGTGATTTCTTGTGCTTCTTACGTGGAGACATCTCGATGTCCTCCTAAGGGGAAGTGCGTGTTCTCTAGAAAGGGGCCTCGTCCGGCCCAAAGTCGTCGCGCGCCACGGGAGCCGCCGGGGTACTCGGTTTCTGGCCGCCGCCGAACCCCTCACCGGCGCGCGGCGACTTGGTGACCGCCGCAGTGGCCCAACGTAGCGAAGGGCCGATCTCGTCGACCGCCACCTCGACGATCGAGCGCTTGTCGCCTTCCTGGGTCTCCCAGGAGCGCTGCTCGAGGCGACCGGTCACGATGACCCGGCTGCCTTTGGTCAGCGACTCGGCACAGTTCTCGGCGGCGTCGCGCCACAGCGTGCCTCCGAAGAAGCTGGTCTCCTCCTGCCACTCGCCGTTGCGATCCTGATAGCGCCGGTTGACGGCGAACCGAATCTTCGCCATGGCTACACCCGACGCGGTGAATCGCAGCTCGGGATCGTCGACCAGGTTGCCGATCAGGGTCACTGAATTGACAGGCATCGCTCAATCACTTCTTTCGGTTGACGTGCTCAGGATGAACGCTGGGTGTGACGAAAAGCCCATGTTTATCACTCGGGTCGGACGAACTTGTGGCGGATCACCTGGTCGGACAGGTTCAGGGCACGGTCGACTTCGGTGAGAGCGTCGGGTTCGGCGTTGAACTGGGTGACGGCGTAGTAGCCCTCGTTGAGATGGTTGATCTCATAGGCAAAACGCCGCTTGCCCCAGAAGTCGGACAGGGTGATCTCGGCACCCCGATCGGTGAGGGCCTTCTCGACCCGCTCCACTTCCTTCCGGACGTCGGCCTCGGCCATCTCCGGGCGGAAGATCGTCATCAATTCGTAGGCGCGCACGATGCGCTCCACCTCCTTTGGACACTCGCATCTCGCGAGAGGCCCCACGGGGGGCAGTCGGGGAAGGCCAGCAGTGTACCGCGGCTCGTGCGGGTCGCGGAAGTTCGATTAGTGAATAGCGATCAGCGATCAGCTGCTGGCTATTGGGTGCTGACGTGGCAATCGCCTCGCTGACGCTCGGCGGGCAATCCGCAGCCGGGCAATCGGCAGCCGGCGATCCTCGCTTCGCTCCGAGCAATCGCCCGGCAAGTGCGGCGAGCCGAACGCCCCACCTCTCGGCTACTGGAGACTGGAGACTGGAGACTGGCTTTCAATCCTCGAAGCCGTAGAAGTCCATCTCGACGACCCCGGAGGGATCGATCCGGCCCACCTCGGTCTCGAGGGCGTAGGCGAAGGGACCGCTCGCCGGGTACGTCGGGCAGGGCTCCTCCTCGCAAGGCTGCATCGTGAAGTGGTCGACGAGCTTGCCGTCGTAGCTGAAGAACCAGATGTCGATCGGCATCAACGTGTTGCGCATCGTGAAGGGCACGTCGACCGGGCCGGTGAAGGTCTCCCCGACAAACACGAACAGCATCCCGTCCACCCCGACCAGTTCGGTGACTCCCATCAGCCCCCGGCTTCGCCGGGTCGGCGTGTCGGCCACCGCCACCGTCCACGGCTCATCTGCCACGAGCATGTCGAACCGCGGAAAATCTGCCAGGTCGTTGGCCGAGTCGTATGCCGCGCTCGTTGGTGTTGCCGCGGTCGCCGTCGAGGAGGTCTTTGCCGGCTCGGTCGCTTCACCGCAGGCGGCGAGGACGAGCGCCAAGACGACGACCCGATGAATCACTCGTCGGATAGAAGCGCCCGGACGGCTTCCTCGGGCATGTGATACGTCTCGTCGTCCGATGGAAAATCGCCCTTCTGCACATCGTCGAACCAGGCGGCGACCGCTTCGGTGGCGATCTTGTTGAGGTCCGCATATTGGCGTACGAACTTGGCGACGTGGCCCTCGGTGAGCCCGAGCAGGTCGTGGAAGACCAGCACCTGGCCGTCGGTCTTGGGCCCGGCGCCGATCCCGATCGTGGGAGCCGACACCTCCTTCGTGATCAACTCCGCCAGCAGATCTGGCACACCCT
>JAZGDZ010000126.1:0-9079 GCA_036478235.1 Acidimicrobiia bacterium | reverse complement strand
AAAGGGGTGGCACGCACTTGCCGGGACGGCGGACCGTGAACGATCAGCCTGTTACCGCAGACTGACCAGATCACACCGCCCGACCGGTGAGTGCCAACCCAGCCAACATCATCCCTCCCAGCCGGTTATTGGTCTATCCCGATCTTCACCGTCATCGTGGCAATGGTGCTCTTGGCCTTCGGCATGACGGCAACGGTCACCGGCCCGTCGGAGTCGGTCCAATCCGCGACGCTGACACCGGCAGAGAAGACATCACCGTTGTTGAAGTTCCTCAGATCCTTCCCCGTTGCGCGGTACAAGCCACAGTCCTGGCAGTCCAACCAGCGCACCCTCAGGTCGCTCAGGTTGCCATCAACGAGCGTCACCTCCACGCACAGGACATCGGTGGCCGAGTAAATAGCCGGCCTCACGGTGTACCGAGTTTCATTAAACCCTCCCAGCTCTTCTGCGGTGAGGGTGAACACCCCGTTGACGTCCGCCCACACATGGATGGTGCCCTCGGCATTCCTGACGTCTGCGATGACAAAAGGAACGTCCACCTGGCACGCCATGGGTTTGAACCCCGTGTTGGGCTTATCGGGCTTGTCCGGCTTCTTCGCTCCCGCAGGCAGGGCGATGACAAGCGCCATCGCTACCGCAAGCACAAGCGTCGTAATCGAGAAACGTTGCATCGTTGAACCTCCCTACTGTCCCACCGACGCCAGCTTCACTATCCACACGGCGGCGTTCCTGGCGTGCTGGATGTATCCGTTGATGTCCTGGTCGGTTGGGATGGCGTCGTTTCCCACCACCACGATCGAGGTACCGAATTGGGCGAGGCGAGCCGGGCTGGGCACCGGCGTGTCCGAGATCCCGGCCTCGCCGAGCGCGAGGTCCGCTTCGCTTCCCAACTGCCAGGTCGTGCCGCCGTCGACGGAAACCCAGATGGCGACCCGGATGGGAGCCCAGCCGAAGCCGGGGGTGGTGCCCCGGAATCCGCCGACCGCCACCAGGCGATCGCCGTCCCAGGCCAGATCGTCGACGACCGCGTGGAAGGTCGTCGATTCGTCAAGGAACTCTGCGTCGAGGGCATGCCACTCAGAGCCGTCCTGGGATGTCCACACAACGGGACCCACTGGCCCGGCGCCGATGACAACGACACCCCTACGGCCGGCGGCGATCACCGTCAGCGACCCGGCCGACGGTTCGCCCGATTGGCCCTCGGCCGTGGGGTCGGGCACTCGGTTCCAAACGGTGCCGTCGGTCGAGAACCACATCGCCGGCTCGGCCGTAGGCCGGGGGGTCCACCCACCCAGCCCGCTGTTGTCCCAATCCAGGCCGACACCGCCGACCGCGACCAGTCCACCACCCGCGAAGGCGATGTCGTTCAGTTCGCTAGAGCTGGCCGCACTGTTGATTCGGGCTCGGATCCACGCTCTGCCGTCGCTCGACACCCAAACGGCGGCATGTCCCCCGGAGGCGCCAACTGCCACCACGCCGTCCGATGTCTGGACGACGGAGCGCATGGTCTGATCGCCTTCACCACCGAACACTTCTTCATCATGCGGTACCCGTTCCCACGTCAGCCCGTCGGGTGACACCCACACCGCGGCGTCGAGGTCACCGGGCTTGCCCTCGGCTCCGACCGCCACCAACCCCAGCGGTCCTGACACGAGATCGGTGATGAGTTGGTTGGCGTCAGGAAGGACACCGCCAAATTCGTTGGTCGACGCCTCGTCACCGAACACGGCGGGGTCATCGCCGACTCGCTCCCAGGTGCGACCGTCGGGTGATGTCCACACTGCCGCGTCGTGGTAGTACCCGTCGAAAGCCGCACCTCCCGCGACCAGTCCCGGTCCGCCCACCACCACCGATGTCATCCAGTTGTGCTCGAAGGAGGAACCCTCCAGCACTCGTTCCATGTCAACCCGTGGCTGGGGCACCAAGGTCGTCGCCACCACTGTGGTGACCGGCGGCTCGTCGACAAGGGTGGAGTCACCCCCTGAGATCCATCGGGCGATACCGAGCACCAGGCCACCAAGAACCAGCGCCATCACAGCTGCTGCGCTCGCCACCAGGGCGGGGTGTTTCCATACCGGAATCCGACGTCTCCCCGTCGGCATCTGCCTGACCGCCACGTCAACACGCTCAGCGACCTCTGCCCCGGTGATCGCGGCCTGGGCCTCTTCAAGGGCAGCGCCGTAATCGCGAAGCTGCCGGTGCAGATCGATTCTCATGCCGTCACCCCCAGCGTTCGCCGCAGGCGCCTCATGCCGCGGCGTTCATGCGTCTGGACCGCCGACTTGGAGATCCCAAGGAGATCGGCGGCCTCACTCATCGTCCAGTCGAAGCAATGGAGCAGCATCACCACCTGCCGCTGTCTCTGTGGTAGCGACGCCAGCGCCCCCGAGAGCCCGGGTTCCACCCAAGGGGCACCGACCGCCTCAGGGGCAGGGAACCCCACCCTGGGTCTACGGCCAGCGCGGCGCCCCCGGTCCCTCCCAACGGTGAACAGGTAGCCGACCGGATTCTCCATTTCGCTGACCCGCTCCCAGTGCTCCCAGCCATAGGCGAGCGCGTCCGCGGCCGCATCGCGACCGGCATCGTTGCCGAGACATGAAGTGAGCGCCTGACGAAGCCGGTATTCGTTCTTCGCCACGAAGGCGCCGTACGTCTCAATGACTATCTGGTCAGACAACAAACCTCCGCCCTTCTCACCCAACTAAAGCATCAGAAGGCGAGTTCGTATTACAGACTCGGTACGAAAGCTGGTTTTCCGGAGCGGGAGCGACTGCTGGCGATGGGCGGGGAGCTGACTGCCGGAAAGCCGTTCCTTAACTCGCGCTACATCGGGTGCCGCATCCTTCCACCAGCCCGGTTGCTTGTTCGGCTGAGAGCGTGGTCGTAGTGGTCAGAAGCGGCACCGATGCGGGAGCAGGCCGAGTGGCCGTACGGGGGAGTGCGGGCTGAAGCGCTCATATCACGCGCTCATGATCACGCCAAGGCCCACGGTCACCCATCCGCCATACCGGCACGGCGGCGTTGGAGACTCAGATCCCTCAGCACCCCTGACCGACCTTCCCAACATCCCCGACAACCGTCCCCGACCCGACACTCTCCCGGCCTGGAAGCAGCGACTCGGCGTTGTTCCCGTCGAGAGTCAGAAAGGAACCGCGGATGTGCCGCTTGTATGGGATATCCGGAAACCAGCCGGCGAGGGTGGAATGCTCGCTGGTCGATGCCCAGAACGCGTTGCTCGAACAGAGCATCAAGGACTCGAGGGGTGTGGCCAACCCGGACGGCTGGGGCATCGGCTCCTATGAAGCCGGCAGCCCCACGGTCCACAAGAGCGCCCGGGCCGCCGCACACGACGTCGAGTTCCGGCGCACCGCCGAACAGGTGACGTCGCGCACTGTCGTCGCCCACGTGCGGGCCGCCACGGTGGGGTCGAACACGCTGGACAACACCCACCCCTTCGGCCACGGACCCTGGCTGTTCGCCCACAACGGGACCCTCGCCGGATTCGACCAGATCGCCGACGGCCTTCGCTCCGAGATCTCCGATCACCTGCTGCGAAGCCTGCGGGGAGAGACCGACAGCGAGCTGATCTTTGCCTGGCTGCTCGCCCGGATGCCCGACTTCGGGTTGGACCCGCTGTCGGGGGCAGATTCGGCTCACGACGTGGTCGAGCTGCTTGCAGCCTCGGTGCCGGAGCTGGCCCGCCAGGCGGCGACGGTGACGGAGGAACCCGCCCGACTCAACTTCCTGCTCACCGACGGAGTCCATCTCGGCGCCAGCCGCTGGGGCAACAGCCTCCACTACACCGAGCGCATCGGGAGGACCGACTGCGAGGTGTGCGCTGCCTCGCACCTGTCGGGCCCGGGCCAGGGGAAGTATCGGGCGATCGCCATCGCCTCCGAGCCCATCACCAAGGAGTCGTGGGCCGAGGTACCCGATCGCTCGTTCCTCGGCGTCACCAGCGGTCATCTCATCGCCACCAGCGGGATCGCCCTGGCCGCCTGAGTCACCTTGCTCGGCGGGCCCAATCACGACTCTTGACCCCTTCGACCGGCCAGGCCGAGAACCTCTTTGCCACCAGGTTGGTCACCCCATCGCGGTACTCCAGGACCCCGTCGATCACCAGACCGACATTGCGTCGCGCCACCTCGCGCTGAGCAGCCCACACGTCGGGGAGGACGATCACGTTCAACAACCCCGTCTCGTCCTCGAGGTTGAGGAAGATCACCCCCTTGGCCGTCATCGGCCGCTGCCGATGGGTGACCACCCCGCCGACCCTGATCCTCCGCCCGTGATCCCGCCCGGCCAGCGCCTCGGCGATGGAGACACACCCCTCACCCGTGAGCCGTTCCCGTACGAACTCCACCGGGTGTCGCGTCGAGACCCCGGTCGACCACAGATCTGCACGCGCCTGCTCCTCCTCCGACATCGGGAACAGTGCCGGAGGCTCGGCCCCTTCGGCGAGGGGCAGCCGCCCCGGACCCATATCGGCGAGCGCTCCCGCCGCCCACAGCCCTTCACGCCGCTCCACTCCGAGCGAAGCCAGCGCTCCCGAAGCCGCCAGCCCTTCGAGTCCTCCAACCGGCAGCCCGGTGCGCTGCGCCAGATCGATCACCGAGGTGAATCGTCCGCCGATCGACCGGGCGGCTTCGATCCGGGTGATCTCGGCATCACCCAGGTTGCGCACATAGCGCAGCCCCATCCGGACCCCGGTCGCCATCCGGACCGGGTCGTCGCGCGGGCCCCGGCCCCGGCGCCAGGTGATCTCGTAGTAGGTGACGAGGTCGTCGGGATCCGCCTCCACCGGGACGATCGTGCAGTCGTAGTCGGACTCGTTGACGTCGGGCTCGAGCACGATCACCCCGTGCCGGGCGGCATCCTGAACCAGCGAGTTCGGGCTGTAGAAGCCCATAGGCTGGGCATTCAGCAGCCCGGCGAGGAACTCGGCCGGCCAGCGGTACTTGAGCCACGACGACATGTACACGATGTAGGCGAACGACACCGAGTGGCTCTCCGGGAACCCGAACGAAGCGAACCCCTGCAACTTCTCCCAAATCTCGGTGGCGGCGGCTCCGGTGATCCCGGTACGGGCCATCCCGGCAAAGGTCTCCTCCCGCAACTTGGCCATCTCCTGATCCGACCGCTTGTGGGTCATCGCCTGGCGGAGCCGGTCGGACTGCCCCGGGGTGTACCCGGCACACACCCGGGCCAGCTCCATCAGCTGCTCCTGGAACACCGGGACCCCGAGGGTCTTGGCAAGGATCGGCTCGGCGAGGGGATGCGGGTAGCGGACCGGCTCCTCACCGTTGCGACGCCGTAGATAGGGGTGCACCGAATGCCCCTGGATGGGCCCGGGGCGGATGAGAGCCACCTCCACCGCCAGGTCGTAGAAGGTCTTGGGCTTCATCCGCGGCAGCGTCGCCATCTGGGCCCGGGACTCCACCTGGAACACTCCGACCGTGTCCGCCCTGGTGAGCATCTCGTACACGATCGGCTCCTGAGGGATCGCGGCCAGATCGAGCTCGACCCCGTGCACGTCTTCGATGAGATCCACCGTCAGGTGGAGCGCGTTGAGCATTCCCAGGCCGAGCAGGTCGAACTTGACGATCCCCATCGAGGCGCAGTCGTTCTTGTCCCACTGCAGCACGGTCCGATCCTCCATCCGTCCCCATTCGAGCGGGACCGTCTCGTGCAGTGGCCGGTCGGCGATCACCATCCCGCCCGAGTGGATCCCAAGATGCCGGGGGAAGCCGTCGATACGCCGGCACAAGTCGAGGATGAAGTCGGCGGTGGCGCCGGGGGGCAGCTCTAGGTGCTCGCCGATCGACTTGGCATCGTGGGTGTCGAGGTACTTGGTGAGCCCGTTGACCTGGGCCTGAGTGAACCCGAAGGCCTTGCCGACGTCCTGCAGCACCGACCGGGCCCGGTAGGTTATGACGTTGGCCACCATGGCAGCCCTCTCCCGCCCGTAACGCTGGTAGCAGTACTGAATGACCTCTTCGCGCCGTTCTGCCTCGAAGTCGATGTCGATGTCGGGGGGCCGCCCCCGCTCCGACGAGAGGAAGCGTTCGAACGGCAACGCCAGCCTGATCGGATCGACCCTGGTGAGGTCGAGGCAGCGGCACACCGCCGAATCGGCCCCGGAGCCGCGGATCTGGCAGTAGATGTCGCGGCTGCGGGCGAACTGCACAATGTCCCACACGACGAGGAAGTAGCCGGAAAACCCGAGCGACTCGATCACCCCCAGCTCGTGCTCAAGCCGCTCGACCGCCATTCGGTCGACCCCTCCCGGCCCGTCGCCCGGATAGCACCGCCGGGCCCCCTCCATGGTGAGATGGCGCAGATACTCCATCTCGGAGCGAAAGGCTCCCGGCATGGGGAAATCGGGGAGGCGGGGAGCCACCAACCTGAGGTCGAACGCCAGGGCACGCCCCAGATCGGCGGCGCGCTCGGCAGCCCCCGGATAGCGGGCCAGCCGCTGCGCCATCTCTGCCGGCGAACGCAGATACCGCTGGTCGGTGGCCGGCCAATGCCCGTATCCCTCGTCGAGGTCGCGTCGCCCTCCGATCGCGGCAAGCACCTCGGCGATGTCGGCATCGCCCCGATCGTGGTAGTGGACGTTGTTCGTCGCCACCAACGGAATCCGAAGCCGCCGACCCACCTCGGCGATGAGATCGTTGCGAGGATCGTCCTCCGGCATTCCGTGACGCCATACCTCGAGATGAAAACGATCGTCGAACATCGACTTCAGCTCGGACGCGGCGTCGAGCGCCCCGTCGAGGTCGCCCCGGTCGGCGGCACGGGGAACGGCTCCCCGACGGCACCCGCTGAGGGCGAACAGCCTCCCCTGCTCGGCTGCATCAACCAGATCTGCCGCGTCGTACACCGGGCGGTCCTTCTCCCCCCGGAACTGGGCCTTGGTCACCAGACGCGAGATGACCGAATACCCGGAGGGATCCGGAGCCAGCAGTACGAGGTGATCCGTCTCCGGCAGCACGGTCGGCTTGGAGCCGTGCATTCTTCTGATCCGACCCCTGCGGGGTCGAGAGTCTCCAGTCTCCGGTCCCCAGTCTCCAGTGGGTGCCGGAGGTTTGGCCGGTGACTGGCGACTGGCGACTGCCTTCCCCGAGCCTCCGGCTCGGGGAAGGCCTATCTCCACCCCGTACACCGTCGGCAGCCCGACCTCTGCGGCAGCAAGGCGAAACCGGGCCGCGCCGTAGAAGCCGTGGTGGTCGGTGATCGCCAGCGCCTCGTACCCCAGCTCCGCCGCCCGTTCCACCAGGTGGCGCGGGTGCGACGCCCCGTCGAGGAAGGAGTAGTTGGTATGGCAGTGGAGTTCGGCGTAGCGCGGCATGGGGCGGAGAGTCTATTCGATCTATCGAACGTATGTTCGATAGACTCTGCCTCCAGTCCCCAGTCAGAACCGCCCTGAACGCGGGAAGTCAGCGAGCGAAGCGAGCCGACTGAAGACGCCGAGACCTCGTAGCCTGCCGGCCGTGTACGAGGACGAGCACGAGGCCTGGGGTCACGACCCTCTCCCGCTGCTGCGACGCCCGGCGGTGCGAGGAGCCATCACGCTCGTCGTCATCGTCACGTTCGTCATGCTGACGCTGATGTCCACCTGTAGCCCGCGGACCACACCGATCGGGACGACGACCACCACCCTCGACGGGGTCACCGTCTGATCGGTCAGTCGGAGGGCAGGTCCTCCTGGCGATGGGTGTCGTGGGCCTGCAACGCCCAGGCAACGCCTTCGGTCGCCGATTCCGCCGCCGCGCAGGCCGACCAGCCCCCGGCGAACCCGGCCGGTTCCCACACCATCCATCGCAGCTCCGACGCCGCGGCCTCGAGATCGGGCCCCGACACCGGCCAGTCCAAGTCGGCCAGGGCCGCCACCAACCACCAGGCGATGAAGCGACCCATCGGGGCGCCGCGGCGCCGCCCGTACGCACCGCCGCTGGCACCGGCCCAAGCGATCAGCGCCATCGCCGGAGAGGCCGGTACCTCGGTCGCCCGGCACTCAGTGTGACCGAGGGCGGCGATCGCCTCCTCGGCCGTACCGGCGACGGCAACGGCGGATGCACTGCCGTTGGATTGCTGCGCCCATACGGCGCCCACATCGAGCAGCGCCTCGACCGACGGATCGTCCTCCACCTCGGCGCCGGGTTCCGGAAGATGCAACTCATCGAGCCGCGGAATTGCCGGCGTCGGGAAGTCGGCTTCATCGGATCGGTAGGTGGCGACTGCGTAGTCCGATTCCCACGGTTCGATTCGCAACGGGATCTCGAGTACGTGCGGATCGACCCGGTCGTCCCCGCTGAGGTCCTCGCCGCGTAGCACCCGTTCGTGAGCGCACAGCGCCCGGGCCGGTCCCGGCGGGATGTGATCTGCCAGATCGGCCCAGGTGTGGGTGCTGGCGGCGACCTCCCACAGGGGCCCGAGTGCGAAGCGGCCCGCCTCTTCGTCCACGACCGCCCCGGCGAACTCACCCGGGGCATCGAGGGCGAGGCGATATTCGGCGTACTCGGCCGCAGGCCAAAGCTGGAGCCCTTTCTGTTCGAGGGCATGCCGGCACCGATCCCGCAGTTCGACCACCCGGTCCCACTCCCGGGCGGAGCAGAGGCCGTCTACGAGCCGGATCAGCTCATCGAGATCGCCCGATTCAACGGCGTCGGCGAGAGAGGTCACGGCGCACGAGGGTAGCGAGGGGGTCTCCGGGTAACCTGCTGGCGATGGCCACCGGATCCAAGCTCACCGACCGCATCGCCGGGCTCATCCCCAATTCACTTGCCTGGCCGCTGTCGGCCTTGAGCACGCTGGCCGGATTCGCCGGCGCCGCGTTGTTGTTCACCGCAGCCGCACTGGGCAGCATCACCGCCGCTTCGTGGTCGGCGGTGGCGTTCGCCGCCGCCGCCGTCTTCTGGCACCTCTCCGACTACGCCGAGAGCAACCGCTCCTAGTGCCTCGACAGACAACCTTTGCGGCGTTCTGCCGGCCAGGAACGCCGCTCGCGGCGTCCTCGTCCTCGACGTAGTACACGACTACGCCTTCGTCCTGCGTCCTTCCGAGCACCGCCCCTGAC
>JAZGDZ010000125.1:0-4892 GCA_036478235.1 Acidimicrobiia bacterium | reverse complement strand
GCACGCCCGGAGAGACTCGAACTCCCAACCTCCTGATCCGTAATCAGACGCTCTATCCAATTGAGCTACGGGCGCAACGCTCGAAAGGTACTAGGGCGACCCCGGAACCGAAAGCCGCCGCCTCGATCGCTTATCGTTCCCGCTGCCCTGCGATGGAGGCTGAGTGAACGAGCAATTGGGCGCCCTAGCGGAGCGGTTCTGGGACGACATGATGACGGCGTCGCCCCTGTGGGCGACGATCCTCGGCGACCACCGCTTCGACGCCGAGGTAGAGGATCTGTCGGCCGAGCACGAGGCAGACCTGACCACCCGGCTGACGGCCATGCGCGACGAGGCCGCGGCGATCGACCCCGCCGGTCTCGAGAGCGACGACCGAATCACGCGCCACGTGCTGATGTCGGAGGCGGACGGACACATCGGCGCCCTCCAGTCGCGGCTCCCCGAATACAACGTCGACCCGATGTTGGGCCTACACATGGACATCGTCCAGGGCATCTCGCAGTTCCGGGCGAACGAGGACTCCCACGCCTGGGCATTCGTGGAGAAGGCCTCCAAGATCGGACGTCAGTTCGACCAGATGATGGAGCGACACCGCCAGGGCGTGGCCGGCGGCCGCACCCCACCCCGCATCTCGATCGAAAAGGCCCTGGCCCAGTTGGACGCGCTCGCGGCAGCCCCGGTCGAAGAGAACGCCTTCATGCAGATCGCCCTCCCCGAGAGCATGGCCGAGTCCGAACAGGACCGATGGCGCGACGCCATGGCCGAGCAAGTCCGCGACGTGGTCAATCCCGCCTTCGGCCGCTATCGCGAGACGGTGGCCGATGAGGTGCTCCCCCACGGAAGGCCGCCGGAGAAGTCGGGGGTGTGCTGGCTGCCCGACGGCGAGGAGGTCTACTCGAGGGCGGTCAGGAGGTTCACCTCGCTGGAGCTCGATCCGGCAGAGGTGCACCAGAGCGGCCTCGACGACATCGCCGCGTTGGAGGACGAGTACGCCCGGCTCGGTGAGAGCGTGCTGGGAACGACCGATGTCGCCGAGATCTACGACCGGCTCCGCAACGACCAGACCCTGCGCTTCGAGAGCGCCGAACAGGTCCGGGAGCAGGCGGAACGCGCCACCGCCCGGGCCAACGAGGCAACACCGGACTGGTTCGGCCGTCTCCCCAAGGCGGAGTGCATGGTCCAGCCCATCCCCGAGCCGGGGGCCAAGGAGGCCCCGCTCGCCTACTACCTGCCCCCGGCAGACGACGGGTCGCGTCCGGGCATCTTCTTCATCAACCTGACGGATCCCACGACCCGGACCCGGTACGAGTCGGAGGCGCTCGCCTTCCACGAGGGGGTGCCGGGGCACCACTTCCAGCTGACGATCGCCCAGGAGCTGGAGGGGCTCCCGGCGTTCCGGCGCAACGGCCTGGTCACGGTCTACGTCGAGGGTTGGAGCCTGTACTGCGAGAGACTCGCCGACGAGATGGGCCTGTACAGCGGTGACCTGGAACGCTTCGGGATCCTGTCGTTCGACTCGTGGAGGGCGGGCCGCCTGGTGGTCGACACCGGCCTGCACGCCCTCGGGTGGGGCCGGCAACAGGCCATCGACTACCTGCTCGAGAACTCCCCCCAGGCGCCGAACAACATCGAGAACGAGGTGGACCGCTACATCGGGTACACCGGCCAGGCGCTCGCCTACAAGATCGGGCAGCGGGAGCTGTTCCGGTTACGTGCCGAGGCGCAGAAGGCGATGGGCAACACCTTCGACATCAAGGCCTTCCACGACACGGTGCTGGAATCCGGTCCGGTACCGCTCGACCTGCTCGGCGAACTCATCACCGAGTGGGCGGGAGCCTGATCTCCGAGGAGAGCAGATTCAGTTGGGGCGGGCTCCCAGCACGACTTCGAAGCTCACGGCCCGATCGCCGCGAAGGATGAAGACCTCGACCTCGGTCCCGGGGCCGGCATCACCGATCACATCGACCAGATCGGCCACCGATTCGATCGGAGAACCGGCTACCTCGACGATGATGTCACCCACCTCCAGGCCCGCCTCGGAAGCGGGTGACCCGGCAAGCACCTCGGCCACGACGACCCCATTGGGGCTCTGAAACACCTCGACCCCCAAGAAGCCGGCACCCTCGACGAATCTGTCATCGCCGCGCTCGTCCCCGTCCTCATCCCCGAAGTCGAAATCCTCGGGGAAGCGGAACTCGAAGCCCTCCGGGAATTCGAAGTCCTCCGGGAAGCGGAACTCGAACCCCTCCGGGAACTCAAAGTCACCCGGGAACTCAAAGCCCTCGGGGAAGTGGAACTCGAAGCGCCTCGAGAAGCCCTCGGGGAACCGGAACTCGAACCCCTCCGGGAACTCGAAGTCACCCGGCCCGGGAAAACGGTGACGATGCGGGAACCGGTGTCCATGTCCCTCCGGACCGCGCTCCCCGGCGGGAAACCGATCGGGGCGACGTTGATCGACGACGACGTCGGATCCGGCGAACGAATCGTCGTCACCCGCCGCGTTGCCGATCGCATAGCCGCCGACGAATAGAGCCACGGCAGCGAGCGCCACTCCGGCCCAGATCAGCCGGCGCTTCTCGGTTGCGGCGCGGGCAACCCGGGCCGCTGCTTCCGCCTCCACTGCCTTCTTGTCGACCATCTCGTACTCCTGATCGTCTCTCTTTGGAGAAGACTGCTGCTTGTCCCCCAAAGGTTCCCACGTCCTGATGAATATCCGATGAGAACCGTATGTGGGTTGATGGAAAAGCAGTCCGATCGCGGGCGAAGTGTGCCTCAGACGGATTCGTCGGTCGTGTTCGGTCCCAGCGGCTCCGTGTAGACGAGTGCGGTCCCGGCGAGCACGACCGTGCCCTCCTGATTCGTGATCGTCGTGCGGAGGCGACTGATCGGCTTGTCCTTCCTCGCCTCGAGGACTTCCACCTCGGCGGTTATCTCGTCACCGGGACGAACCGGTGCCTTGAAGGACCAGTCCACGTGGAGGAACACGCTGCCCGGCCCGGGCACATCCTCGGCGACGACGGCGTTGAGCAGGCCCGAGGTCACCCCGCCCTGGACAATGATGCCGCCGAACCGGCTCCGGGCCGCCAGCGCCGAGTCGTAGTGCAACGGGTTGCGATCACCGGTCATCTCGGTGAACAACTCGATGTCGACATCCCGGACCACGCGGGTCCGACGCGCAAGATCTTCATCCTCGACCATTTGGCGGAGAGGGAGGGATTTGAACCTTCTCCGCGACACCCCAGGTCAGTGCAGTGGGTCCACTCGAACCGCCTACACACGGAGCCGTCCAGGTAGAGGGTGATCGAAGCGTCACGAGAGCGAGCGCCGCCGCCGGAGAGGCGGCGGGCGTGAAGCGGGACTCGTGCGAGTCCCCGCGGAGAGGGAGGGATTTGAACCCTCGAGGAGGCTATAAACCCCCTACTCGCTTAGCAGGCGAGCGCCTTCGTCCACTCGGCCACCTCTCCATGTTGCGACGCCCTTCGGGTCGTCGAGCGGAGGGAGTGGGATTCGAACCCACGGGACCCCGCAAGGGGCCCAGCAGTTTTCAAGACTGCCGCCTTCGTCCGCTCGGCCATCCCTCCAAGTGGGATTGTCGCAGCGGAGGGGGTGGGATTTGAACCCACGGGACCGGTAAAACCGGCCCAACAGTTTTCGAGACTGCCGCCTTCGTCCGCTCGGCCACCCCTCCCTGGCCATGCGTGTGTGCATGCCGGGAGCACGATTGTAGGACCGAACGGAGTCCCTCAGGCGTCAACGACGGTTGGTGAAGAACTCTTCCAGGAGTGCGGTCGACTCCGATTCCCTGACTCCCGCCGTCAGCTCGCAGCGGTGGTTGAGCCGCTCGTCCTGGGGGATGTTGAACAGGCTCCACGCAGCTCCGGCCTTCGGATCGGCTGCGCCGTAGACGATCCCGTCCAGTCGAGCCCACACCGCCGCCATGGCGCACATCGCACACGGCTCCAGCGTCACGACGAGCGTGTGGCCGTCGAGCCGCCAGCCGCCGACGACTTGCGCTGCCTGACGGATGGCGAGCATCTCGGCGTGAGCCGTGGGATCACCCAGCTCCTCCTTGCGATTGTGAGCCGTCGCCACGATGGAGCCGCCCCGGTCGAGAACGACGGCGCCCACCGGCACATCGCCGTGCTCGATCGCGGTACGCGCCTCCGCCAGCGCGGCATCCATCGCGGCCTGGTGCACATCCGACATCTGGCGGAGGGAGTGGGATTTGAACCCACGAGGCGTTGCCGCCAACACGCTTTCCAGGCGTGCGCTCTAGGCCAGACTGAGCGATCCCTCCCGGGAGACGAGAGTGTAGGTCTGGCCCCATCCGGCGCCTCCTGATAACGAACGGCCGCGACATAGGCGAAAGAGGCTTGCCCAGAAGAGCTCCTTCGGACAGACCCCCTCCGCCTCGCTGCGCTCGGCACCTTCTCCGTGAAGGGGAGGAACGAGAACTAGGCGAGCCGCGCAGGTCGACCCCCCACCGTTGGAGCTACGCGGCTACGCCGCGCCCGTCCACCCCCCACCATTGGTGCCATGCGGCTGCGCCGCGCGTGTCGACCCCCCACCGTTGGTGCCACGCGGCTACGCCGCGCCCGTCCACCCCCCACCAATCGGCTTCGCCGATTGACTCCCCCTCAAGGGGGGCGTGATCTTTCGCTCGCTGACTCTCCCTCAAGGGGAGAGTGATCCTTCCGGGCGCCTACCTTCTCCTGAGCGGGAGGAAGGCTCGCCGGCGGCCTGGAGACTGGGGACTGGAGACTTCTTCGGCGACATCGTCGCCGAAAAATCGTGCACCCCGCCTTCGAGCCGATGATCATCGGCGCGTCCCGGATCGCCGGCTCGGGCCAGGCTCCCCTACGGCACCCGGGACGAGTCGCTTAGGGCTGCTT
>JAZGDZ010000124.1:0-6634 GCA_036478235.1 Acidimicrobiia bacterium | reverse complement strand
CCTGGATCCGCGATTCCTCGATCATCGGTTGCCCGTTTCGCCTTGTGCTGCATAGGTATTGCGTCATCAAACTCGCTCCCAGAAAAGGTGGAGGCCCCGCGGCGGATTGTGGAACAAGGCTTTCCTTCGGATCGGGTCGGTCACGTCCGTGGATTGAGGCTGAGGAACAAGAGGGGAGAGTGATCCTTGGCTCGCTGACTCCCCCAAAAAGGGGGAGTGGCAACAAGAGGTCTAACCCGCCTCGCTCGTGTCGCCCAGGGTCGCCTCCAGCATCAGCTCGACCTCGTCACGCAGGATCGTCAGCCGTACCACATCGCCGGGCGACCGCTCGATGATCCGGACCCGGAGGTCGGCCGAGTCGGTGATCGGCTCTCCGTCCACCGCGATGATCACGTCCCCCAGATGGAGGTCGGCCGCCTCGGCGCCGGAGCCGGGAACTATCTCCTCCACCCGGGCACCCGGGTTCTCGCCGACCGCATCGCTGACGCCGACGCCGAGGAAGGCCAGCTGGACTTCCTCGCCGGCAACGATCTGCTCGGCGACGGCAAATGCCAGGTCGATGGAGATGGCAAAGCCGACCCCGTCGTTGCCACCCGACTCGGTGAAGATGATGTCGTTGATCCCGATCACCCTGCCGGACGAGTCGACGAGCGGCCCGCCCGAGTTGCCGGGGTTGATGGCGGCATCGGTCTGCACCATGGTGACCCCGCGCACCACCCGGTCTACGGCGCTGACAATGCCGGCCGTCACCGTCTGATCGAACCCGAACGGGCTGCCGAGGGCAACGGCGAGTTGGCCGACCTGGGTGTCGGCGCCGATCGCCAGCGGAGCGATCGGCAGGTCGGGGTCGCTCGGAATCGATACCACGGCCACATCGGTCGGCTCGTGGAACCCGAGAACGGTCCCATCGATGGTGCGGCCGTCGAACAGCCGGACGGTCACATCGGTGACCCCTTCGACCACGTGATGTGCCGTAAGGATGTAGCCCTCGGTGGAGTAGAGCACCCCGGAGCCGAGTGCCAACTCCGTCTCGATCTGCACGACCGCCGGCCCCACGGCTGCGGCTATGGCGGCAATCGGTTCGACCGAGTCTGCAAGGTCCACAATCGTGACCTCGGTCACCACGGTCGTCGTGGGGGCGATGGTGGTCGTCGTCGTCGTCGAGGTGGCGATGAACAGCTGTTCCTCGAGGGCAGCGATCCGCTCCTCGTTGGCCTCGATGCGGTCCCGCGTCTGGCCCGGGGTACAGGCCGAGACGGCGAGCAGCAGTGCGAGCACGAGGCTGAGACGTCTCAGGGTCACGGGGAGACGGTAGACGGCAGGGCGCGGTATCCGATCCGGTGCCCCGACCGACGACGTTTGCCGCGTTCAGGACTTCCAGTGACGCCTCTGGCTGCGTCCTCGTCCTCGACGCACGTCAAGTGCGCCTTCGTTCTGCGTCCTTGCCAGAGACGCCCCTGCCTCGCCCTCAACATCGCCAACGTCACCGGACAGGGCACTAAAACTGAAGCGCCGCAGCCGACCAGTGGAACCCGGCCCCGAAGGCGGTGAGGACCACCAGGTCGCCCGCCCGAATCCGGCCCTCTTGGTGGGCCTCGGCCATGGCGAGCGGGACCGTGGCCGAGCCGGTGTTGCCGTAGCGGTCCACGTTGACGTACACCTGATCCTCACGCAGTCCGAGCCTGTTGCGGACCGCATCGATGATCCGCAGATTGGCCTGATGGGGGATGACCAGCGCCACCTCGTCCTTGAGCCGGCCGGCCCGTTCCAGGACGTTCTCGGCGGCCGCACTCATCCTCTTCACCGCCTGACGGAATACCTCGCGGCCGTTCATGACGAAGTCCCTGTGGCCGCCGCGCTGGGCCTCTTCGAGCGTGAAGGGGCGGCGAGTGCCCCCGGTTTCGAGGGTGAGGATGTCGGCGTACTGGCCATCGGTTCCGGCATCGAAGGAGAGCAACTCGGCCTTTACCCCATCGCCCTCACCTATCACCACGGCACCGGCCCCGTCACCGAAGAGGACGGCCGTGGCCCGGTCCTTCCAGTTCATGATGCGGGTGGCGATCTCGACTCCGACCACAAGGACCTTCTTGGTGGCGGTATCGACCCGGGCCCTGGCGACGTCGAGAGCCAGCACAAATCCGGCACAGCCCGATCCGCCGAGGTCGAACGCCGTCACCTCGCCCGCCCCGAGCCGGTGCTGGAGGTAGGAAGCGGTGTCGGGGAAGTACACCTCGGGGGTGTCGGTGGCCACGATGATCTCGTCCAGCTCGGAGGCGGTGATCCCGGCATCGGCGATCGCCTTCTCGGCGGCGGCCGCGGCCAAATCTACGGTGGACTCGTCGTCGGCGGCGATCCGACGCTCCTTGATGCCGGAGCGGCTGGTGATCCACTCGTCGTCGGTATCCAGCAGCTCGGACCAGTCGTCGTTGGTCATCACCCGCGACGGCACGTAGGAGCCGAATCCGAGGATTCCGATTCTTGCCACCTGTGCGATCCCCTCGATAGCCGACCCGAGGGTAGGCGCGCCGGGTCGCCTGTGCCGGGCATAATCTGCGACGATGTTTCGCCGGTCGGGTCGGAGTGATCAGCCCGATCGGCGAGTCCGGGCGGGCTCGCCGACGAGGCTGCGCACCGTCAGCACCACGAAGAAAAGGACGACCGGGGTGACGGCGATCGTGGCCGAGCCCGCGGTATCGGCGTGATAGGACACGATGAGCCCGATCGCCACCGACAGCACCCCGATGAGGGCAGCCGCCACCATCATCGCCGGCACCCGCCGCACCAGCAGCGCCGCGGTCGCCGGTGGCCCGACCAGCAGGCCGAACACGAGCAGCGTTCCCACCGTCTGGAACGACCCGACGATCGCCACGGTCACCAGCCCGAGCAGGACCGCATGGGCCAGTCCGGGCCGCAGTCCGAGCAGCGTCGCCTTCTGCTCGTTGAACGCCAGGACCAGAAAGTGGCGGTAGAAGATCGCTGAGGCTGCGATCACAACGCCGGTGACGACCCCGAGCACGGCTATGTCCCCCGTGGTGACGCCCAGAGTGTCCCCGAACAGGATGGCGGTGAGGCTGCCGGTGAACGAGTCCGAGCGGGAGATGAGGATCACGCCCAGTGCCAGCATCCCCACGAAGAGCAAACCGATCCCGGTGTCCTCGGAGAACGTGGTCTGGCGGTGCACCAGGTTGATCCCCCCGATCATGACGACGGCGGCCACAGCGGCTCCGACCATGACATCGAAGTCGAGCAGGACTGCCAGGGCGATGCCGGGCACCACCCCGTGCACCAGGGCGTCGCCGAAGAAGGTCATCCCCCGGATGACCACCCATGTGCCGACCACGGCCAAGGCGATCGCCGCCAACGAGCCTCCCAGGAGCGCCCGCTGCTGCAGGGCCAACTCGAACGGCTCGGTCAGCCAGCCCATCAGGCGAACGCCTCGGCGATGCGATTCGCATCGGTGAGCAGCATCTCGATGTAGGTCTCGGCGCCGGAACCCGGGCCGCCCAGCGAACCGATGAACAGCTCGACGACCGCGACATCGTCTCCGACCTCGGCTGCGATCGACTCGGCGAGCGATACCGGCTCGGTGGTCTCGGCGAATATGGCGGGGACGCCGGACTGCTCGATCACCCTCACCAGGGTCGCGAGGTCGGCGCTGCTCGGCTGGGCGAGCGTGGAGCCTCCGGGCACCACGACCCCGATCACCTCGAAGTCGTAACGTTCGGCGAAGTAGCCGAGCGAATCGTGATTGGTGACGAGCACCCGGCGCCCCGCGGGGACCGCGGCCAGGATCGCCCGGATCTCGGCGTCGGCAGCTTCCAGCTCGGCGGTGTAGTGGTCGGCGGCGACCCGCCACCGACCCTCGGGCGCGACCTGCTCGAGTGCGTCGGCGATGAGACCGGTCACGGTCACCATCCGCAGCGGATCCAGCCATATGTGGGGATCGGGTCCTCCGCCTTCGATCAGACGGAGCGGTCCGAGGAGCTCGCCGACGAGCAGCACCGGGTGCCCGTCGCCCCCCAGAGAGGCCAGGACGTCACCGAGGCCCTCCTCCAGGCCGAGGCCGTTGGCCACCACGAGATCGGCCTCCTCCATGCGGGCGACCTGGCGGGCCGACGCCTGGAAGTCGTGCGGGTCCACCCCGATCGGGATCAGCACCTCGACCACCGCAGAGTCTCCCACCACGTTGGCGGCGACGTCGCCGAGCACCGTCGTCGTCACCACGACCAGGACCGCGTCGTCGGCCGCATCGATGTTCGAGCACGATGCTGCCGCCAGGGTCAGCCCGGCGAGCAGGACGTTGCGCATTCTCAGGTTCATATTGATAATGAGAATCGTTCTCAGTAGTCTGCCCAAGGTAGAAGGGAGCCCGCCGTCTCGCAAGTCGTCGATCAGGTCACCGAGCGCCTCCGTCAGGTCGAGGTCCGGCTCACCTCGGGCCGGCGCCACGTCGTCGAAGCTCTCACCCGCGCCCGGGGCCCGGTGTCGGCCGCAGAGATCCACGCCCACCTCGACGGCTCGGTCCCCCTCTCCTCCATATACCGCACCCTGAGCGTGCTGGCGGAGACGAAAGTGGCTTCCCCGCACCACGGCCGGGACGGTGTCACCCGGTACGAGCTGGCAGAGCCGCTGCAGCAGCACCACCACCATCTGGTGTGTCTGGAATGCGGCCGGATCGACGACGTGGAGCTGCAGCCTGCAGCCGAAGCCGCCTTGCACCGGTTGTCCGAGGCGGTCGCAGCCACCCACTCGTTCGCCGTCATCGGCCACTCGCTGGAGATCGAAGGCACATGCGAGGAGTGCTCGTGACCGCGGCGATCAGCGCCGCCGATCTGGTGCTCGCCTACGGAGCGAACGTCGCCCTCGACAGCTCATCGTTCGAGGTGCCGCGGGGCTCGCTCACCGCTGTGATCGGTCCCAACGGCTCGGGCAAGTCGACGCTCCTCAACGGGATCTCGGGGCTGGTGCAGCCCGCCGCCGGATCGATCACCATCCATGACGGCGCCCGCACCGCCTACGTGCTCCAGGCCACCAAGGTCAACGAGGCGCTCCCCGTCACCGTGCGCGAGCTGGTCGCCATGGGCCGCTACTCCTCGACCGGCGCCTTCAGGCGAATGGGCCGGGCCGACCGGGAGGCGATCGAAAGGGCGATGGAGGACGTCGGGATCGCCGACCTCGCCGGAGAGCATCTGCACGACCTCTCCGGCGGCCTTCGCCAGCGAGTCTTCCTGGCGCAGGGGATAGTCCAGGAGCACGAGATCCTGCTGCTCGACGAACCGCTCACCGGCCTCGACATCACCTCCTCCCATGCGATAGATCGGGTGATCCACCGGAGCAACGCCGACGGGTGCACGGTCGTGATGACGACCCACGATCTGACCGAGGCAAGACAGGCCGACTTCGCAATCTTGCTGGCGAACCGGGTCGTCGCCGCGGGCCCGCCCGATCTGGTGCTGACCGCCGAGCACCTCGAGGAGGCCTACGGGCCCAGCCTGCTCCACGTGGACGGAGGCGTCATCTTCATCGACGACCCGGCCCACATCCCCGTCCCGGGAAGGCACGTTCACCGGGAGCGCTCGATCCACGTCGAGGGCCCCGATGCCGATCTCCACGGGGGATAGGCGGCGGTCAGAGGCGGCTGATCTTGTGCACCCTCCGCCCGAACCAGGGCTCGACCGATCTCACCACCGGAGGCATGCAGATCGACGCAAAGCCGATCCCCCTTCTCAGAGCGGTTTCGATGATGACGGGGAGAGCCTCCTCGTGCACCTCGCCCCAGAGGTCGTGCATCAGCACCACGTCCCCCGGCGCCAGCCCGTCGAGCGTGGCGTCGATCACGCCCTCCGGCTCCTGGAGGGAGTAGTCGCGCGAGTTGTGCGTCCACAGGACGATCTCCAGGCCGAGCTTCTTGGCCACGCCGCGGACGACATCGTTGCTGTGGCCGTACGGTGGGCGCAGGCATCGGGGAGCGGGCGCACCGGCCCCGACGATCAGGTTGATGGATCGCCTGAGATCCTCGAGAACCTCTTGCTCGTTGAGCCCGATGAGCGAGCGATGCTCGTGTCCGTGGGTCTGCACGCTGTGACCGGCAGCCACGATCTCGTCGATCAGGCTCGTGTTGTACCGGAGCCGGTAGGTGCTGATGAAGAACGTGGCCTTGATGCCGTAGCGGTCGAGGATCTCCAGGATGATGGGGGTCAGCACCTCGAAGGGACCGTCGTCGAAGGTGAGCGCAACGCTTCCGGGCGGCGGGTCGGTCTCGACCGGGACCGGGTCGTTGTCCTCCTGGGCGAAGGCGGGCGAGGCGGTGCCAATCAGGGCGGCGATAACCAGGGAGGCGAGCACCCGCAGGCCTCCCGAGCTCCGGGACCGTCGGCTCGATCTCACACGCCGAGCCTACGGACGGTCCGCCGATAGACCTCCCAGTCCACCCCCCACCGCTGGTGCCACGCGGCTCCCCCTCAACTCAAGGGGGGAGTGATCCTCCCGCTCGCCCCCTCTCCCTGAACCTGGATCCGCGATTCCTCGATCATCGGTTGCCCGTTTCGCCTTGTGCTGCATAGGTATTGCGTCATCAAACTCGCTCCCAGAAAAGGTGGAGGCCCCGCGGGGGATTCGCAAGGTGGGACAAGGC
>JAZGDZ010000123.1:0-2461 GCA_036478235.1 Acidimicrobiia bacterium | reverse complement strand
CCCGGGCCAGAACCGATCGCTGCCTCTCTCCCCCGCTCAGCGAACCGAGAGGGCGCTCGGCGAGATGGATGATTCCCAGATCCCAGAGCGCCGCCTCCGTGATCGCCAGATCGGCATCGCTCTCGGCTGCCAGGTAGCCGAGGTGGGGCGTACGGCCGAGCAGCACGTAATCGACGACCGA
Source organism: Acidimicrobiia bacterium (assembly GCA_036478235.1). GTDB lineage: Bacteria > Actinomycetota > Acidimicrobiia > Spongiisociales > UBA11373 > JACZWZ01. The sequence goes on along the minus strand of JAZGDZ010000123.1, from coordinate 2,280 downwards.
CATAGCATCCGGCAGCACCGGGTTCTGGGGAACGACGGCAACCGCCCGGGCACGTTCCCGCCGACTCAGCTCGCCGGCCGGCCTGCCTCCGATGGCGACTTCTCCGCTCGACGAAATCGTCCCCGCAATCGCTCTCAACAGCGACGATTTCCCTGCTCCGTTGGGGCCGATGATCCCGACCCACTCTCCTGCGGACACCGAGAGGGAGACACCGTCCACCACCGCATTGCCGTTGTAGCGGACCGTTAGATCCCGTGTCTCGATCACGACGCCCCCCTTCGGGCGTTGCGCAGCACGACCACGAAGAATGGACCGCCGACGAAGGCGGTCACGACCCCGATCGGGATCTCCGATGGGCTCAGCGCGGTTCGGGCCACGAGGTCCGCAATGGTGAGAAACGCTGCTCCCCCGATGATCGTGAGCGGGATGATCGACCGATAGGACGACCCCGCCAGGAGGCGAATCGTGTGCGGGACGACGATTCCCACGAAGCCGATCAGGCCGCCGACGGCCACCGCCCCGGCGGTTCCCAGCGTTGCCGCCACGACGACTGCGGTACGAACTCGGTCCGGGCTGACGCCCAGGGTCAGCGCCTCATCCTCGCCGACGGCGAGCACGTCGAGGAGCCGTCGATGGAGCCAGATGACGGCGATCGAGATGAAGGCATAGGGAGCCATCAGAGCCACGTCGCCCCACCCGGTCGTGCCCAACCTTCCGAGAATCCAGGCGTAAACCTCGCGGATGGTGTCGGCGTTGCGCTGTTGGACGAAAGTCTGTGCCGCGGTGAGGAAGGCGGCGACGGCGACACCAGCCAGGATCAAAGTCGTTCCCGTGCGACGGCCGCCTCCGGCGGCCCCGAGTGCATAGGTGACCGTCACCGCGGCGACTGCCCCGACGAAGGCCGCCGCCGGCACCAGGACCGATCCGGAGCCGACGGTGACGATGGCAAGTGTGGCCCCCAATCCCGCCCCGGCGGCGACACCGAGGAGATAGGGATCAGCCAGCGGGTTGCGAAACACGCCCTGATAGGCCGCACCGGCCGCCGCCAGCGTCGCCCCGACCAGCGCTCCGAGAACCGCCCGCGGCAGCCGTAACTCCCAGACGATGGCGGCCTCTCGCGACGAAAGCCCCGAGTCGATCTCGACCAGCGGCAACCGGTCGAGCAACTCGGCCAGGACACCCATCGGATCAAGCGACGCCGGCCCGATGAGCACCGCCGCCGCCACGGCGGCGAGCGTCACCACGGTGGTGAGGACCACCGTCCGCGGTCTGGGCCGACGCCGCGCTTCGGCCGTCATTCGATGCCGTACACCTCTCGGGCGATCGTCAACACCAGGTCCACGAGCCGCGGGCCCCAGCGGGAGGCAACGCCGTCGTCGAGCTCGACGATGTCTCCGTTGACAACCGCCGACAAGGCCGACCAGCCGGGCCGGGCTCCGACCGTCGACGCGCTTTCCCCGCAGCACACCGTGTCCGCCAGGAAGATGAAGTCGGGGTTCGCATCGACCACGTACTCGGGAGAGAGCTGGGGAAAGGGTCCCGCGCTCGAGTCGGCAATGTTCTGCATGCCAAGCATCCCGAAGATCGAGTCCAGCAGCGTCCCCGAGCCCGCGGTGAAGAGCGTCGAGTCGAGTTCCACGAAATACGTGAACGGCCGAACCATCTGTGGGACCCGGTCCACGATCCCCTGGATGTCCGACCGGATCTGCGCCACGAGCTTCTCGGCCTCGTCGGAGTGCCCGGTGGCCACCCCGAGGTCGAACATCTCGGCATAGGCTTCTTCGAGGGTTGCGGGACCCGGGGCGGCAAACAAGATGGCCGGGATCTCGAGGGCGGAGAGACCGGACACCGCATCTCCGGGATCAAACGAGATGATCACCAGATCAGGGTCGAGCGCGGCAACAGCCTCCACACTGAGATTGAAGGCGTCGATCTTCTCCGTCTCGACGGCCGCCGGCGGGTAGTTCGAGAACAAGTCGGTCGCGATGATCTCCGGGCCCGCCCCGATCTCGTAGAGAATCTCGGTGTGGGTCGCCGAGGCCGACACGATCCGGTTCGGTGTCGAAGCGATCTCGACTCCCCGGACGATCACCGGGAATGCTCCAGAACCCGGAGGTGTGGACGTGGCGGGCCCCGCGTCGTCGTCGCCGCACGCCGCGGCGAGCAGACCGAGGACGAGCAACAGCGCTCCCAAGCGTCTGCTCATGAAAAAGCCTCCTCTTGTCGAGGAGGTCGAGTGGTGCCTTGGGGCGGCCACCCTTCCTCCGAAGGTGTACCAAA
>JAZGDZ010000122.1:0-2627 GCA_036478235.1 Acidimicrobiia bacterium | reverse complement strand
GCGAACATCGGCACACCCCCCGGTTCCCTGAAGAAGGCTACGAGTCCACTGCGGGGTCGCGGCTACGGGTTTGGCTGCGTATTTGGCTGCGTATTTGGCTGCGTATTTGGCTGCGTATTTGGCTGCGTATTTGGCTGCGTATTTGGCTGCGTATTTGGCTGCGGCGTTCGGGTCCTGTCCGGCCCCGAAGCGCCTCCGCAAGGTCGTGCCACCCTACGGGCGGCGCTGTGTTCTACGTTCGGGTCCTGTCCGGCTCCGAAGCGCCTCCGCAAGGTCGTGCCACCCTCCGAACGGCGCAGTGCTCTACCTCTGAAGCCGACCCGTAAGAATGCTTCGCGCCCTAGCCTCGCGCGACGCATGCGAATCCTCGTCACCGGGGCAACCGGATACATCGGAGGAAGGCTCGTGCCCCGGCTGCTCGATGCCGGTCACGAGGTCCGCTGCCTGACGCGCTCTCCGGAGAACCTGGACCTGCAGCCATGGCGGAGCCGGGTCGAGGTCGCGCCGGGTGACGTGCTCGATGTCGCGTCGGTCAAGGAGGCCGCCTCCGGATGCGACGCGGCCTTCTACCTCATCCAGTCCATGGTCGAAGGCAAGGGCTTCGACGGTCGCGATCGGGTGGGGGCCGGCAACTTCAGCGAGGCGGCCGCAGACGGTGGGCTGAGACGGATCGTCTACCTGGGAGCGCTCGGCGAACCCACTTCGGTGCACTCCCGGTATCTGGCCAGCCACCACGAGGTAGGCCGGATTCTCGCCTCGGGTCCCACCCCGGTGACCGAGTTACGGGCGGCGATGATCATCGGTTCGGGATCACTGTCGTTCGAGATGCTGAGGTACCTGACCGAGGTGCTGCCGATCATGGCTGCTCCGAAGTGGGTTCGAACCGACTGCCAGCCCGTCGCGGTGGACGACGTGCTCGACGCCCTGATCGACGCGCTACAGCACGAGGGGAGCCGCATCGTCGATCTGGGCGGGCCCGAAATCCTCACCTACGAGGAGATGATGCAGATATACGCCCAGAAGGCCGGGCTGCGCCGCCGCCGCTTCCTGCGGATCCCCTTTCTCACCCCGCGGATCTCGTCACTGTGGGTCGGCCTGGTCACACCGCTCCCTACGGCCGTGGCCCGGCCCCTGGTCGAGCGTCTTTCCGCCGAGGTGGTCGTCCGGGCGCCGGATCAGCGAGTCGGACAGACCTCCTACCGCCGGGCGGTGGGAAATGCCCTGGAACGGATTCCGGGGGACGTTGCCACGAGGGAGTCCGACGCCGCCGTATCACCGGCTACTCCTGCTCCGTCCGATCCCGGCTGGAGTGGCGGCACGGCTTATGTCGATCGCCAGGTGATCCCAACCGATGCCAGTGTGGCCCACCTCTTCTGGGCGTTCGGCCGGATCGGAGGAAGCAACGGCTACTACTGGCTCGACTGGGCGTGGCGCATAAGGGGGTTCCTCGACAAGATGATCGGAGGCGTTGGACTGCGACGCGGTCGCCGCCATCCCACCGACGTCCGAGCCGGAGAGGCGATCGATTTCTGGCGCGTCGAGGCCGTCGAGCCCGGCCGAATGCTTCGTCTGAGAGCCGAGATGAAGCTGCCCGGTGAAGCCTGGGTCGAGTGGGAAGCAAGAGCAACCGCAGACGGCTCCGACCTGGTCCAGTCGGCTTGGTTTCGCCCTCGCGGCCTGTGGGGCCGCCTCTATTGGTGGGTGATGCTCCCGGCACACCGCATGGTCTTCCCGCGGATGGCCTGCCGGATCGCGGCCACCGCCGAGGAACGCGACTACGCCTGTAGTTAGGGTCCGCGCCGATAAGCGCGGACTCGACGGCCTGGGGCTGGGGCCCCCGGGCCGTAGAGCATTGCGCCGCCCGCAGGGCGGCACAACCATGCGGAGGCTCTTCGGGGCCGAACAGGACCCGAAAGCCGTAGCCAACCAGCGATGAGCCGTAGGGCGAAGAGCCAAGCAAGAAGAAGGAAGAACGGATGAAGAAGTTCATGTGCCTGCACTACGGATTTGAGAAACCCACGCCGGAGATCATGAAAGCCTGGGGCGCCTGGTTCGAATCGGTCGCGGACAAGACGATCGACAGCGGCAGTCATTTCAGCGGAGGTCGAGAGATCTCCCGCCACGGAACCAAGGACCTGCCGCTGGGAGCGGACTCGATCACGGGCTACACCGTCCTCAGCGCCGAGAGCCTCGACGAGGCCGAGAAGATGGCCCAAGCCAACCCCTTCATCGCAAGTATCAGGGTCTACGAGATGGCCGACGACGTTGACCATGGTTAGTACGAAGGCAGTCCTCTGATGGCATTCATGAGCAGTGGCGGAGGCGGCGGTGCTGTCACCTCGGAACAACCGAAGTCATCGAGAGTTGATCTGACTTCTGATTAGCTCGGCGTCCGTGATCGCCTGGCGATCAGGAACTCCGAAACGGCCACCGGTTCGATGGGTCTAGATACCCCAGGGTTGCATCTTGTCAAGCTGCTTTGTCCTGGGTGATGGTTTGGCGGTGGGCCCAGGCGGTGTGTTCGTCATAGAGGACACCGTGGGTGAGACAGCCGTGGAGGATGCCGACGAGGCGGTTGCCGAGAGCCCGTAGCGCCTGGTGGTGGCCGTCGCCTTTGGTTCGGTGCT
>JAZGDZ010000121.1:0-20027 GCA_036478235.1 Acidimicrobiia bacterium | reverse complement strand
GTGTGTGATCGCCTATCTGCTCAGTCCGCAGCTGTTCGAGGGAAGGCAGGTGGCGGTCCGAATCGAAACCGGGTCCGAGCTCACCATGGGGATGACCGTCGTCGACTGGTGGGGGGCCACGAGCGTTCCTCGCAACGCGATGGTCATGAGGGAGATCGACGCCGACGGATTGTTCGAGCTGCTGGCCGAAAGGATCGCTCGGCTCTAGGAGCCCGCTCCCTAGCTCTCGCGAGAAAAGGCGATCACCACAGCGAGGGCCACGAGTGCCCCCGCCGACGAAGTGAGAGCGTTTGCCGGCACTCCCCGCCATGTGAAGAGCACCGGACCGACGATGTCTCCAATCCCTCTGCCGATGCTGAGGGCGACCATGAGCAAGGCGAGGTACCGGGTGCGGGCTCCCGGCGACACCTCCGAGGCGAGGGGGATCGTCGCCACGATCGTGATCTCAAAGGCGATGAAGGTCGCCGCCAATGTGGCCAGCCCCAATGCGAGAGAGCCGCTCGCCGGAGCGAGGGCTGCGTACCCCACCACCGATGTGCCGAGGCCCCAATGGACCATCCGGAGCTTGCCGATGCGATCAGCGAAAGCCAGCACCGATCCTTCGCCGATCAGTTCCGCGGCGGCGATCGACGTCGAAGCGAGTCCGAGGGCGGCCAGGGAGAGATCGAATCCCTCCTCGAGCCACGCCCCGAACACTATGAAGGTCGTCTCGGCAGCGAACGAGAACATCAGAGCCGCCACCAAGAGGGACCAATGGCGCGACGTGAGAGTGAGTCTTGGCTGCCTTCGGGGATCGTGAGGCGCGTCCTCTTCGAGCAGACCGGGAGTGGCGAGCATCGCCAGGGCCAAGAGAATCCCTACGAACCAGAAGGGCGCCTCCCAGCCGTATCTATCGATGAGCCACCCGGCGAGTGGGGCTCCGACGAGGAGTCCGCCGGCCCAGGTGAGCTCGAGGATCGACATGTAGCGGGCTCGCCGCTCGTACGGGGTTCGGTCGGCGATGTATGCCTGCGCGGCCGCGTCGAACGATGGCTTGCCGAGACCCAGCAGGATGAATCCGACGAAGGCTCCGGCGTATACGCCCGTTGCGGCGGTGACCAACGCACCCACGGCCATCATCAAGAGGGCCCAGACGGCGAGGCGGACCCTCCGCTCGCCGCGTCCCGCGGTGGCGACGACCGCCGGCGTGGCCACGAACGCCACCGATCGGGCCGACATCAGCAGCCCGCCCTGCTCGAGCGAGATTCCGAGTCCTCGGCTGATCGCGGGAAGGAAGGGGAAGACAAAGCGGTGGGCGATGTTCACCGCCAGGCGGGTGAAGGTGAGGAAGGCGATGGTCGGCCCGAGCCGGCGGGCCTTCACGCAGTCCCGTCGGCGAGGAGGCGCGGGTGGAGCATCCATCGCAGCGAACCCGAGCCCGGCGCGACCTCCCGGGGTGTCTCGATGCACGCCACCGCCGCCGTCACCATTTGGATCGCTCCGCCTCCGATAAAGGCCGAAACCGTCTGGGACCAGGTCGGCTCGTGGCCCACGGCCAGGATCCGGTGAGCCGACGGGTGATCCGCCAGGGCCTGGAACACCGCGGTGACGCCTCCGCCGTAGAGCGCCTCCACCTCCAATATCGCCGCATCCCATCCACCGCCCGCGGCGGCGAGCTGCGCGGTGTCTGCCGCCCGCCGCGCCGGGGAAGTGAGAATCACATCCGGCCTCACTCCGAAGCCGGAGATGGCGCCTCCCATGGCGGCCGCCGCCCGCTCTCCTCGCGGCGAGAGCGGGCGGTCGCGGTCGGCGATCCCTGCCGGGTGTTTCGATTTGGCGTGGCGCATGAGGAGGATCACAGCCATGGCGGGCGACACTACCGACCGCGGGTCGCTCCTATCCTGCTGGCGATGAATCCAGCTTCCTCGACCCTGTCGCGCCGCCTTGCGGCGCTCTCGGACTCGGCGACGATGGCGATCACCGTACGGGCGAAAGCGCTGCGTGCCGAGGGTCGGCCGGTGATCGGCTACGGGGCCGGGGAGCCGGATTTCCCGACTCCGGCGCACATCGTGGAGGCCGCGATCACCGCCTGCGCCGATCCGGTCAATCACCGTTACAGCCCGCCGATCGGGCTCCCGGAGCTGCGTGACGCCGTCGCCGCCGGGACCAGCGAACGGTCCGGGCTGCCCGTGGAGCGCGAGAACGTCGTCATCAGCAACGGCGGCAAGGGTGCCGTGTTCGCTGCATTTGCGGCCCTGCTCGACCCCGGCGACGAGGTGCTCCTGCCGGCCCCCTACTGGGTCACCTATCCCGAGGCGATCGCTCTGTTCGACGCCGTCGTGCGTCCGATCCCGACGACGATGGAGGGAGGATTCCGCGTCACGGTCGAGGACCTCGAGGCGGCTTGCACCGATCGCACCAAGGTGCTCGTGTTCGTTTCACCGTCCAACCCAACGGGAGCGGTGTACTCCCCGGACGAGGTCGAGGCGATCGGCCGCTGGGCCGCCGACAAGGGTATCTGGGTCCTCACCGATGAGATCTACGACAGACTCGTGTACGGAGACGCTCGCCACGTGTCGATGCCGGCCGTCGTCCCCGAGCTTGCCGACAGGTGTGTCGTCGTCAACGGGACGGCAAAGACGTATGCGATGACGGGCTGGCGGGTCGGCTGGGCGATCGCTCCGCCGGGGATCGCCGCGGCGATGGGCCGGTTCCAGTCGCACTCGACCTCCAACGTCTCCAACATCTCACAGCGAGCGGCGTTGGCCGCAGTGACCGGGCCCGAGACCCCTGTCGAGGCGATGCGCCGGGCATTCGACAAGCGCCGGCTTGAGATGCACCGCTTGTTGGCCGAGATCGACGGGCTTGCCGTGCTCGAGCCGGCCGGGGCGTTCTACGCGTTTCCCTCAGTCGGGGGCCAGCTGGGTCGCAGCTTGGGCGGGCGCACCGCGGCGACCAGCGCTGAGCTGGCGTCGCTCCTGTTGGACGAGATCGAGATAGCCGTGGTCCCCGGTGAGGCGTTCGGGGCACCGGGTCATTGTCGCCTCTCGTTTGCGCTGGCCGACGAGGACCTGGTCGAGGGTCTCGAGCGCTGGCGAGACCTTGCCGGCTAGTCGGCCAGGTATTCGAGGGCCTCGCGGTACCCGTCGATCCCTTTGCCGCTGATCGTGGCCGCGCACGCCGGTGCCAGCACCGACGTCCGACGCCACCGTTCCTCACGATTGGCGATGTCGGAGATGTGTACCTCGACCACCGGCATCGGGACCGCCTCGATCGCATCGTGGAGCGCGTACGAGTAATGGGCCAGCGCCCCAGGGTTCAGCACCACACCTGCGTATCGCCCTATCCCATTGTGGAGCTGGTCGATCAGGTCGCCCTCGTGGTTCGACTGGGAGGTGGAGACGGAGAGGCCGAGAGATTCGCCCCAGCGCCGGCATCGATTCTCCAGCTCCCGGAGCGTGGCCGAACCGTAGATGTCGGGCTGCCGGGTGCCCAGCAGATTCAGGTTGGGACCGTTGAGGATGAGGATCTGCACGCCGTCAGGCTATCTGGGGCGTGTGCTGGGCGGCGAGGCCGGCCGCCAGGTCCAGTGTCGCCGGCGACCAGCGGGCCGGGCTGGGCTGGCGGCCCGACGCCCGAAACGCCTCGACGAGGGCGGCGATGACCGTGTCCACGGTGGCCTCGATCGAATCGCCGACTGCGCCGGTGGCCTCCGGGTTCCAGTCGTAACCAAGGGACCGATATGCCGGGATCAGCGGCTTGTTGACGACTTCTGGGGAGTGAACGACGACCACGCCGCCAACATGTGCCGCTCCTCTCACCAGGCGTTGGCCGACCCCCATGATCTTGCGCCCCTCCGAGTGGACGGAGAACCGGCCGGGGCAATATTCGCCGGGGACCTCGCCGACCGCGGTGGTCACGCCGAGGTCGTCCAGGGCGGCAACGACGATGTCGGCCAAGGCGGCGAACCGCGTTTCGATGCCCCGTTTCGGGTCGTCGTGCGGAGTCGCCCATGCAAAGGCGATCGTTCCCTCATGGAACACGGCCGCCCGGCCGCCGGCGAGGCGCTCGACCGCCGCGAAGCCGAGGTCCTCGGCCGCTCGCACCGCATCGGCGTATCCGGGCCGGGTGCGGTCCTGGCTGCCGAACGCCACGGCTCGGGCGGGGACGAACAGACGCAGGGTAGGCCCGATCTCTCGTGCGGCGACCCTGCGCAGTATTGCGGTCGATGCTGCCGTGTCCAGGGCCGGGGGATCGAGACGGTCGGTGAGCAGACGGAGTTCGGACATCGCCGGTCGAGGGTAGGCAGCAGGCGACGCTGAACCTCACACCGCGATGTGCCGACCATACTCTCGATGGTCATGCGCAGGACTGCGGCGCTGATTGCGCTCTCACTGGCCGTTGCCGGCTGTGGCGATGCCCTGGACGGCGTCGGTGATCTCTCGCGGGAAATTATTCACGTCGACGCGAGTTCGTCCACCACGACCGCCGCCCCCGTCGGTCAGGTCGATCTCAGGCTCAACCCGATCACCGGCACCATCTGGATCAACGACGGCATCGGGGCGGTGACCGCGGGGCTCGGTGCCGACGACGTGGTGCTGGCGGTATGGTCGCGGGGCGACCTGGTCAGCCAGTCCCAACAGGCGAGCCGGCGGGAGATCGCCGACGTGCTGCCCGGCATCGAGTTCCCGCAGCTGGCCCCGGAAGGGGTCTCCCACATCTCGAGCCAGTTGGTATTCGACACACAGACCGTCACCCTTGGTGTGGGGAACGCCGCCGCCTTCGGGTTCTGGATCGGCGAGCCGTACACGGCGGCCCGCTCCGAGGCCCAGCTGGGTGTGCTGAGGGTGGGCCTGAAGACCTTTGACGACGGGAGCCCCGACAACGAGGTCTTCTCGTTCAGCGTTGCCGACGGCCGTGAACTGTCGTGGGTCGACGGCGACTACGTCTACCAGCTCTTCTGCCGCACCGGAGTCTTGGCGGAGGCCTGCTCGGCGATGGCCGAGTCGACGATCCCGCTTTCGCTGCTGGTGTCGCTGCCGTCACCTACCACCGGCTGACGTTCGCTCCACTGCGGATGCCCGATACCCTCTGACGGCCGATCAGGAGCACAAAGCATCTTCCATTCAGGCGGCTGGTGGTCGTACATCAAATACGACGAGGAGCGGGATCGCCCCCGTGTCGACCGCCATCTGCTGCGGCGCGTGCTGGCATACGCCCGGCCGTACAGGAGCCTGCTGGGATTGATTCTGGTGACGATCGTGGTCATCACGCTCGTGTCTGTGGTTCCCCCGCTGCTGATGCGCGATCTCATCGACCGAGCGATACCCGCCAAGAATCTGGGGAGGGTGACCTGGCTCGGGTTGGGGATGGTGGCGGTGCCCATCGTCAACGGCGTCGTCGGCGTGGCGCAGCGGTGGGCCTCGGCCAAGGCGGGCGAGGGGATCATCTTCGACCTTCGCACCGGGCTGTATGGCCACCTGCAGCGCATGTCGCTCGGCTTCTTCACCGCGACCCGCCCGGGCGAAATGATGTCGCGACTCAACAGCGACGTCGTCGGCGCCCAGTCCGCCGTGACCGGGACGCTGGTCTCGGTCGTGTCCAACACGCTGGCGGCAGTGGTCACCCTGGCGGTGATGATGAGCCTCGAGTGGAGGTTGACGCTCGCCGCGGTGGCCATCCTGCCGCTTTTCGTCATTCCCAGCCGGCGGGTGGGAAAGATCCTGCGAGGTGTCACCCGGGAGCAGATGGAGGCGAACGCCAGGATGAACGCCACCATGAACGAGACCCTCAATCTGAGCGGGGCGCTGCTCGTCAAGCTCTTCGGCAGGGCGCGCGACGAGGACGGCAAGTTCGGGGGTCACGCTGCGGAGGTGAGAGATCTCGGAGTGCGCCGGGCCCTGATCGGTCGGTGGTTCTTCATGGCGCTGGGTGTGGTGAGTGCCTTCGGCACCGCCCTGGTGTTCTGGCTGGGCTCGGTTCTCGTGATCCAGGGCTCGCTGACGATCGGGACGATCGTCGCCCTCTCCGCTTATCTGGCACAGCTGTATGGCCCACTCTCTGCCCTCTCCAACGCCCGGGTCGAACTGGCGACGTCGCTCGTTTCGTTCGAGAGGGTGTTCGAGGTGCTGGATCTGCCGAGACACATCGAAGAGCCGGCCGATCCCGTCAGGCTCGACCCGGTGCAGGGCCGGGTCACGTTCTCGAATGTCTCCTTCGACTACCAGGCCGCCACGCCACCCGCCCTGGAGCACGTGAAGCGATTCTCCTGGCGGACGCCCGCGGTCCCCGAAGGTGAGTCTCCTCCGGAGATGATCGGCCGCGGCCGGGCGATCGACGGCCTCGACTTCGATGTTGCCCCCGGCCGCCTCGTCGCCCTCGTGGGTCCCAGCGGGGCCGGCAAGACCACCGTGACCTACCTCATCCCCCGTCTCTACGACGTGACCGAGGGTCGGGTGCTCATCGACGGCATCGACGTGCGGGGGCTCTCTCTGGGCACCCTCGCTGAGGCGATTGGGGTCGTCACCCAGGAGACCTTCCTGTTCCACGACACCATCGCGGCGAATCTCCGGTATGCCCGGCCCGGGGCGACCGACGAGCAGCTCGTGGCCGCCGCGACCGCAGCCAACATTCACGACTTTGTGGCCGATCTTCCCGAGGGATACGAGACCGTGGTCGGGGAACGTGGCTATCGCCTCTCGGGTGGGGAGAAGCAGCGGGTGGCCATCGCCCGGGTGATCCTCAAGGATCCACGAATCCTCGTCCTCGATGAGGCGACCTCACATCTGGATGCTCGCTCCGAGGCGCTGATTCAGGAGGCTCTGGAACACGTCATGGCCGGGAGGACATCGTTCGTGATCGCGCATCGGTTGTCCACGGTGCTGGCGGCGGATCGGATCCTGGTGCTCGATCGGGGCCGTCTCGTCGAGCAGGGACGCCATGATGAGCTTTTAGCGATGGACGGCCTCTATGCCGATCTCTTCAGGACCCAATTCTCGGCCGCCGTCAAGAGGGAGCGCCGATAGGCGCGGACTCGGCGGCCTGGGGCTGGGGCCCCCGGGCCGCATAGCGATGAGCCGTACGGCGAAGAGCCATGAACACGTAGGCACCGCCCGGCGACCGCGGAGCCGTCGCCGAAGCCGGCGGTATCGTGACGATGTGCTTCGACTTCTTGCGGCCGTCGCCGTTGGACGCATGGCGGGATTCTTCAGCCGATTGGCGGGCCGCGGCGGCTCTGCCGTACCCGGGCTGATTGCAGAGAAGATCGACCCGAGGACCATCGAGAAGCTGGTCGCCTCGATCCCCGGCGGGGTCGTGATCGTCACCGGAACCAACGGCAAGACCACGACGACGAAAATGCTCGTCACCGCTCTGGAGCACGGTGGGACCTCGGTTCTGACCAATCCGACGGGCTCCAACCTGGCGCGGGGAGTCACCACCGCACTCATCGGGGCCTCGCGGCGAGGCCGGGTCCGCGGTCACGGGGTGGCGGTGTTCGAGATCGACGAGGCCGCCGTTCGGACCCTGGCGCCGCGCCTGAACCCGGAGCTCATAGTCGTGACGAACCTCGCCCGGGACCAGCTCGACCGCTACGGAGAGCTCGACACGGCGGCGGCCCACGTCGGGGTGGCGGTCGCGGCGGCGCGACGAGCAGTGCTCAACGCTGATGATCCGGCCGTGTCTGCCCTGGACGACGGCCGGACGGCGTGGTTCGGAGCGGCGGCGCCGATTCGCCGGACCATGCCGCACGACCGGGTGCTCTACGGATCGACCGACCCCGACGCCCCCGCGGTCGCCCTCGATGCGACGCTGGAGGGCGTCGAGCGCTCCGGGGACGGCCAGAGGATCCGTGTCGCGATCGGCGGAGCGGTTCGCCAGGCCGAGTTGCAGGTGCCGGGCGTCTACAACGGCTATAACGCGACGGCGGCGGTGCTGGCGGCCGCCGAGTTCGGGGTGGCGCCCCAGGAAGCGCTGGCCGCGCTCGAGCAGATGCCGCCCGCCTTCGGTAGGGGCCAGGTGGTGATCTACCGGAACCGGCGGGTGAGGCTCCTTCTGGTGAAGAATCCGGCGGGCTTCAACCAGGCATTGCGCTTGCTCGTCGACGAGCCCGACCCGGTTGACGTTCTCGTCGCCATCAACGACAACCATGCCGATGGACGCGACGTCTCTTGGCTGTGGGACGTCCGCTTCGAAGACCTGGCCGGCACGCCGCACCGGCTGGGAACGACCGGGATCAGGGCCGCCGACATGGCGCTGCGCCTCAAGTACGCGGGGGTGGAGGCCTGGGCGGAGCCAGACCTCGGTGCGGCGCTGGACCGGATCGTCTCTGAGGCGCCCGAAGGCCGCCTCGTCTACGTGGTCCCCACGTACACGGCGATGCTCGCCCTGCTGGATCGTCTCCTCCCGGGAACATCCCGAGCCGAGGCATGGACGTGAGCGGCGAAGCCGTCATCGCCCACCTGTTCCCGCAGCGCATGAACATCTACGGCGACACGGGCAACGTGATAACCCTGGTCCGTCGCCTGGAGTGGCGCGACCTGCCGGTCCGAGTCGACCTTGTTCCGGTGGGCGTCGAATACGACCTCCTCGAGGCGGACGTTGTGGTGGCCGGCGGCGGTGAGGACACCTCCCAGGTCGAGGTCGCCCGCGATCTGTCGGAGCGGGCCGGCAACGTCCACCGCGCCGTGGAGGCCGGGGTGGCGTTCCTCGTGGTCTGTGGGACCTACCAGCTGTTCGGCCGCAAGTTCGTCGCCTCCGATGGATCCGAGTTGCCCGGCATCGGAGTCTTCGGCGCCGACACCATCGGTGGCAGGGGGCGGATGATCGGCAACGTGGTCGTCGAATCCGACCTGGGCCGCCTGGTCGGGTTCGAGAACCACGGCGGACGCACGAGGCTCGACTCCGGACAGCCTCCTTTGGGGCGGGTCGTCAAGGGCAGCGGGAACAACGGACGGACGGGCGAGGAGGGCGCGGTGGTCAACAACTGCTTCGGCACCTACCTCCATGGGTCGGTGCTGCCCAAGAATCCCGGATTCGCCGACGAGATCCTGAGAAGAGGCTTGGAGCGTCGCCACGGACCGACGGATCTCGTTCCCCTGGACGACACTCTCGAGCTCGCGGCGGCCCGGGTTGCGGCGGGTAGGCCCTGATGTCAGGAGGCGATACGTCCGGCGCCGTCGTCGATGGCGACGGCGAACTCGAGCCCTTCCGGGGTCGATCTGAGGAGATACATGGCGTCGATGTTCATTCCGGCGTCGGCCAACTGGCGCGTCATCGCCGCCACGGAGCCGGGCCGGTCCGGAAGGACGGTGGTGATGACCCGTCGCTCTTCGAAGGGGATCCCGTGATGCTCCAGCATCCGGCGGGCGGTGACCTCGTCGTCGAGGATCAGGCGGACCGTGCCGGCATCATCCATTCCAATCGCCGCCAGAGCCTCGATGTTGATACCGACTGCAGCGATCCTCTCCGCCAGGTCCGCCAGAGAGCCGGGCCGGTTGGGCAGATGGACCGTGAACTCGGTCATGGGCGAACATTACGCCAATCAGGGGCATCATGGCCGGCGTGGGTACCGGGTTACCCGGTGCGATCGAGATCGATGGATGGAGGGGAAAGGAGCCTCAGTCCCTCCCACTCGAGGTAGTGCGGCCGGAACCCGTAGTCGGCAAGGGCTTCTCGTCGGGAGTTCGGATCAAGGGATCTCGATCTCGGCGGTGACGATCTTCTCCATTTCGCCCGTGACGACTTCGATCTCAGCGGTTTCGTCGCGGGGCTCCGCCGGAACGACGAGGACCGCTCTCCTCGAGTCGCGTACGACCCGCACCGACACGCTCTCCCACTGGGACTCGTCGAACAACGGCTTGGTGGCTCCGAGGACGACGAGATCGGCGTCGAGGTCGTCGGCCGCCTCGATGATCGTCGCCGCCGGATCTTCACCCTCGAGGAACATGGTCTCGGCCTCGATGCCCCGGCTGCGCAGGGCCGCCAGCACCGGTTCGGTGATGCGGGCGCCGCGTTCATCCACGTAGCGCGCTATCACCCGGTCCTCCTCCCTCGTCCAGTCCGGCGATCCGTCCGTGAGCGGGTGCCATTGCTCGGAGCGAATCTCGTCGAGGAATGAGCGGGGCACCTCGATCACGGTCACCACGAATACCGAGCCGTCATCGGAAACGAGGTGAGCGGCGAACTCGGCCACCGGCTCGGGAGCCAGCACGCCCGCCGTCGCGATCAGGATCCGCACGGGCAAAGGTTATCCACTGGACGACCGGTACGCTCCGCGGCCCGATCCCGAGGTGTCATGGCACATTCGGTGGCCGACGAAATCGTCAACAGGGTGTTGTGGTCCATTCCCAACGTGCTCTGTCTCATAGGATCGCGCTCCGGGGACGAGTGGAACGCGATGACCGCGTCGTGGGTGTGCCAGGTGTCCATGGAGCCGGTGCTCGTGGCCGTGGGCGTCGACAATACGTCGGTGACCCACCGTCTCATCGAGAACGGCGAGCGCTTCACCGTGAACCTGTGGGATCGGAGTGACACCCGGCCCTTCGTCAAGTTCTCGAAGCCTGCCGCCAAAGAGGGGATGACTCTCAACGGCCGCCCGATCCGCGAGGGGGTGACCGGGGCCCCGGTGTTCGAAGAGGCGGTCGCCTACCTCGACTGCACTCTGTGGAAGGCGGTGGACTGCGGCACCCACACGCTGTTCCTGGGTGAGGTCGTGGACTGCGGGTTCCGCGATGGTGCCGAAGATGTTGCTGTGGCGCGGATCGAGGACACCAGAATGAAGTACGGCGGAGTTCGCCGCGGGGGCTATTAGTGGTGTGTCGCACAAATAATCGCCGCATCTCTCCGGCCCTCAACGCCCCTGGCTTTGCCTTCCTTCTCGAAGCAGTCTCGACTGCGCCTTCGTCGTCAGGCTATGCCAGATGACGCCGATGGCTCGGAGATACGCGGGCGCTATTTGCACGACACACCACCAGAGCTAATGCCTCGACAGACGACCTTTGCGCTGTTGTGCCGGTCCGAACCGGGGGCAGCGTGAGCACGCTGTCGCCACCGGGGAGGGCGCCCACCACGTCGCAGCACCTGCTCGACCGGTCGCTGGCCACGCTGCGGGCCAGTGCCGACGCCTGGTCGCGACGAACGATTGACGAGCGGATCCTCGATCTGGAGACGGTGGCTCGCAGGATGTGGGAGATCGCACCGGATCTGGTGGCCGACTCGGTTCGCGCCAAGGGCATCGGCCCCGAGTTGGCCGGCGAGGAGTGGGTCGCCGGACCGCTGACCGTGCTGCGCACGGCCCGGTTCCTGCGTTCGACCCTGCTTGGGATTCGTCGCCGCGGCCGGGTGCCGCTTCCCGACAAGGCCATACGCGAGCTCGCCGACGGCCAAGTGGCCGTGGACGTGCTTCCCGGCGATCGGTGGGACCGGATCCTCTATCCCGGATGGAAGGCAGAGGTGCGGATGGACCCGGCCATCGGGCGGGGAGCGGCTCGCCACCATCTCGGCGGGGTGTACACGAAGCCCGAAACGGCTTCTGCTGCGGTTGCCCTGGTGCTGGGCGCCGGAAACGTGTCGAGCATCGCTCCGCTCGAACTGATTCACAAGCTCTTTGTCGAGGGCCACGTGGCCATGCTCAAGCTCAGCCCGGTCAACGACTACATCGGCCCGTACATCGAGCATGCCTTCGCCGACCTCATCGCTGCAGGATTCGTGCGGACCTCCTACGGCGGTGTCGACGTCGGCGAATATCTTGTCCTCCACCCCGAAGTCGATGAGATCCACATGACCGGCTCGGAGGCGACCCACGACGCCATCGTGTTCGGCTCCGGGGCGCAGGGAGCGGCTCGCAAGGCCGCCAACGACCCCAGGTTGAAGAAGCCCACCACGAGCGAACTCGGCAACGTGAGCCCCGTGATCGTCATGCCGGGGGAGTGGAGCCGGCGGGAGATGGAGTACCAGGCGGAGCACATTGCCACCCAGCTCCTGCAGAACGCCGGTTACAACTGCAATGCAGCCAAGGTGGTCGTGCTGCCGGCATCGTGGGACCAGCGCGAGGAGTTCATGGATCTCGTGGGCGCCAAGCTCGCGTTACGACCCGACCGCCCGGCCTATTACCCGGGGTCGTACGAGCGATACCGCCGCGTCGTGGATGCGGGCGGCGACGTCCGCACCTTCGGGAACTCGGCCGATGGTCTCCCCGCCACCGTGGTGCACGTCGGTCCCGCGGACGAACATCCGATCTTCCTCGAGGAGGCGTTCTGCAGGGTGATGGCAGCCGTGGAGCTTCCCGGCGACGATCCCGCCGCTTACCTGCGCGAGGCGGTCGGGTTCTGCAACGAGCGCCTTCGGGGCACGCTCAACGTGACGTTGCTCGTGGACGGCCACACTCGCAACGACCACGCAACCGACGTGGCCGGTGCAGTGGACGACCTGAGATACGGCACCTTGGGCGTAAACGTGTGGGCGGCCGCAGGCTTCCCGCTCGGAGTCACTCCCTGGGGCGCCTTTCCCGGCCACACTCTCGACGACATCGGAAGCGGGATCGGATTCGTGCACAACGCCCGGCTGATCGATCGCCCCCAGAAGACAGTGATCCGTGGTCCGTTCGTGCTCTTTCCCAAGCCGGGCTGGTCGGTGTTCCACCGCAGAGGGTCCACCGTGATGCGCCGCGCCGCGGCCTTCGAGGCCCGACCCGCCCCGTGGCGGATTCCCGGCCTGCTGTCGGCGGCGCTGAGGTCTTAGGAGCCCGCTGAGCAATGCATGTCACTCATCTCGCCGACCAGAAGGAGCCGTCGAACCACGCTGCTGTGGCCGGGGTGAAATGGTCGAGTGGCGTCATCTCGGACGAATGTACTCCGGCCCCGTGACGAGCAACCTGGGATCATGGACCGATGCCGCGGCGAACCCCGTCTTCGATTGCATACGTGGCATTCGTGGCCGTGCTCTGGGCAGTCGCCCTCCCCGCGGTCCTCATCGCCGACTCCGGCAGGGGGATCTTCCCGGCCCGGGGAGTCGGTTTCATCACCGGTGGCGTACTGCTGGCCATGGGCGGGCTCGCCCTGGTGGACGCCGGCGCCCATGTCCTCGCCGGAGCGGGGATAGGCCTGTTCGGTGTCAGGCCGGGTTCCCGGTTGGTTCGCACCGGCATCTACTCGAGGGTCAGAAACCCGATCGACATCGGTACCGTCCTCCTGTCGCTCGCACCGTGGGTCGCGTTCGACATCGACCTCATGTGGGTGATCCCCGCCGGAGCGATCGTGTACTTCGTCGCCGGAGTGGGCCCCTACGAGGACCGGCACCTGCTCGAGGCGTTCGAGGGCGACTTCAGGCGGTATCGGGCGGCCGTCTCGAAGTGGCTTCCCCGCTGACCGATCGCTGAGCGATTCCGGTCAGCAACTCCAACACCACCCGGTTGGCGAGAAGAGCCGTGACGTCTGCGGAGTCGTATGCGGGGGTCACTTCGACAATGTCGGCTCCGACCACGTTCAGCTCCCGGCCGAGACGGCGCACGGTGTCGAGCAGCTGACGCGGCGTGATGCCACCGGGCTCCGGGGTGCCCGTTCCGGGGGCCGAACCGGGATCGACGACGTCCACGTCCACCGAGACGAACACGCCCTCGGCGTCGTTTCCGGCATGCTCGACCGCCTCGTCGACGACGGCGTCGAGGCCGCGTTCGACGATGTCGCTCATGAAGTACAACCTCATGTCTTGGGTTTGCATCCACTCGAAGACGTCGGGCGGGGGCCAGTATCCGCGCAACCCGATCTGGACGAACCGATGCCCGGGCACGGCCCCGGACTCGATGAGCCGCCGCATCGGTGTGCCGTGACCGTGAAGCATTCCGTAATGGGACTCGGCGGTGTCGGCGTGCGCATCGAAGTGGATCAGCGCCACGTCACCGTGACCGATCACGTCGGCGACTCCACCCGCATCGGGAAACGTGATCGTGTGGTCCCCTCCGAGCACGATCGGAATCGAGCCGTGCCGGGCGATCGCCGAAACCGTCTCCCGGATTCGCTCGATGCTCTCGTCGATGTACCCCGGCACCACTCGGACGTCACCGATATCGACCACCGCGAGGACCTTTAGCGGGTCGATCCCGGCACCGAGGTGGGGGCGGGAGCCGTTGGGGTCGAGGTAGTCGGCGTCCCGGATCGCCTTGGGGCCGAATCGGGCTCCCGGTCGGTGGGTCGTTCCCCAGTCGAGGGGGGCTCCGACGATGACGGCTCGGGCGCCGCCGAGGTCTGCGAGGGTGCGCTTGGGAACCCCGGCGAACGAGCCGCGGGCTCCGAAGGAGAAGGCGTCGAAGCCAGTCACGGGGCGAGGCTATCCGCTCGGCGGGACGCAAGGTGAATACGCTGTCGGTGACGGCGGTTGATCGAGGCACCACGATCGAGGAGCGGTATGGACATAGCGGTGAACCTCGTCGAGAGCTACCTGCGCCTCAACGGGTATCTCACTCTCAGCGAGTTCGAGGTGCAGGCGCGCCGCGAAGACGGCGGCTTCGACACCATCACCGATATCGACATCATGGCGATCCGGTTTCCTGGAGACGTCTACGCGGGGGATCCGCACGACGAGGCCGATACCCGCCTCCTCTTGCTCGATGACCCCGTCTTGCAGCTCCGGGAGGGGCAGATTGACATAATCATCGGGGAGGTCAAGCAGGGTGAGGCCGAATTCAACCCCGGGATTCGTCGCCACAAGGTGCTCCACTCGATCCTGCGCCGGGTCGAGTGGCTCTTCGACATGGGCATTGATCGGATCGTGGACGATCTCGGCGACCGCCAGGTGTGCGAGGTTCCCGCCCGCGGCGGGGGAACGGTACGGGTCAGGCTGGTGGCATTCGGACGTGCCGACGAATCGAACCTGCACACGATCACCCATACCCACATGGTGGAGACCCTGTTGGGGTTCTTCTCGGGGCTCGATGATGCCTTCAGGCCGGTCCAGTTCCGCGACCCGGCTCCGGCGATGCTCAGCCTGCTGCTCAAGACCGGGTTCGACGTGAAGAAGAACGGCGAGGAGTAGCCGGACCCCTGCTTCGTTGCGCGCCCTCTTAGCATCGGGGCATGTTCGAGACCCTGCGTTCGGTGCTGCGCTTCCGTCGCTTCGAGTTCGACCCGGTGAAGCGCCGTCTGGCGAGGGCCGCAAGCGTCGCCGATTTGAGAGCGATCGCCAAGCGACGCCTTCCCGGGGGAGTGTTCGACTACATCGACGGCGGTGCCGAGGACGAGATGGCACTGGCTCGAAACGTGGAGGCGTTTCGCCGGCTCGAATTTCGGCCACGGGTTCTCCAGGGGGTCGGTGAGACGGACCCGTCGAGCACCCTCCTCGGCAAGCCACTCGCGTTTCCACTCGTCCTGGCCCCGACCGGATTCTCCCGCATCGCCCACCCCATGGGTGAGCTGGCGGTGGCCCGTGCCGCCCAGCGGGCCGCCATCCCGTACGCCCTGTCGACCCTCGGCACCCGCTCGATCGAAGAGGTCGCCGCGGTGTCGAGCGGCCGCCTCTGGTTTCAGGTGTACGTGTGGCGGGACCGCGGACTCGTGCAGGAGATGGTCGCCCGCGCTGCCGCTGCCGGATACGAAGCACTGTGTCTGACGGTGGATGCGACGGTCATCGGTCGTCGCGAGAGAGATGTGCGGCGCGGATTCACGCTGCCTCCGAAGCTGGGGCTCGACACGATCATCGACGGGATCCTCCACCCCGGCTGGACCTGGGATTTCGTGCGGTCCGATCCGATCATGTTCGCCAATGTGGTCGGCCGGTCCGTCGAGGATGGAAGCGACCCGGTGTCACTCGCCGAGTGGTTGAACGGGCAGTTCGACCCCGGCCTTTCCTGGAGCGACCTCGAATGGCTGCGTGAGGTGTGGGAGGGCCCGATCATCGTGAAGGGCATCCAGACCGTCGCCGACGCGGTCGCCGCCGCCGACGAGGAGGTAGAGGCGATCGTTGTGTCCAATCACGGCGGACGCCAGCTCGATTCGGCGCCTGCGACCCTCGAGTTGATCCCACCCGTCGTGGATGCGGTGGGAGATCGCCTCGAGGTCATCGTCGACGGCGGTGTGCGGCGCGGTGCCGACATCGTCAAGGCGCTGGCACTCGGCGCCCGCGCCGCCATGGCAGGTCGCGCCTATCTGTACGGCCTGGGTGCCGCCGGAGAGGCCGGCGTCGACCACGTCCTGGAGATGCTCGAAGCGGACGTCAGGCGGACGATGGCCCTCGTCGGCGCCGCCACGGTCGCCGACCTCTCTCCTGACCACGTGACGTGGAGGAGGCGGTGACGCAGAGCGTTCGCCTAGCGGACGCTCTCAGAGTGTGCCGCCCCACAGGCTGAGCGATGTGCAGTCGTCGGGCTCTCGGACGATGGGCTCCCCGGCCAGCTGCTGAATTCGAATCTCCAGGGCCCATACCGTCGTACCGCTGTTGAGGTGGCCGCCGACTGCCTTGCCGGAGGCGTCGGCGAACGTCGCGTGAGTGTGGACGAAGGGTCGGCCGTCGAGCAGAGACACGTTTCCGACACCGGAGATGACCTCCAGATGCCGATCGATCTCGAAGTCGCGATACACCCGATCGTCCTGGTCGTAGTACCGCAGCGAGGCTCGGCTCACCGCGCCCAGGTACGTGAGCCATGCGGCCTCGATGGTGTTCTCTTCGGCAAAGGCGGTGAGCCCGTCGAGGAGGTCGGCGCCCGTGTTCAGCCTGACCAGGTGGATCGGCCCGGGTTCCATCCGGTAAGAGATCACTTCGCCGCTTCCACGATCGCCGCAGCCCTGGCGGGATCCACCGGGTTGGAGGTGATGCCGTCGACCTTGGTGGCCGTTCCGACGATCGCCCCCATGCACACTTCGAGGACATCGGCGATCGTGTCGGTGGTGACTCCGGATCCGGCGTAGAGGGGCGCCTTCGGGATCACCCCGTGAACCGCGTCGAGCTCGATGCGATCCAGCGGCCGGCCCGTGCCCGGGCCGCTCACGACGATGCCGTCGGCCCCGGCTCGCTCCCACAGGTCTGAAGCGGCCTGCTCGATGGTGAGCCCGGGCGGCGGAGTGGCGTGCTTGACCATCACGTCGGCGAGCACGACTACTTCGGGGGCGTGCGCCTTCTTGAATCGGGAGACCTGCGCGGCCTTGCCCACGATGGGCCCCTGGTCGGTGTTCATCGATCCCGACAGCACGTTGACTCGAATGAACGAGGCGCCCGTGCCGGCCGCCACGGCGAGTGCCGCCAGGCCGTCGTTGCGAAGGACGTTGATCCCGAGGGGGACCGCGACCGCCTCGAAGACGGCAGTCACCGCGCGGGTCATCGCCGCCACGGTGATCTTGGGAACGTCGTCTGCGTGGAAGGGGGCATCGCCGAAGTTCTCGATCAAGAGTGCATCGAATCCGGCGAGGACGAGCTCTCCGGCGTCCGTCACGGCCCGCTCGATCGTCTCTCCGAGGGGGACGGCCCGAGCCGATCCGGGGAGCGGTCCCAGGTGGACCATGCCGATGAGGCCGCGGATCACGGCCTGATGTCGGCGTTGCGCAGCGCGGCCTCGGCGAGTCCGTCGGTCGCGGTGAGGCTTTCGGCCTCTGCGGGGTCGAGGAAGCCGACCACCAGGCGGCACCACTCGCCGGCCTGGCCGCGGATGACGTGCTCGGAGTCCTCGGGACCGAACACCCAGCGGGAATAGCCGGGTCCGACCAGCTCGACCCGGACCTCCTCGGGATACTTCTCGCCTGCCTTCCCGAAGGCGCTCGGCAGCGTGGCCCAGCCCAGCCAGGCGATGTGGCGCAGCCGCGGGGTGTCGATGATCTCCTTGTCCAGGGAGGTCAGGATTTCGAGGCCGTGCGCCCAGGTGTCGGCGAGCCTCATGGTGGCGAAGGTCTGGGCGGACACGTTCCCGTTCAGCCAGGGCACGCGATCGTTCTCCCCGAGGCGACTCAGTGCGTCGACGACGTCGGCCCTGGCGAACCGCCACTGCTCGATGACCTCTTGCGGCCGCCGCGTCTTGGCGCTGTCCACCCCGGCCTGTTCGAAGCCCTCCACCCCGCCGTGCTTCTTCAGTGTGGCCTCGGGAACGACCTCGTTGGTGAGCACGCCGGCGATGTGCCGTTCGGTCCACCAGAGGTAGGCGATCGTGTCCTGGACGGTCCATCCCCGGTCGCCCACCTTCTTCTTCCAGTCCCGGTCGGGGGCGCGTTGCAGCGACTGATCGAGCCCCTGCTGCTCTGCGACCAGATCGGCCAGGATTTCTCTCATTGGGCCGTAAGGTTAATCGCTGGCGACGGGCCCTTTCTCGGGCGCGAATTCGTTGATGGCGTCGATCATCTTGCGGAGCCGACCCAGGCTGCGACGGTTGAAGTGCAACCGCAGCCGGGGCAGTTCGGGGTGGTCGTCCGAAGCGATCTCGACGTCGGTGGCCTCGATCGACTCGATCGTCCCGCTGACCAAGATGTCGGAGAATTCGTCGTTGAGACGAGCCACCTGCTCGGGGGTCGGAGCCGACTTGAGCCGGAGCACCAGCCGGTCCCCGACGAACCGCTGCGAGTGGTAGTTCTCGTAGAAACGACACACCTCCGCTGCCGCCTCCTCGACGGTCTGGGTGTAGGTGAAGAGGGCGAGGTCGTCCGCAGAGATCATTCCGTTCGACAGGAGCGTGCCCTCTACGAACTCGAGCCATCCTTTCCAGTAGGACGTTCCCGGAGCCTCGACGAGCACTACCGGGCTCAGCGGGCTCTTGCCCGTCTGCATCAGAGTGAGCAGCTCGAACGTCTCGTCCTGGGTGCCGAACCCGCCCGGGAAGAGCGCAAAGGCGTTCGACTCCTTCATGAACATGAGCTTGCGGGTGAAGAAGTACTTGAAGTTGATCAGACGGCTCTCGTGGATGTAGGGGTTGGCCTCTGACTCGAACGGCAGCCTGATGTTGACGCCGAACGAGTCCTCGGCGCCCGCCCCGAGGTTGGCGGCCTCCATGATGCCGGGACCGGCGCCGGTCACGACCATCCAGCCGCGCACGTCGCTCATGTGCGAGGCGAAGTCGGCGGCGAGGCGGTAGTTGGGCTGGTCCGGCCCGGTACGGGCCGACCCGAACACCGTGACCTTGGGGACATCGCGGTATTTGCGGAACACGAGAAAGGAGTAGCGCATCTCTTTCACGGCACTGTTGACCAGCTTCAGATCGCCCCGGTCTGCATCGTCGCGATGCAGCTTCAGTGCGCTCACCATCAGCTCGGCCACGATGTCGGCGCCGTCGTGATCGTGATCCCGGCTGTGGGCGGCGACGGCGTCCTCGGCCAGCTGACGGATGCTGGCGTCGAGCTCGGGGTCACCGGTCTCGTATGGCTTCATGGGTTTCTCCTGGGACTCGCCGGACGGTAGCGGCGGGGAGGTCTCCACCTAGAGTCGCCGCCGTGGGCCACGTCATCTGGGACTGGAACGGGACGCTGTTCGACGATGTTCCCGTCGTCGTCGCCGCGGTGAACGCCTGTCTGCTGAGCCAGGGTGCCGCCCCGATAGATGCCGCCACCTACCGGGCTCGCTTCGTTCGGCCGCTCAACTTGTTCTATGAGGGGCTGCTCGGCCGCCCGGTGGACGATGTGTTCCTGCTCGAGCTCGACCACATCTTCCAGGACGCCTACCGGGACGGCTTCGATTCGGCCGATCTCACCTCGGACGCCCGCGCCGCGGTACAGCGGGTGGCAAGTCATGGGGCCACCCAATCGGTGGCTTCGATGCTGTGGCACAACATGCTGGTGCCGACGGTCAAGGGGTTTGGACTCGACGACTTCATGCTCGCCCTCGACGGCAATCGGGGCACCGTCGGCGAGACGAAGGAGCAGCACATGGTCCGTCATGTGAATCGCCTGCTGCGAATGTATCCCGGCATGAGACAGTCCGCGATGACCGTGATCGGCGACATCACCGACGATGCGCGGGCGGCCCGGGCGGCCGGCGTCGGGTGCGTGCTCTTCGACGGAGGGAGCCAGACCCGTGAGGCGCTCGAAGCCGAGGGGTTTCCGGTGGTGGGCAGCTTGATGGAAGCGGTACCGATCGCGCTCGGTGGC
>JAZGDZ010000120.1:0-18194 GCA_036478235.1 Acidimicrobiia bacterium | reverse complement strand
TCCCGATGGCGCACATCGACGTCAACGGCGACGGTGTGTATGACTTCATGCCGCCGGACGTCGCGATCGACCTCCCCGCCTCGACCGCGGACGGAGGAATCGCCGTCGTCGGCGGAGAAGTCACCGTCACCGGCTGATTCACCCTCCCGACCGGGCCACCTCGCGGTGGCGGCGGTTAGGCCAAAGGCCCGCCGCCACCGCCCGGCTCGGTAAGAATGAACCGTGAAGATGGGAAGCAAATCCGGAGCGGACCGCGCCGAAGCGTTCGTGCGCCGCCTGGCCGACGACCACGGCGACGCTCTGTTCGGGTGGGCGAGAGGCCGTTTCGATGACCGGCGAGACGCAGAGGAAGTCGTGTCCGAAGCATTGGTTCGGGCGTGGCGCAACTACGCCCAATTCGATCCGGAGAGGGGCAGCGAACGCGCCTGGGTGTTCGGAATCCTCAAGACCACCGCAGCCGACCACTACCGGAAGAACCGCCGTCATCTCCGATCGGTCGATCCGTCGGAGGCTCCGGAGGCATCCGTCGAGGTGCCGGTGGACGCCCTCGCCGACTCGACTTTGGTGCGGGACGGGCTGATGTCCCTCTCCGGCCCACACCGTGATGTGCTCGTCGCGGCCTACTTCGGCGGGTTGTCGGTGACCGAGATAGCCGAACGGTTCGCCATTCCGAACGGAACGGTCAAATCCCGGCTCTACTACGGGATGCGAGCCCTGCGATCGGCCCTCGAAGAGAGAGATGTCCTGGGATGACCGAGCACCACGTCTATCGGGAATGGTCGGCCGGCTACGTGCTCGGTGCCCTCGAGCCGGCCGAGCGTCGCCAGTTCGAAGACCATCTCACCGAGTGCGAGGAATGTCGCCGCGAGATCGCAGAGTTTGCTCCACTCCCCGGGTTGCTCGCCAAACTCGGTGGCGCAGAGTTCGAACGCACTCCGTCGGGAGTGACCACGGTCGTAGCTGAACGGGTCCGATCGGAGTGGGTCGCTCTGAATCGGAGCCGCAAGCGGTGGCGGTGGATCGCCTCGGCCGCCGCCGCAGCTGTGGTCGTGATGGCACTCTCGTCGGTCCTCCCACGCCCGGACCAAGACATCGTCTGGACCGTCGAATCGGCGACCGCATCCGGAACCGTCACCCTCGAATCGCGGGCATGGGGGACGGCGGTTCACCTCGACCTCGAGAACCTGCCATGGAGAGAGGGTTACATCGCCTGGGTCATCGACGATGGCGGGAACGCGCAGCAGATCGGTGTGTGGTTGCCGACCGACTCAGGGACGGCCATTCTCGACTCAACGTCGTCCATCGCCCTCGACTCGGTCGTGATGGTGGCAGTCTCCAACCTCGAGGGAGACGAACAGCTCCTGACTGCGAGCGGTTGATCGGTCCGCTCGGGTGAACCCAGCCAGTAGTCCGTT
The DNA here is from genome assembly GCA_036478235.1 of Acidimicrobiia bacterium. GTDB lineage: Bacteria > Actinomycetota > Acidimicrobiia > Spongiisociales > UBA11373 > JACZWZ01. The sequence goes on along the minus strand of JAZGDZ010000120.1, from coordinate 16,779 downwards.
ATCCGTCATCCGAACCCGTGACGACGCTCACGGACAACGGAGAACTCGACGATGCGCCGACGCCGAAAGTGTGAACGCATAGATCGGAAAACTCGCCCGCCAGATCTGGAACGGTCTGGAACGGGCTACGGCCTGTTGCCTTATACCCTCATAGGGCAATGGATTACACGATCCGCCCCGCCGTCCGCGGCGACCACGAGTACATCGCATCGTGGACCAGGGAGACATTCTCATGGGGGGATTACGTCGCCGACCGCTTCATCGAGTGGTTTGAAGATCCCCACACCGAGGTCATCGTGGCGGACGTCGGAGGTAAGGCGGTCTCGCTGGGACGCATCCAGATGGTCTCGGAGACAGAAGCCTGGTCGAGCGCCATGCGGGTACACCCCGAATATCGACGGGGCGGGATAGGCAGCGCAGTCGCCGAGGCCTTGTGGGAGTGGGCTCGGGATGCAGGGGCGCGCATCGTGCGGCTTGCGGTCGAACACTGGAACACGGCGGCACGAGGCCAGGTGACCAAGGCTGGCTTCAGACCGCTGGGTGATTGGCTCTGGGCGCAACGAGGAGTCGGTGACGCCTCGCCGGTGCCGGAGGGCAACGGAGGCATCCGGGTGAAGGGAGCCGAGGCACTCAAGCCGGCCCACTCGGCCGAGGCGGAACCGGCGCTCCTGTCGTGGACCGACAGCGAGCTCGCCCACGCAGCACACGGCCTGTTTCCGATGGGATGGACCTGGCGGCGTCTCAGCGTTGATCACCTGGTGGCCGCCGCCCAGAACCGGTCACTGTGGGAGGGGCGACCGGGCTGGGCCGTTGCCGAACTCAACGGAGATCGGTTCGACGTTCACTGGGTCGAGACCAACCGCGAGGATGCGAGGGCCATGGTGCGGGCCCTGGTCGAGCGAGGCGCCGACGCCGGGGCCGACCGTATCCGGGTCATGATGCCCCACGTCGATTGGCTGGTTCAGGCCTTCCGCCGCGCCGGATTCGAGACCGGTGGAATCACGGTGTTCGGATTGGCATTGTGATTTGGCACGCCCCCGGCCGGCGGGAAGACACGACACGCGACCTCGCCGGATCTAGGACAGCATCGCGCCATCAGCCGGCGGAGGGAACGTCATCAGAAAAAGGCTCATCCGGCGCCGCGAACACTCCCTTGCGAGACGCGAGCGCGTCGGTGAGGCCGGCGTTCTTGGGCCTGAAAGTTTGATCGGAGCCCGAGCCACGAAGCTCGGGCCGGTCCTGTGATGAGTTCGACTGGTCGCGGATCGTCACTCTCGAGGAGGTGCTTAGCCGACGAGGCGCGGCATGGGCTAGATGCTCACCACCCGATCGGCGTCGACGGTGAACTCTGCGAAATCTTTGGGGGTGATGAACTGGGCGTTCTTGCCTTCAAGATCTTCGTCGGAGACCCCACGGGCCTTCCCACACCCTCCTCAGACGTATACCGGGATACCGTGCTTGATGATCTGCGGGAGCAGGTCTTTTAGAGGCGGCCACCCGACACCGTCGATCTGATCTGCGACCGTGTCCTTCATCAGATAGGTGGCTTCGCCCAGGAGCGCGATGCTGGCCTCGTGACCGGCGTCGATGGCTCCGATGGCAGCAACGAATGGGATGGTGGCTCGGGTCGGATCGTCGGATCCATAGCTGGTGGTGTACAGGATCTTGGCCACAGCTCACCTCTCGATCTCGTAGCAACTATGTCCCCCGCAAAGTAGCGATCCGGCGAGAGCCGTGTCGAGTCCGGCGCCTATTCCAGTGGCTGGTGCCGCCCATAACGCCAGTTTGCCCGCAACGACACGGCGACAGACCTCGTCCTAGATCCGGCTATCTGGAGGGTTCCTTAAGAGCTACGCCGCGACCCGTATCTGGGAGGTAGTGGCGGGAAGATGGCGATACGGATGCTGATCCAGCCTGAATTTGGGGCCGGCCATGTTTCTACACGGGTGCTGAGGGTCCGATGACCTTGCCGTCGCATCCCCCACTGCTCGTAAATGTCATCTGAGGAACGGCGACACCCATCGGTCGGTATCGGCAGCTCACACCTCCCGACAACGACCCGCGGTTCGTAGGATCAGCGACTGCTGAACAAACGACGGGAACGAGGGGACGAGAAGATGACCCGAGTCAGATACATCGTGGACAACGTGGACGATGCCGTTGCCTTCTATGTCTCGAAATTCGGTTTCGAACTTGAAAAGCAATTCGGTCCGGCAATAGCGATCTTGGTCCGCGACGACTTGACGTTGTTGGTTTCGGGGCCAAGAGCCTCGGCCTCCAGGCCGATGTCAGATGGTGCCGTTCCCAGTCCGGGGGGCTGGTCCAGGTTCGTCCTAACCGTCGACGACTTGGAATCCCTCGTTTCGAAGCTCAAGGACGATGGCGTGACCTTCAGAAACGACATTGTGGAGCAGGATGGGCGCAAGCAGATTCTCTGCGTCGACCCCTCTGGCAATGTGATTGAGCTCTTCCAGCCAGCGTAAGTCGTCCAGACGGCCTTACGAGACAGATCACCGCGCCATCCCCCAGCGTGCGGCAATGTTACTTGGAGAATTTTCCAGGTATATGGGCCTCGTATCGCGCATTGAACGTCGACTCGATCCGCAGTCCTGTCGCACATCGTTGGTCCGCGTATGCTTGCGTTCACGTTATGAACGCGAAGTCTCTTCAGACCTAAGAGCGCCTTTTGCACAACTCGAGAGGAGAATTCATGGTCGATTTCAACGCGGCGCACGCCACGGTGCCCGTTAGCGACATGGTGCGAGCAACGGCTTGGTACGCCGACAAACTGGGACTGGAGCCGACGGAGTCCGGAGAAGTGGGCGCTTTCTACGGCGTAGGCTCCGGCCGCTTTCTGCTCTACCCGAGTCAGTTCGCAGGGACCAACCAGGCCACGGCAATGAGTTTTGAGGTCGATGACCTTGAGTCGGCAGTAGCCGAGTTGAAGACCAACGGTGTTGTGTTCGAGGACTACGACATTCCGGGCGTGGAGACCAAGAACAACATCGCCACCTTCGAGGCAGACGGTCGCCTGGTAAGCGCGGCTTGGTTCAAAGACAGTGAGGGCAACATTCTGTCGGTGGGAACCGGTTAACTCAGCCCATCGCGGTCGCCGGCCACAACTGTCGAGGCTCCGCTCGGTGAGGAGACACTTGATGGCGTGGTCGGCATCTGGCGGACAGCGGAGGCACCCTCATGGGGGAACTGATCTCGAACGGGATGCGAACGATCGTTCGATCCTCTGTGGAGTTCAGTAAGGGGGCCCGAGGGGCTACTGACGTCGCCGTTCCCTCAGCCAGCGTGCTGTCACTAGATAACTATTTCGGCAGCTTGAAGGTGCGCAGCGTATCCATGTAGTTGGCTCTCTCGAATGCCGACGGGTTCGGGGCCCCCTGCCAAGACATCGAGCCCTTCATCTGCTCGACTGACTCGTACTCGTTCTCGGCCAGCCAGTCGTGCAGCGTGTCTACACACTCCCGCATGCGTCCCGGCCCATGGCGCAGCAACGCCGAGGCCATCATCGTCACGTCCGCCCCGGCCAACAGCAGCTTGACCACGTCATGGCCGTCGTGCACTCCCGTGGTCGCCGCCAGCGACGCCTTGACCCGACTGTGGAGGATGGCCACCCATCGCAGCGTAAGCCGCATCTCGGCCTGGTCGCTCAGTTGCAGGTTCGGCACCACTTCGAGTTCATCGAGATCGATGTCCGGCTGGTAGAAGCGGTTGAACAGGACCAGGCCGTCAGCACCCGCCTCCACCAACCTGTGTGCCATGTTCGCCATCGACGAGAAGAACGGCCCCACCTTGACGGCCAGCGGGACGCTCACCGAGGCCTTGACCGATTCGACGATCTCGAGATAGCGCTGCTCGACCTGCTGAGCCGTCTCGTTCACATCGGCGGCGACGAAATACACGTTCAGCTCGACGGCGGAAGCTCCGGCTTCCTCCAGCTTGCCCGCATAGCTGGTCCACCCGCCCGGCGAGGCGCCGTTGAGGGACGCGATCACCGGCACGGACAACGCCCGCCGAGCGCGGTGGACCAAGCCCAGATACCGCTCGGGGCCGGTGTTGTAGGACGTCATCTCGGGGAGGTAGGAGAGAGCCTCGGCGAACGACTCGGCGCCGTGCTCCATCACCGCATGCACCTGATACGACTCGTGGTCGATCTGTTCCTCGAATAATGACGGCAGCACGACGGCGGCAGCTCCCGCCTCTTCGAACCGGAGGAGCCGCTCGATGTCCAGTCCGATCGGCGATGCAGACACGACGACAGGACCGGCGAGGCTGAGACCCAGATAGCTTGTCGTCAGGTCCGGTTTCACGGTGCCACCTCCTCTCCAGGCAAGCCACGCTCCAACCCCGCCAGCTGCTCGTAGTATCTGCGCCGCTCGTCGATGTCCTCCTGAGCGGCCTTCATCAGCTCGGCGGCACGATCGGGGTCGGCATTGACGAGCATCGAGAAGCGAGCCTCCTTCATCGCGAAGTCCTCGAAGGTCGTCGACGGCGAACGGCTGTCGAGCTTGAACGGGTGCTCCTCCGACGCAGCGAGACGCGGGTCGAACCTGTAGAGCTCCCAGTGGCCGCTGGAGGTCGCCTCCTTCTGGTGGGTCATCATCTGCGCCATGTCGATGCCGTGGGCGATGCAGGGGCTGTAGGCGATCACGAGTGACGTCCCCCCATACGACTCGGCCTCGTCGATCGCCTTGACGGTCTGAGTCATGTTCGCTCCCATGGCAATCTGGGCGACGTACACGTTGCCGTACGCCATGGCGATCATCCCCAGATCCTTCTTGCCGGTCGCCTTTCCGCGGGTGGCGAACTTGGCGATGGCGCCTCTCGGGGTGGCCTTGGAGGCCTGCCCTCCGGTGTTCGAGTACACCTCGGTGTCCAGTACGAGGATGTTCACGTCCCGTCCGGTGGCCAGCACGTGGTCGAGCCCGCCGAATCCGATGTCGTAGGCCCAGCCATCGCCACCGACGATCCACACACTCTTGCGAACCAGCGCATCGAGCAGCGGGAGGGCTGCCCCTGCCTCGGCCGAGCCGTCCGCTTCAAGCCGCTCGCGGGCGGCGGCGACACGCGCTCGCTGGTCGAACAGCTCCGCCTCCGAGCTCTGCTCGGCACCGAGGAGCCCATCGACCAACTCGTCGCCGAGCACACCACCGAGGCGGGCCAAGGCCAGGCGTGCCGCCTGGTATCGGTGGTCGGCGGCAAGGCGGAGGCCGAGACCGAATTCGGCGTTGTCTTCGAACAGCGAGTTGGCCCACGCCGGCCCCCTGCCGTCGCGATCCACCGCCCAGGGCGTGGTCGGCAGGTTGCCCCCGAAGATCGACGAGCACCCGGTGGCGTTGGCCACGATGAGCCGATTGCCGAACATCTGGCTGACCAGCTTGAGATACGGGGTCTCACCGCAACCAGAGCACGCCCCGGAGTACTCGAACAGCGGCTGCAGCGCCTGAGAGCCCTTCACGGTGGCGATGGCGACCTCGCGCCGGTCAATCTCCGGAAGGTCGAGGAAGAACTCGAACCGCTCCCTCTCCAGCTCGAGATGCTCGTCCTTGGACTCCATGTCGATCGCCTTGTGCCTGACCAGCTCCTTGCTCTTGGCCGGACAGATGTCGACGCACACACCGCAGCCGGTGCAGTCGTCGGGAGCAACCTGGATGACGAGCCGGTGGTCGGGGAAGTCGCGTCCCTTGGTCTCGCAGTGCAAGATGTGCTCGGGGGCGTCCTCCAGGTCTGCATCCGAGACGTACTTGATCCGGATGGCAGCGTGGGGACACACGAGAGCGCACCTGCCGCAGTCGATGCAGATGTCCGGATCCCAGATTGGGATCTCGTGTGCGATCGACCGCTTCTCGAACTGTGCCGTTGCCGTCGGGAACGTCCCGTCCGCTGGGAGGGCACTCACCGGAAGCAGGTCACCGCGGCCGGAGATGATCGGGGCGGTCACCTCCACCACGAACTCCGGCGCACCCGGTGGCACCGCCGGCCGCATGGTTCGGTCCCCGGCTGCTTCGGTGGGTATCTGCACTTCGCCAAGCGCCGAAACGGCCGCGTCGATCGCGGCAAAGTTGCGTCGCAACACGACCTCCCCCCTCCTGCCGTAGGTTTCGCGCACCGACGACTTGATCGCCTCGATTGCCTCGTCTGTCGGCAGCAGGTCCGTCAGGGCAAAGAAACAGGTCTGCAACACGGTGTTGACGTGGCCGCCCAACCCCGCCTCGAGGGCCAACGAGTGCGCATCAACGACGAACAGACGAAGGCCCTTGTCGATGATCTGCTGCTGAACCTCGACCGGGAGAACGGGCCAGACCTCGTCGGCACCGTAGGGGCTGTTGAGCAGCACCGTTGCCCCTTCGGCGGCGCGGCCGAGGACGTCCATCCTCTCGAGGAGCCCGAACTGATGGCAGCCGACGAAAGCGGCATCGTCGACCAGATAAGTGGAGTTGATCGGGCGATCGGCAAACCGGAGGTGGGAGATGGTCGTCGAGCCCGCTTTCTTCGAGTCGTACACGAAATATCCCTGGGCGAAGCGATCGGTGTGCTCGCCGACGATCTTCACGGTGTTCTTGTTCGCACCGACGGTGCCATCGCTCCCCAGTCCAAAGAACACCGCCCGGAAAACGCCGTCGGGCTCGGCGTGGAACGAACGATCGACTTCGAGCGACAGCCCGGTCACGTCATCCTCGATTCCCACGGTGAAGCGCCTCTTGGGCACCTCGCGGTTCAGCTCGTCGAAGACCGCCTTGGCATCCGCCGGAGTGAACTCCTTGCTGGACAGCCCGTACCTACCCCCGATCAGCTTTGGCAGAGGCCGGTCTGCATCGACCAGCACCGTCGCCACGTCCTGGAGCAGGGGCTCCCCCGGTGCACCCGGCTCCTTGGTTCGATCGAGCACGGCGATCGAGGCGACCGACTCCGGAAGGGAAGCCACGAACCTTTCCACATCGAACGGGCGATACAGGCGAACCACCACCAGGCCCACCTTTTCGCCGGCGGCGACCAGCGCCTCCACCGTCTCGGCCGCCGCCCCCACTCCCGATCCCATCATCACTATGACTTGCTCGGCCTCAGGATGACCCAAGAAGTCGAAAAGCTGATACCGGCGACCGGTGAGGTCTGCCAGCCGATCCATGGTTTCGGCCACCATGTCGGGTACCGCGTCGTAGAAGGGGTTCGACGCCTCGCGTGCCTGGAAGAACACATCCGGGTTCTGCGCTGTCCCGCGCACGACCGGATACTCCGGATCGAGCGCCCGGCCGCGATGGGCGGCGATGGCGTCGGCATCGACCATCGCCAGCAGATCGTCATCGGTGAGCTGATCGATCTTGGTGATCTCGTGAGACGTACGGAACCCGTCGAAGAAGTGAAGGAAGGGAACCCGCGAGGTGAGGGTCGCGGCATGGGCGACGGCCGCGAGATCCTGGGCCTCCTGGACCGAGGACGAGGCGAGCATGGCGAAGCCCGTCGTCCGGGCGGCCATCACGTCGCTGTGATCGCCGAAGATGGAGAGAGCATGGGTGGCGACCGTTCGCGCCGCCACGTGGACGACCCCGGGTGTCAACTCGCCCGCGATCTTGAACATGTTCGGCATCATCAGCAGGAGGCCCTGTGACGCCGTGAAAGTAGAGGTGAGCACCCCGCCCTGAATCGCTCCGTGGATGGTTCCGGCCGCACCGGCTTCGCTCTGCATCTCGATGACTGTGGGAACGACCCCCCACAGGTTGGGAATCTCGGCGCTCGACCAAACATCGGCCAACTCGCCCATCGGGGAGGCGGGCGTGATCGGATAGATGGCGATGACCTCACTGAGACGGTGGGCGACGTAGGCTGCCGCTTCGTTTCCGTCGACCGTGACGACAGCACGCTGGTTGGGCAAACCCCCTCCAGTGATCGCGTTCGCTCAGTTTCCGCATGGCGCGTGTCTTCAGATAGGGGCAAGCGGCCCTAGGTGTGAGGTCCGATTGCGAACGGGGGATGCCTGGCCACCAGTCGCCGGTCTCCAGTCTCCAGTCACCAGGTCAAGACCCGCCCCCCGGGGCCGGGCCGACCAGTATCTGCTCGCCGCATGCGGCGCGGGATCACCTCTCACTTGCCAGCACCACCAACCCCAGCAAGATCGACCCGATCCCAACGACCGTCGTCACCCGGGCCGGCTCGTCGAGAAGCAGCAACCCGAGGAACGCGGCCGTCACGGGTTCGGCCAGCGTCAACGTCGCCGTGACCGCCACCCTGGTCCGCTCCAACCCGCGGGAGAACAACACGTACGACAGGGCCGTGGTCGGAGCCAGCCAGATCACCACGGCAAGCCCGCGGCCGGTCGCCATCCAAGAGGCGTCCGCCAGGAGCACCGTCGGCGACAGGAGGAGGGCCGCCCCGGCGAACATGACCCCGGCGGCATACACGGGGTCGGCGCGCTCGAAGACCTCTTTGGCGCCTACGAGGTAAACCGCCCACGCCACGCCGGCGCCCAACGCCAACAGCAGACCGAGACCGTCGACTCCCGCCGACTCTCCGCCACTCACGAGCACCAAGGACCCGCCTATCGACACTGCGGTGGCGATGTACCAGCGTCGAGTCACCGGCTCCCGGCGCACCAGCCAAGCGAGGGCCCCAGCAAGCAACGGGCCGCTCCCGATCGTCACGATCGTCCCGATGGCCACCCCGGTGCGCTCGACGCCGCCGAAAAAGAGCGGCTGTGACCCGGCCATGGCCGCCACGGCCATGATCAGCGCCGGTCTGGGCAGCCCGCGGATCGGGCTGCTGGTGCCCTTGGACACCGAATAGACCAGCAGCAATGAGCCGCCGACCATCCGCACCAGAGCAACGGTCTCCGGGTTGATGCCTTCTGGCCCAAGAGCCTGGGCGGTGCCCGTCGTCCCCCACAGAGTGGCGGCACCGAGCACCAGGAGTGGGCCGCGTTGCGACATCGAGCGATCGTACCGGCACCGTCGATGCACAAGTGCACCGCCTCGGTACGCTCACCCGCCATGAAACGCTTTGTCCTGCTCCTCGCTTTCGTCCTCGTCGCAGCTGCTTGCGGCGACGACGACGCAGGCGGTTCCACAGTTACGACCGCGGCAACCGCCACCAGCCAAGCCCCTGTGGAGACGACCACAACGGCCGCGGCGGAGACCAAGGCAACGGTGGTCGCAGAGACAACCACCACGGCGGATCCGACAACGACTGCGGCGGAAGCTCACGGAGTGGGGCTCGTCATCACTTCGCTCGGCTTTGAGTCCGACATGGTGGTGATCACCAACTTCGGCAGTGAGGCGATCGACCTCAGCGGGTACTGGCTGTGCCAGCGGCCGTCATACGCCGCGATCCCATCGGTCGAGTTGGCTCCCGGCGAGTTCCTGTCGATCAACCTGGGTGGTGATGTCTTCCTCCCCATTCCCGGCTCCAAGACGATCGAAGGATCTCTCAATGTCGGAGGACTCAACCCCACCAGCGGTGAATTGGCGCTCTACTCGAGCAACAGCTTCGGCTCGGCAGAGGCGATCGTGTCCTACGTCGAATGGGGCACAGCCGGCCACGGCAGAAGCAGCGTCGCCGTGCAGGCCGGGATCTGGCCCGAGGGCGGATTCGTGCCCACCGAGGTCGACACCGTCTCCATCTTTGCGACCGAACAGCCGCCTGCCGGCCCGGACGGCTACGAGGCCCTCTAGGCGCTCCTCGATGTAGCGTCGCAGCATGCGGAAGGTGACCCGTGCGGTTCTCAAGGTTCTCGTCTTCGCTGCGGCGGCGAGCCTCGTCGGCAGGCTGGTTGCCAGGGCCTACGAGGGTGATCGGTCACCGGACGACGACGACTTCAAGCTCATCGCCTTCTGGGACGGAAGGAAACTAACGAGCGAAGCGGGATCGCTGCGGACCGGAACCGCCGTTGCGGCGATGGGGGGCATCGACATCGACCTCCGCGGAGCGACGCTCGATTCGGGAGGTGCTCACATCGCTCTCAAGGCCTACATGGGGGGGATCCGGCTCGTCCTGCCCGAGGGATGGAAGGTCTACGTCGATGAGGACGTCCGGGCGGGCGAAATCGAAGTGACGACTCCGGCACCCGGTGACGTCGACGACGACGCTCCGCGCCTGACGGTCGAGGCCGTCGTTCGATCCGGGGGAATCCTCATAGCGACCGAGGAGTGACCCCGAGGAGCCCGCTGAGCAATACATGTCACTCATCTCGACGACCAGTGTTTGGCTCCGGTCTTAGCTACGGCGCTCTGGTCCTATCCGGCCCCGAGGCGCCTCCGCATGGATGTGCCGCCTCTGGCGGCGCTGTGTTCTACGTTCGGGTCCTGTTCGGCCCCGAAGCGCCTCCGCATGATTGAGCCGCCCTACGGGCGGCGCTGTGTTCCACGATCTGAGCAACGGCATTACTCAGCAGACTCCGAGCGCCTCGGCATACAGCTCGAGCGGGTGGGCGACGCGCACCCCCTCTCCGAGGTGGGCACGCAGCTGCATCTCGCACCCCGGATTGGCCGAGGCGACGACCGAACACCCCGTCGCCGCCACCTCGGCGGCCTTGGCGCCGCCCAGCCGGCTCGACGTCTCCGGGTGGAGCACCGAATACACCCCTGCGGCGCCGCAGCACATCCCTGCCGGATCGACATCAATCGGCTCGTAGCCGGCGGCCCTGAGGACGATCCGAGGCTCGGCAGTCATCCGGAGTGCGTGACGGTGATGGCAGGGATCATGGATCGCCACCCGGTCGCCGGACGGATCGAGCGCGGGTAGCCGACCGTCGCCAACGGCAGCAGCGATCAGCCGGAGCACATCGTCTGCCTTCTCGCCGACATCCGGCTGCCCCCAATGGGAGTATCCGACCAGATGTGAACTGCACCCCGCTGCGTTGGAGACAACGACGTCCACATCCGCAAAGGCCCCCGCGTTCACCTGTGCCATCCGCTCGGCATCCTCGGCGGCGCCCTCATGAGCGGCGAGCGCTCCGCAACAGGTCTGGCCCGCGGGGACGACCACGCGGTGACCGGCTTTCTCCAGCAGAGCGATCGTGGCTTCGTGGACCGGACCAAACCAGGGATCCATGACGCAACCTGCAAGGAGGCCCACTACCCCGTCTCCCTCGAGCGAGTCGTAGCCGACCACGGATCTGCGGCGCCAGGGCAGCCGTCTCAGACCGCGCAGCCCGGGGCGCAACCGTGGCGGCACCAACCAGACGCCCACCCGCTGCGCTGCGGCGGCGCCCCAGGAAGCGGCGCCGATCAGGCCGGGCCGTCCGATCCAGCGTCCCAGCATCCTCCGCCGCAGCCGGCTTCCCCGGTGGCGCACCGCGGCGACCTCGGCCCGCGCTCCCTCCATCGCCCGGCCGAACGGCACCAGCGACGGGCAGGCGGCCTCGCACGCCCGACACTGCAAGCAGAACGACATCACCTCGTCGAACGCCTCGTCGATCGGCACGAGTCCCGATGCCACAGCCGACATCGCATTGAGGCGGCCGCGCGGAGATGCCGACTCGTCGCCGGTCAACCGGAAGGTCGGACAGTGCGGCAGGCACAACCCGCACTCCACGCAGGCATTCAACTCCGCCGGTGTGGGCGCCCACGGTGTGGACCAGGCCATCACACTCCTCCCGGCAGACGGCCCGGTACGAGCACGCCCGCCGGGTCGAAGGACGCCTTGATACGGCGCTGCAACGCGGCGGTTTGAGGGGACGAGCCCCAGGGGTCGATCTCGCCGTAGGCCGTCTCCGGGGCACTGACGATCACCGCAGCCCCGCCGACCGATTCGGCCCAGATCCGCAGTTCCTCCAGCGACGACTCATCGATCGCCGCCGCTATGTCGCCCACGCCGTGTGCTGCCACGAAGCGGGCCCCATCCAGCCGTCCAACGGCCTCGGCGGTCATGGCTGGCGGGACCCGCAGCGAAACCTGGAAATCCCCGCCGGGCCTCTGCGGCCACCTCAACCCCGGGGCCGAAGACCCGTCCAAGGCGCCGGCCTGGGCCTCCACCTCGGCGGCGGTTCCACTCAGATATACCGCGCTCGACTCCGCGGTTTCGAGAACCGCAAGCGGCCGATAGGCGAGGGCCAGGGCTCGATCGACGTCGTCGACCACCACCGTGGCCGAGGCCTCGGCTTCCGGCCAGAGCTTCAGGCAGATTCGCGTGATCAACCCCAGCGAGCCGAAGGAACCGGTCATGAGCTTGGGTATGTCGTAACCGGTCACGTTCTTGACGACCTGCGCCCCGCTCTTGACAACACGCCCATCGCCGGTGACGAAGACGACTTCCAGAACCCGGTCGCGAGTCGGCCCGTAGCGAAGGCGTCTCCAAGCCGATATGCCGGCGGCGACCACGCCTCCGATCGTGGACGCATCTTCATCTTCGGGAAGGACCGCCGACTGGCCCCTCGCTCCTATGTGTTCGGCGAGTGCACCCAGCGTCGTGCCGGCGCCGACGACCACCGTCAGATCGCCGGGGCTCCAAACCTCGACACCTTCGAAACGCTCGGTAGAAATCACGACGTCGGGATCGATCCGGCCCCCGTACCCCTGATGGGTCCCGGCACCCCACGGGAGCACGACCAGGCCGTGCTCCGAGCAGAAGTCGAGCAGGCGGGCAACTTGCTCGGCAGATTCGGGGGCGACGACGAGTTCCGCCGGGGGCGCTCCTTCGATCTCGACCGACGCTCCACCGAACATCCGGCCCAGCCTCCCCCGCAGGCCGGTCACACCCAGACTCCTTCCGGCACCGGCCGGCCGAAGTCGAAGCACCTGGCCCCGCTCGGCAGGATTTTGGAGGGGTTGAGCACTCCGGAGCGATCGAACGCTTCTCGCAGACGGGCCTGTGCGTCGAGATCGACTGCGGAGAAGACCAGGTGCATCAGGTCCCTCTTCTCGAGACCGATGCCGTGCTCTCCCGAGAGCATCCCGCCCGCGGCTATGGACACCTCGACGACCTCGTCCGCCGCAGCCCTCACTTGTGCGGCTGCCTCTTCGTCGCTGGCGTCGAAGACGAACTTCGGATGCAGGTTCCCGTCGCCGGCGTGAATCGTGTTCAGCACGAGGAGGCCGCGCCGGTCGGCGATCTCGTAGATCCGTTCCAGCACCTCCACGAGTTTGGTTCGCGGGATGACCGTGTCGTGCAGGTAGTAGTTCGGAGCGATCTGCGCGATGGCTCCAAAGGCCGACTTGCGCGCCTTCCACAGCAGTTCGCGCTCGGCTTCGTCGGCGGCACGGCGAACATGGAACGCCCCGTTGTCGGTTGCGATCCGCTCGATGAGCTCCGCCTCGGCTCCCACGCCGGCCTCGTGCCCGGCGACCTCGGCCAGCAGCACAGCCGCCGCATCGACCGGCAGCCCTGCGTGGACAAAATTCTCGACGGCCCGGATGAGGGGCCGATCCATCATCTCGAGTGCAGCCGGGACCACGCCTGCGGCAATGACGGCGGAGACCGTCGCCGCCGCTGCGGCGACCTCGGAGAAGCCCATCAGCAGCGTGCGAACCGCAGGCGGATTCGGGAGCAGGCGCACAAGCACTTTGGTGACGATTCCCAGCGTTCCCTCCGACCCGACCATCACGCCGCGCACATCGAGGCCGATGGGATCTGGAGCCGCCGTCCCCGCCATGAGCAATTCGCCCTCGGCAGTGACGAACTCGACGGCGAGCACGTGGTTGACGGTCGAACCCTCTGCCAGACAGTGGGGACCACCGCTGTTATTGGCGACATTCCCGCCGATCGTGCAGGCCGCCTGGGAGGACGGATCGGGGGCGAAGTGCAGGCCGAGCGGCGCTGTGTGCATCGAGAGATCCAGGTTGATGACACCCGGACCCACCCAAGCGGTCCGATTGGCGGCGTCCACTTCGATCTGATTCATGCGCGTGGTCACAAGGAGGACGGCGGGCTCTTCGGGCACGGCCCCCCCGGTGAGACCGGTTCCGGCACCGCGCGGAACGACAGGGACGCCGTGCCCGGCCGCGGCGCGCACGACTGCCGCCACCTGACGGGCCGTCTTGGGGAAGACGACCACGGCAACGTCCCCTCGCGCCACTCCGGCATCCTTTCCGAAGAGATGCAGGTCGAGTTGGCCGGTCTTCACGGCATCGGCACCGACGATTGCCGTGAGATCGGCGACCAGCGCTGGGGGCGGGCCAGCCATGGGACGAGCCTACCGGTATGCCCCTACTCGACCCCGCGTTGGCCGAACCGACGCGCCAGGCGACGAGCCGGGGTCCAGGTGACGGCGATCACCGCCATCAGGAGGGCTCCTCCGAAATAGGCCGAGCGTTCACCGAGCGCGTCGGCGGCCGCCGTGCCGCCTGCGGGACCGGCGAACTGGCCGACCCGGTTTGCCGACACCCACGTGCCCACCAGGATGCCTCGATAGCGAGCCGGGCCAGCACTCGCCGAGTAGTCCTGAAGCAGCGGGAAGATCGATCCCGTCGCCAGGCCCAGCACGACGAGCCCGATCGGGAGCACCAGCAGTGATGGCGCCGATCCGATCACGGTGAATCCGACCACCATGAAGAGGAAGCTCGTAGTGAGCACCTGACTGGGCGTGAATCTGGCACCGACCCGACCGCTGAGAACGGATGCGGCGCTGCTCGATCCCGACAGGATCGCCAGGATCAGGCCACGCTGGGAGACACCGAGCCCGAATTCCCGCTCCAGGAAGAGAGGAAGCACGGTCAGGCCCAGGCCGAGGAAGATCCCGAGGGTGAGGAGGGACACCGGAAGCACTCCGAGGAAGTCGCTCCTCCGCCCTTCTCGCTTGAGCAGCACCATCGCTTCGCGCAGGTGCCTGACCGGAGGCGAGGGTGTCTCGGCGCCGGGGAGATCCGGCAGGCGACGGGCCAGCAGGAACACAGGGAACGCCAGCACGAAGACGAGGAAGGGCCGAAACACCCCTCCCTCAGCAAGGAAGCCGCCCAGAACCGGAGCGAGTGTGGTCGTTGCCGTGAGCGTTGCGATGTTGATGCCCATCGCCCAGCGGCGCTCGTGACCGGTGAAGAGGTCCCCGATCAACACGACTCCGAGGCTGAGCAGGCCGCTCGTCCCCAGACCCTGCAGCACACGGGTTCCCACCAGCAGCCAGTAGGACCTGGCGAAAAACGATGCCAGACCGGCGAACCCGAATATGAGCAGCGAGATCCGGACCACCCGCCTGCGGCCCAGCTTGTCGGCGAGGTATCCGATGTAGGCGGCGAGGAAGATGCCGGGAATGGCGACCGCGCCCTGGATGAGCCCGATCGCCCCACGCGAAACCCCGAGTTCGTCAGCCAGGTCGGGCAGCGCCGGAGTGATGATGGCGAAGGCGAGAACCCCCATTCCGGTGATCGTGACGATCAGTGGAAGCAAGCGGCGCGGATCGGAAACGGACGGGGCCATCGGAAGAGGCACCATACCGGTGTGTCGGAGCACCCCCGACTACCGTTTCTGGTTCATGGAGAGACTGGAGATTCGGCTGCTCGGGGGCTTTGAACTCGGGCGAGACGGGCTGATTCTCGACCAGCTGCCGCTACGAGCGGCGCGCTCGCTCCTTGCCTATCTAGTGCTGAACAGGGAGCGTGCTCACACTCGCGATCTTCTCGCCGGAACCTTCTGGCCGGACTTCGAGGAGTCGCGAGCCCGGCGACGGCTCAGCCAGGCCCTCTGGCAGACCCAGACGACACTCGGCGACGACGCCGGTCAGCGCTACCTGATCGGGACCCCTGACACACTCCGGTTCAATCCCCAGGCGGACTTCTGGCTCGATGTCGACCAATTCCTCGCTGCGCTCGACGAGGCCGCCGCCGCTTCCGACAGAGGGGTTGAGATAGAGGCGTTGGGCCGGGCCATTGAGCTCTATAGGGGCGACTTGCTGGCCGGCTTCTACGACGACTGGCTGTTCCCCGATCAAGACAGGCTCCGGACCAAGTTCCTCGCTGCCCTGGAACGGCTCGCCGATCTGGCGATGGCTCGCGGCGACTACGAGGCCTCTCTCGGTCTTGCCCGCAGACTGGCGCAAGAGAACGAGTTCGACGAGGAGGCACATCGCAGAGTCATGCGAGTTGCCGTGCTCCTTGGGCGGCACAACGAGGCTCTTCGTCAATTCGAGGAGTGCCGGCGGATTCTCGCCGAGGAGTTGGGCACCGAGCCCTCGACTGAAACGATGGACTTGTACGAGGCGACCCTGGCCGACCGCGACTCCGGCGGCCGAGCTCTGCCCCCTCACGAGGAATCGCCGTTGTTCGGCGACGCCGAGGCGGCTCCCTTCGTCGGACGGGAGGCGGAACGCGCTCGATTCGCTCAGCGACTGGACGAAGTCCTCGAAGGAAAGGGGGGCATCGTCCTGGTCGAGGGCGAGTCGGGCGTGGGGAAGACGCGGCTCCTGCGCGAGATCGTGGAAGACGCCCAGTGGCGCGGGATGGACGTCATGTGGGGTCGATCGGCTCCGAGTGGAGGCCGGCCGTTTGGACCGATTGGAGATGCACTGCGTACCGGCCTGACCGATCTGCGCATTCGCCAGTTGCAGGGTCGGCTCGACGCCACGCGAATCGCCACTCTGGCGCCCCTCATTCCCCGCCTCGCTCCCGAGGCAACGCCAGAGGCCTCGATGGGTCGAGCGGACGAGCAGGCCCGGATGCACGAGGCGATTGGTGCCGCCTTCCAGGCTCTCGCTGCAACGACGCCCGCACTGGTCGTGCTCGAGGACGTCCACTGGACCGACGACGACACGATTCAGGCGCTTTCCCAGCTGGCCCATCGCATCGAAACCGAGAGAGTTCTCTTTGCCGTCACCTACCGCCACGGCGAAGCTCGCGAGCGCCCCGAAGT
>JAZGDZ010000012.1:0-4245 GCA_036478235.1 Acidimicrobiia bacterium | reverse complement strand
TCGATGTCGAAGGCTCTCTCGTGAAAGCCACATCCCGAACGGTGGCGGTCGCCGGTGTGAGCGATGTTGTTGTCGTCGAAACACCAGATGTGGTTCTCGTTGTGCCCCGCAACCAATCGCAAATGGTTCGGGATCTCGCCCAGCGTGCCGAGTCTGATTGAGGTTGCGAGGCCCTAGTGGTCAGCCTCGTACCATCAACGTGGTGCGACGTTTCGTTGTCGTGATGTTTCTGGTCGTGTCGGCATGTTCGATCGGCCCCGTGGCCGATGACGCTGCGGGAGATGAGATCTATCGACAGCTGTGCGCCGGCTGTCACGGCGCTGATCTCACCGGCGGGATCGGGCCTCCGCTTGGCCCCGGCTCCAACGCAGCCAGCCGTCCCCGTGAGTTCCTCGAGTTCACCGTCATCCATGGGCGCGGCAGGATGCCCTCCTTCTCCTCTTCTCTGAATGACGAGCAACTCGAGCGTCTCGTCTCATACGTCCGGGAGGAACAGGGCGGATGACCTCGGCACTTGAAGCGCTGGAGCTATACCCGGTCCGGATTCCCTTACGGCATCGCTTTCGTCGTGTCGACCACCGGGAGGCTGTTCTGATCAAGGGCCCCTCCGGGTGGGGCGAGTTCTCGCCCTTCCCCGACTACCCACCGGCTGTCACTACCCGGTGGCTGGCGGCAGCCCTCGAACTCGCCTGTGGGAAGATCCCCGACCCTGGTCGGTCGACGATACCGGTAAATGTGACGGTGCCCGCAGTCGCTCCAGATACCGCCGCATCACTGGTCATGGAGTCGGGGGCCACCACGGCGAAAGTGAAGATCGGGAATCCTGGGGACACCGAGATCGACGACGATGAGAGGTTGTCGGCTGTGCGCGATGCGTTAGGCGCCAGCGGACATGTGCGCATCGACGTGAACGCCGGGTGGGATCTCGACACCGCCAGCAGACGTCTCGAGTCTCTCTCACGATTCAACCTGCAGTATGCGGAACAGCCGGTCGCCACGGTCGAGGACATGGCCGAGCTACGCAGACGCACCGAAGTCCCTCTGGCAGCCGACGAGCTTGTCCGACAAAATCCGCATCCCTTGCGGGTCCTCGAAGAGGGTGCCGCCGATGTGCTGATTCTGAAGGTCCAGCCTATGGGAGGGGTGGAGCGGGTGCTCGACCTCGCGGGGCGCTCCACAGTGCCGGTGGTCATTTCATCGGCGCTCGAGACCTCGGTGGGCATGTACGCCGGATTGCTGGCAGCGTCGCTTCTCGATGACTTGCCTTACGCCTGCGGCCTGGGAACCGTTGCTTTGATCGAAGGCGATCCAACCCTGAGCCCCCTGATTCCCAATAACGGCCTGCTCGACGTTCGACGACCCGAACCGGATCGAGACCTTCTCGAGCGGTGGCGACCGGAACGGACACGCTCCGCCGAGTTGCTCCGCAAATTGCGAGCAGCGGCCGAGGTGCTCACTTGAATCAACCGAACCCGAGCACGGCGATGGCGCGGGCCGTTGTCGACGAGTTGTTCAGAGGCGGAGTCGACCTGGTGGTTATCTCCCCGGGGTCTCGTTCGGCAGCCTTGGCGATTGCGGCCTCGGAGCATCCTCACCTCGAGACCAGGGTGGTGTTGGACGAACGTTCGGCTGCCTTTCACGCGTTGGGGCGAGCCAAGGCGACCGGTTTTCCGGCAGCGGTGTTGTCCACGTCGGGCACGGCTCCAGCCAATTACTTCCCGGCCATAGTCGAGGCGGACATGTCCTTGACCCCGCTGATCGTGGTCTCAGCGGACCGGCCGGTGGAACTTCATGGCGTCGGTGCCAACCAAACGATCGACCAGATACGGCTTTTCGGCGAAAAGGTGCGGTTTTTCGCTCACGTCGAGGCGCCCGGGTCGGATGCAAATCTCAACGAATCGTGGCGCTCGACGGTCGCGGAGGCCGTTGCCATGGCGCTCGGTCAAGAAGACCGACCAGGCCCGGTGCATCTCAACCTGGCATTCCGCGAGCCGACGGTTCCGGTCGCCGATGATGGGCGAGCGCCGGCTTCCGAGTATCCGTTCGCCATCGATGGTCGAGCGGCAGGTGCGCCGTGGATGCATCCCGCTATCCCGGTGCCGCCGCCGGCGGATCTGCATTTGGTCGGCTCTTCGCGTGGCCTGATCATTGCTGGCGAGGGTGATTACGACCGTGGTGGTGTGATGAAGGCGGCCGAGGTTCTCGGGTGGCCGCTTGTGGCGACGGCATTGTCCGGTATGCGTGGTGAGTCGGTTGTGAGCACCTACCACCACGTGTTGGTGGATGGCGTCCCCGAGCATCTGATCCCTGAGACGGCCTACGTGATCGGGGCGGTTGGGCCGAGTCAGCGTCTCGAGGACCTGATCGAGTCGGCGGTCGAGCAGAGAATCCGTGTTGATGGTTGGGGAAGGAGACTCGACCCCAGGAACAACGCCACCGACGTCCTCCACGCAGAACCGGTAGCGACCCTGATGAGGGCAGCCACCAGCAGGGCGGATTCCCGCTGGGTCGATGCGTGGATGGCGGCCGAGATGTCGGTTCGCCAGGCCGTCGACCAGACCCTCGACAAGGTCGCGGCTCCCACAGGTGCGGCGATCGTTCGTTCTCTGAACGACGTCTCGTGGGGAACGCTGGTGGTGGCCTCGTCACTCCCCATTCGAGAGGTCGATGCCCATCTCGTCAGACGAGGAAATGTGATTGCCAACAGGGGCGCCTCGGGAATTGATGGGTTTGTGTCCACCGCCCTTGGCGTAGCATCGACGGCCCCGCGCACGCTGGCGATATCGGGTGATCTTTCGTTGCTCCACGACTCCAATGGCTTCCTCTCCGAATTCGTCGATGACCTGGTGATGGTTGTGCTCGACAACAACGGCGGGGGGCTGTTCGATGCTCTTCCACTGTCTGCCCATGCCCCGTCCTACGAGAGACTCTTCGTGACTCCACACGGGCGGGATATCGAGCAATTGGCCCGGTTCCACGAGCTCGGGTTCATCACGGTCCGAACACCCCAGGAGGCCTGTGCCGCGTCAGCAGAACGACTCGACGCGGGCGGGCTGCATCTGATCCGCGTGCCGATCGAACGCCGAGCCGACCTGGAGACTCGCCAAAGCCTGGAGGACGCCGGCCGGTCGGCGGTGTCTCTATTTCAGGCCTAGGGCCTGGAGCATCGGGCGGAGTTTCAGCTCGGTCTCGGCGAACTCGGAGTCGACGTCCGAGCCCAAAATGATCCCGCCACCGGCATAGAGGATGGCCTTCCGATTCGTGATCAGACCACAGCGAAGGGCGATCGCGAACTCTCCCTCCCCGTCGACATTGAACCAACCGACGGGTCCGGCGTACCTGCCACGAGACCTGGGCTCGACGTCTCGGATCACCTTCATCGAGGTGTCGGAGGGCTTGCCCGACACGGCGGCCGTCGGGTGAAGGGAGCCCAGCACGTCCATCACGGTGGTTCCGGTCACAGCCGGCCCGGCGAACCCTGTCGCCAGATGGTTGATCTCGCCGAATCTGAGCACTGTTCGCTGCTGTACGTCCAGCGATGTCGTGTGGGGCGAGATTCCTTGCTCAACGGACGTCGACGAAAGGGCGTGTTCTCGATCCATCTTGCTGGATACGAGGCTCTCCGTGTCCAGCGCCGTTCCCGCCAGGGCGACAGACGAGATTTGACCGTCCTGAAGAGACACCAGAAGCTCGGGGCTGGCTCCCAGCAGGCCTTTGACATGAAATGTGTAACAATCCGGCTCGGTTTTCTGGAGTCGGTCGATCACACCGTCGATCGGTATCTCCGAATCGAACTCGATGTCGACCTGGCGGCTCATGACCACTTTCTCGACCAGGTTGGCCTCAATCGATTCCTGGGCGGCATGTACGCCGGATCGCCAGGCCTCGGCGCCGTCGGAGACGACCCGACCGTGCAGCGAGGCGAAGTCGAATTCTGGTAGCTCTCCTGCGGCTGTTTCGACGAGGTCCTCCGGGATCTCGATCACCGAGCCTGTTTCCCTCGGGTCGAAGGTGAAGGATGCCATGGCGACCTGACGCCCACTCTCGCGCAGGGCGACCAGGGCTCTCTCGTAGCGGAGAGGCCCGGTGCCCGGGTCGAAGCTCCGGGATGGGCCCCGACCGACGAGGGCACGACCGTGGCGAATCCACACCAGATGGGGATGAGAGGCCGGGATCACGCCGGGAAGGGTAGAACCTCCCCGGACCAGTCGGCGATGCCGACATGGCGTGCCAGTTGGGCGAAGA
>JAZGDZ010000119.1:0-22587 GCA_036478235.1 Acidimicrobiia bacterium | reverse complement strand
GTTTGGTTCTGTAGGAACCAGCGGATGCCTCTATCCGGCGGGCTCAACGGTTCGGTGGTCGTGGCGACCATGGGTTCCTCCCGGAAGGCGCGTCGGCCGGGAGCCTACGGAGTGGGCCGCGCCGGTGTCAGATTGGCGCCAGAGCCAGCAGCAGGCAGCGTGCAGCATGCAGGACCACTCCGCACCGTTGGTGCTACGCGGCTAGGCCGCGCCAGTCCACCCCCCACCGGCGGGCTTCGCAGGCCGATTGGTGGGCTTCTTGAATATTCCCCCTCGAGGTTGAGTCAATCGGCGAAAGGAACCACTCCCCCCTTGCGGGGGAGTCAATCGGCGAAGCCGATTGGTGGGGGGTGGGCACGCCCGGCGGAGCCGGTTGGCACCATGGTGGGGGGTGATGCCTGGAGGCGATCATGTTGGGAGCCTTCAGCTTCGACGATGAGGCGGTACCGGAGACATATGAAGTCCACGATGTAGCGCCCTATCGGATGCTGACGACGAAACCGGACACCGAGGGAGCCTCTTCTCAGTTCCCCCCCACCAGCTCGCTTTGCTCGCTGACTCCCCCTCCAGGGGGGAGTGGTCACAGATCACCTCGAGGGGAATGGCTGCTTGCGTCGTGGGGTCGAACCTAACGCTCCGTGTTCAGACCGGCAGTCTCAGGCGGAGGTTTGTGCCTGGACCATGATGCAGGCGTTGGCCAGGTAGTTGAATCCGTTCTCCTCGAGGAACGCGAGCACTTCGTCGTTCTCGGCACCCGGCTGGACCCACACGTTCTTATACCCGGTTTCGAGACAGTCGGCGAGCACCTCGATGGTGCGCTTGGGCGGGACGACGAAGTCCACGATCGTCGGCGCTTCGGGGAGATCACGAACAGAGCGCCAGCAAGGGTCGCCTTCCACCGTGTCGCGGTACGGGTTGACCGCGAAGACCTTGAAGCCCTTGGACCTGAGGTCCTTGTAGATGATGTTGCCGTACTTGCTGGGATGATCGGTTGCTCCGATCATGGCGACGGATGTCCCCGGCTGGCTAAGCAGCCTGGGGATGTCCATCGGTGCGGCGACTGCGGACTCCATCGTCATACGAGGATACAAACCGTTCGCGGCGGCCTCGGATTCCCGTGTCAGGAGCTCGTGATGAGCACGCTGACGGTCCGAGCGGCCGGCACGCCTGCCGAGGCGATCGAGTTCGTCTACGGGCACCCGGTGGGTGATCCCGCATCACGGGCTGGGAGATGTCCTCTCATCCTGCCGCGCCGCGCCGGAAAGGCCGGGTGAGCCCGCCCACGAGGCGCCTGACGGCGGAGCCCAAGCGGACGGGCAGCTTCGCCACCAAGAGCAGTGCGAGTGCCCTGGCGCGCCTGCGGCCCCGTAGAGCCGATTTGAGGTGACCGGCGGCCTCTGCCCGCAAGCCGGCCTCGAGGAGCTCCTCGCCGAGCCAGCCGTGAGCTCCGGCGAGGGCCAGTCTCCGATCGGCCTCAGTGAGGCGGCCCTGATCGCGATCGATTGCCTTTGCGACGGTGGTCAGGTGGTTGCGGGCCATCTGCGGCATCAGGTCGGCCCTGGTCAGCTGGTCCGGTGCCCCGACCCGCCATCTGATGCTCGGCACATCGGCCAGGGCCACTTGGCCGGCCGCGCAGGTTCGCAGATGGAAGTCGAAGTCCTCGCCGGTGCGCTGCAGGGTCTCGTCGAAGTGTCCCACCCTCTCGAGTCGCTCCCTCGTCAGCAGCACGGTAGAGGTGTGCACGAGATTGCCCCCGATCATCGCCCGATAGAGATCGCCGTGCCACAGCCGGCCCTCGCCCGCCTGCGGGTGGTCGATGGGGAGTGAGCCGGCCATGACCTCATCGAGGTCGATCTCGCGATAGCGCCGGTACATGGTCCGGAGGTGGCGTTCGGCAACCACGTCCCCGTCGGCGTCCACGGCCGTCATGTCCGTCCACACCATTCCGACCTCAGGGACCCGGCCAAGGCACTCCAGCTGGAACTCCAGCTTCCAGGTCATCCATTCGTCGTCGGAGTCGAGGAGTGCCAGGTGCGACCCCGCAACCTCGATGAGACCGGCGTTGCGGGCGGCAGCCGGGCCGCAGTTCTCGGTGCGAAGGTAGGTGACCCGCTCCTCGTTCCCGAACCTGTCTTTGATGGCGACTTCTGTGTCATCGGCCGAGCCGTCGTCGACGACGATGACCTGAACCCGGCGATGCGTCTGCAAGAGCGCCGATTCGACGGCTCGCTGTACCAGCCACGAGCGGTTGAAGGTGGGGATGACGACGGATACGAGGGGCTCGGTCATTCTCGCTCCCGGATCTCCACGGCGATCGCGGCACCGACCGCCATCAGGGCGCCGGCGAGCGACCACGCCACCGGGAGGGGGCGGCCGCCGATCGCCGGAGCCCAGGCGAAGGGAAGAGAGAAGCGCACGGCCAGCGCAGCGGCAACGACGCCGCCGACAAAGGCGAATCCGAAGAGGCGGCGACGGTTCGCCCTTCGGGAGAGAGGTTCGGCGATCAATGCCGGGGTTGCCGCGATCAGCAGCTCCAGGCCGATCCAGGCGGCCGCCTCGGCCAGGAAGCGGCCGACCTCTCTCAGCAGCAGGGTCACGAGTCTGCCTTCCGGGCTGCCTTCATCGCCCGTTTTTTCTCCCGAAGCTCCAGTACCTTCTCGAACGAGTCCACGTCGGCTATGGACGGCCAGTCTGCAGCTTCTTCTTCCCAACCCGGAGGACCCTCGCCGAGGCGTTTGCCGACTACTCCGACGAAGATCCTCGCCTTCGACTCGCCGAACCCGGGAAGGGCTCGCAACCGGTGGTAGAGGTCGGCTCCGTCATCGGCGCCGCGCCACAGGTCGGCGGTGTCGCCTCCGTGCTCGGCGAGGATGTGGCGGCACATGTCGCGGGTCCTGGTGCCCATCGAGCCGGGAAAGCGATGGAGGGCGGGAGGCCCCTTGAAGATGGCAGCCAAGGAGTCGTCGTCGAGTTCCACCAGGGTCGCCGGTTCGAGCGGCCCGTCGAGGCGTTGCAGCAGCAGGTAGGGCGAGAAGAAGGCGCGTTCCATCGGGAACTGTTGATCGAGAAGCATCCCGATCAGGAGCGCGAGCGGGTTCTCGGCGAGCAGGCGGCTGGCCTCTTCGTCGTCGGTGAACGGGAGGGATGACGGCATGGGTCGGCTCCGGATGGGCTGGGCGTCAAACGGTAGTGTCCGCCGCTCGATCACGACCGTCGATACCATCCCAGCGTGGGTTGGAGACACACCGCACTAGCCGGATTGCGACGTTCCGGAACGCTCGGCGCTTTTGCCGGAGCATTCGGTCGTGACCGGCTGACCGTGCTGGCCTATCACCGGGTCGTCGACCCCCAGGAGGATTCGTTCGTCGGCTTCGCCGGCAACGTGAGTGCCACGCCGGCCGCCTTCGAGCGGCAGATGTCGTGGACGCTGGAACGCTTCAATCCGGTGTCGATCGAACAGGTCGTCGCTGCGCTGGGCGGGGCGTCGCTTCCACCGCGGCCCCTGCTGGTGACCTTCGACGACGGGTACAGGGACAACCTGGACAATGCCCATCCGGTGCTGCGGCGGCTGGAAATCCCGGCCACGATCTTCCTGGCAACGGATCACATCGGCACCGGGGAAACCTTCTGGTGGGATCTCGCCGCCTGGCGCTTTGCGGTGTCGGGCCGAAGGACGGCCGATCTGCCGCTCCTCGGAGAGCGAACCTGGTCGGATCCGCATCGGGTGACGGTTGCCTGGATCGAGGCCGCCAAGGCCGTTTCCGACGATGAGAAGCTGGCGGCGCTGGAGGCGCTGAAGGAGGCTCTCGGGGGAGGGGAGCCCGGGGATGCCTTTCGATCCGTGCTGCTCGACTGGGGGCAGGTCCGGTCCATGGCCGACGATGGGGTGTCGTTCGGAGCACACACCCGTACCCACCCGATCCTCACCAGGATTCCCGCCGAGCGGGCGCGGCGTGAGGTCGCCGACTCGGTCGATCGGGTCCGTGACGAGACCGGAGAGGCTCCCTCGGGCTTTGCCTACCCCAATGGGCTGAGGGGGGATTTCGACGACGTCGCCAAGGATGCAGTGCGGTCGGCGGGTGTTCCGCTGGCATTCACATTGCTCGCCGGGCCGGCGCGAAGAAGGGAGGTTCGGCGAGATCCGCTCGCCATCAGGCGGGTCTACGTCCATCACGGCGACGGACTGGACCGGTTCGTCGCCAAGGTCTCCGGCCTGTCCCGGCTCGGCAGGTCGTGAGCGAGTCGATCCGCGCCGCCGTTGCCACCGCTCTGATCGCGCGCTTCGGACCCGGAGCAGTCATCGAGGAGTGGGGAGGCTCCGAGCAACGCGAGTGGTCCTGGCAGTTCGGTTTCAGGGTCGGCGGCGAGCGGGGCGGCGAATTTATCGCCAAGGTGCCGCGGTGGGAGGAGGCGCGGACTCTCGAAGCGGCCATTGCCGCCGGCGAGCAGGCGAACACGGCGGCGGAGTACGCCGGGCTTGTCGAAATCGCCGACGCGGTGGCGTCATCGGGGAATCCGGGTCTGGCCGCCGTCGAGCCCGTCGCCTTTGTCGGCGGCGTCAACACGATCGTGATGCGCCGGCTGCAGGGCATTCCGCTCCGCTCCCGGGTCGGGATCGTCGGAGGACGGGGTGACGTATCGGTGTTGTTCGGGCGGCTCGGAGAATGGCTAGCGCTGTTCCACGCTCTGGCCGGAGGCATCGAGCGTGTCGTATGGAACGCGACCGCCGAGCTCGAGAGGTTACGCCTCATCGAGGGGCGGCTCACAGAAGCGAAGGCCGCTCCTTTCGGCCTCCCACAGGCCTTCGCCGGCCTGCGGGAGTGGGTCGGGCGACTCGAGGGTGCCGATGAACCGGCCACGCAGACACACGGGGATCTCAACCTGTCGAACGTGTTGGTCACGTCCGACGACCGTGTGGCGGTCGTCGATCCCAATAGGAGCCGCGGTCTCGCCTTGGACGATGTGGCGCGAGTGATCACCGATATCCGGCTCGAGAGGCGCCAGCTGGCGGTAGGCGGGCTCCTGCGCCGTGCCGCGACGGCCGACGATTGGGAGCGGAGAATGACTTTCGCAGCCGGGTACTCCGGGGAGACGTTGTTGCCGTATCGGCTTGCTCTGCACACGCTGCAGCGCTGGATCGACTTGGAGGCGACAGTCGCCGGCCCGGCCCGGATCGGGCTCTTTGTGGGGCGTCGCCTCCTCAGATCCGAGATGAAGAGGCGACTCGACGCGGGCCGGTCAACGTCCGCCTGATGGATCTTGCCGCGCTCAGGAGCCTTCCCTTGGGGCCCGACGGCCGACGGATGCGTACGTCCCGGCGTATCTGAGTGCCCCACGACCGCTTGTACGGCTCGTCGCCGCGTAGGAAGTCGAACTCGGTCGCTCCTTCGTCGATCGCGCCGCGGATGGCCCTCGCCATGATCCTTCGGCCCGGCCCGAATCTCGCCCAACGGCGGTCGAAGCCGGTCGTGTAGAAGACGACCGAGTCGCCCGCCCGGATGCACCAGACGACGGCGATCGGATCGTCGCCGACGTCCAACCGCCACATGCGCAGGCGGCCGGTCTCCAAGAAGCCGTGTGCGGCCATGCGGAGGAATTCCACGACGGAGGGGTCGGCAAAGACCCCGGGCTGTCCCTTGGTGGACCGCACCGCCTGGTGCATCGTGACGAGCCGGTCGAAGGTGGCTTCGAGATCGGCGGGAGTGGCGACCATCCACTCGGAGACGGGCAGGGCCGATTCGGCGTCGAGCTTTCGGGTGTACCGCCCGAGGTTCTGACGATGGTTCCTGCCGAACCGCCCTCTCACCGCCTCCCATCCACCCTCTAGGGGAAGATACGGACAGTCGATGGGCTCGGTCGAGTCGCCGCGGCGTCGCAACACCAGGCGCGCGAGATTGCCCCCGGAGGCGACTCCGTCGAAGTCGAGCAGGTCCCACCGCCGGTCCTCGATGACTGCGTTCCACAGCGCCTCGGCGGCGTGGGGGGCGTCGGTGCGCACCAGCAGATCCAGGTGATCCGGGGCAGCGGGCCCGTTGCCGACCAATCGCAACCGGCGGATGGCGACGCCCAATTTTCGGTTGGTCTCGACGAAGAAGGGGGCGACCCCGAGGAGCGTCCCGTCATCCGGGTCGCGCGCCGTCACGATCTCGAGATCGACAGCGCTGCCGACGGTCGCCAGCCACGCCCTTACCCAGGCCCAGGTGAGGAAGGGACGGACGGTACCGGATGCGGCCAGCAGGTCGTCCCATTCCGCCCCGAGGGACATGAGGTCGTCGCGGGACGGCCTCTGCAGCACCGGCATTCTGGTCGGCGTCATTGCGGCCTCCGGTCCGCCCGTACCCAGACCGCGCTCTGACCGCCGGTGAGGTGGCGCCACAGGCCGCGCAACGCGGCGATGTTGGAGTCGACGAGAAAGCGAGGGACATAGGCGAGGCGGCCCAGGGGTCCCTCCAATCGGGCGCCGGCCAGCGCCACACCGTAGAACCCGGCCTGGGCGGCGAGGGCGGTGGCGCCCCAAGGGGGACCCAGACCCGGTAGACCTCCGCCCGGAGACGCGACGGACGCTGCGGCCGCGGCCAGGCCGGCTCCGATCATTCCGAACGGAACCATGAGCCGCAGCAGCTTGTGGGAGACGAGCATCCAGGCCACGAGAGGGCGCCGCCACGGAATGGAGGCATCGGAAAAGACCTGATACTGGCCGGCCACCATGCGCGACCGGCGCTCGGTCTCGTCTGCCGCGGTCTCCGATACGGCCTCCTCCGACACCGCATCGGGGCAGAACACCACGTTGAAGCCGGCGTGGATCACGGCATGGGCGATCCATTGGTCGTCGTTGATCACTCCGGTTGGAGGGCTGCGGTACAGGTCGCGCCGGATGGCCCAGATCTCCCCGTTGGCCCCGACCGTGCATCCGAGACGCGTCTCCATGCGGCGGATGTGGGACTCATATCGCCAATAGGCGCCCTCCGAGTAGCCGAGGCCCGAGTCGCCCCCGACCGTCTTACGTCCGACCGTGAGACCCACCGACTCGTCGGCGTACGGCGCGATCAGCCGGCGAATCGCCTTCGTGTGAAACCGGTTGTTGGCGTCGGAGAAGGCGATTACGTCGCCCGTTGCCCATGCGATCGCCCGATCGAGCGCAGCCATCTTCCCGCTGCGCTCCGGCTGATGCACCACCTCCACGCCCCGGTCGATGAACCGCCGGGCAATCGTGACCGTGGAGTCATCCGACCCGTCGGCGGCGACGATCACCTGCAGTAGCTCTCCCGGGTAGTCGAGCTGCAGGACCGCCTCGAGCTTGGCTTCGAGTACGGCCTCCTCGTTGTAGGCCGCTATGACCAGGGTCACCTTTGGCAGGGGCGCTCGGGGCCAGGCGGGTCGGGGACGGAGATGTGCCAGGAGCGTCACCAGCAACGGGTATCCGGCATACACGTATCCAACGAGCCCGACCGAGAGCCAGAAGACCCATCCGATCATCGGAGCAGCTCCTCGTATTCGGCGACGATGTCGAGCGCGATCGGTTCCCATGAATGATCCCGGGCGGCGGCCCGGGCGGCCCGTCCCATGCGTTCGGCTTCGGCCGAATCGCCGAGAATCTTGACGAGGGCGCTGGCGATGGCGGGCACGTCGCCGGCCTCCACCAGGAGCCCGGTCTCGCCGTGCGATACGTCCTCGGCCAGCGTTCCCAGATTGGTGGCTATCACCGGCCGCCCGGATGTGAACGCCAGTTGGAGCACGCCGCTCCCGGTCGCAGTGCGATAGGGGAGCACGACCACGCTGGCCATCTCGAACACTGCCGCCACCTGGTCGAGGACCACGTACTGGGCAGCGATCACGGTTGTGGCCCCCACTCCGCACCTCTCGGCCAGACGCTGTAGCTCGCCGGGGTCGGTTCCCGCCGGCTCTCCGCAGACGACCAGCACTCCGTCCACCTCGGGGGATGCCATGCCCCAGGCTTCGATGAGATCTTCGAGCCCCTTGGACGGACGCAACCCGCCGAAGAACAACGCCACCGGTGTGTTCGGCTCTACGCCGAGGCGAGCCCGCAGGTCGACCGGTGTGGCTGCGAGGTCGAGGAATACGGCCTCGCTCCCGTGGAGGATCGCCGCAGTTCGTCCCCGAGGGAAGTCGAAGGCCCGGTGGAACCGGTCGCGGGTCTCCTCGCCGTGCAGGTAGATCCGATCGAATGAGCGGTACACCGCACCCGACATGGAGCGGTTCAGGGTCCGAGCGATGCGGCCGCGCTCGCGGGGCTCGAACTCGTGGCAGATCTGGGTGAGGACGATCCCGGCTCGGCGCAGGCGTCTCAGGAAGACGAGTTGGAAGGGGAAGCGGATGACGGCGAATTGGACGACATCCGGCCGTTCCCGGATCAGGTGCCTCGTCAGGCGATGCCATTCGACGGCGTAGCGCACTCCGCGTCCCAGCCTGCGCAATCGGCAGAAGACGCGGCGGGAGACCGCCGCCCTTGGCGAATCGGAGACGGCTCCGCCGATGGCCGGCCACAGCCGCATTCGCGGCTCGACCCGAAATTCGTGGGGCAGGTGGCCCAGTTCGTAGTGGTGTCCGGTGATGAGAGTCACTTCGGCGCCTTGTCGGCTCAACGCCGTTGCCAACTGATAGGCGTAATGGACCATGCCCCCGGCGCCATCCGGCTCGATCAGAAAGATCTTCACGATGCCTTCCGGCGGGCGACGAGCACCCGGTATTCGTCGGCCAGTCGGGCAGCCTGGCGCTCTATGTCGAACCGCGTGGCCGCCGCTCGCCGGGCGGCGCGTCCCATCGCTGATGCCTGCCGGGGTGAGCTGAGGAGCCGTGCCAAAGCGTCGGCCAGGTGCCCCGGATTGTGCGGCTCCACGAGCACGCCCGTGGAGCCCGACTCGATCATCTCGGGGACGCCTCCGACGGCGGTGGCGATGATCGGCAGGCCCGACGCCATCGCTTCGATCACGACGGTGGGCAGCGCTTCGGTGTGTGACGGAAGGACGAAATAGTCGGCGGCGGAGAGTGCGCCGGCGACATCGCTCGAGTGTCCGACGAAGCGGACGGACGAGCGGAGGCCGAGATCGACTGTCCGCTGTTCGAGGGCCGATCTGGCCGGTCCGTCTCCGATGACCACGTAGACGAGATCCGGCCTCCGCTCGATGAGGCGGGGGAGGGCATCAAGCATGTCCGCCACGCCTTTTTCGGGGCGCAGCACGGCGACCGTTGTCACCACGGGAGCGCCCGGTTCGATGTCCCACTGTTCCCGCAGCCGGCCGCGGCGATCGGGGCCGACCGAGCTGTAGTCGGTCAGATCGATGCCGTTGTGGATGGTCGTTGTGTGCTTCGCGCCGAGGCCGGCGCGGCCCAGCACGTGGATCCGTGCGCTCTCCGAGACCGCCACGACTCGATCGGCCCGGTGCTTCAGGGTCCACGCCATGAGCCGGAAGTGAGCCGCCCGTCCGCTCCAGGGCCGGGGCCGATCCAGGGTGTGAATCGTGGCGATTGTGGGGATGTCGAGCCGGCGAGCGGCGATGCTGCCGAGGATGTTCGAGAACTCGAGCTGGGTGTGGACGAGATCCGGAGCAGATCGACGGATCGCCTCGTGAACCCGGGCGAGGGCTCCTCGCTGCCGGAGTCGGCTGATGCCGATCGTCTCTACGGAAAACCCGATATCGCTCAGCTCCGCGGCGATGGGATTGCCTTCCCGCTCCTGGATGGCGAGCACCTCCGGCACGATGTTGTGGCCGTCCAGGTGGGGCAGCAGGCGCACCATGAGGCGCTCGGCGCCGCCGGGACCGAGCGAGTCGATCAGATACAGAACCTTGAGCAGCCGGCCGGCTTCGGTTCGGGGGGCGATCCGAAGGCGGCGGGGATTGGCGGTCACGACGATTCTCCCGCGGCTCGACCGAATCCGACCCACCCCGCCAGGCGTCGCACGGCCGCATTGTCGAGGCGCCACAGGGCGATTGCGTACGCGGCGGCACCGGTGATTCCGGTGGCCACCAAGGAGAGGAGGGGTGCCAGCCCGGATGTGACGGCGAGAGTCGGGATGGCGGCTGCGGCGAGCCAGGCTCCGGCGGCAAGGGACGGGACCAGCTGACGGGCCACGTCGCGCAACGACGTTCCGATGAGCGCACGGGCGACGATGAGGCGGATCACCGTGTCGACGGTCGCCACCGCGGCGTGGGCCCAGGCCACGCCGATGATTCCGAACCGCGCCGCGTACACCAGGGCCGGCACGAACGCCACCAGCTCGATCAGCGACAGCTTGGCGAGAATGTCCGGCCTTCCGATCGCCTTGTAGACGTCGCCGGCGTTTACCCCGATGGATGCGACCAATGAGAACAGGGCCATCACCTGGAGGAGTGGGGCGACCGCTCCCCAGCGTTCGCCGAACAGGACGTCGACGGCCGGCTGGGCGGTGATCAGCAGCCCCAGGCTGAGGGGGACGATGACCATCTGGGTGTAGCGGATGGTGGCGAGGAACCCTCGTCGCAGGGCATCTCGATCATCCTGAAGGCGGCTGAACACCGGAAAGATCGCACCGGCCAGGACGCGCCACACGGAGTGGATGAGCAACTCGGGAAGCCGGTAGGCGAGCGTGTAGACCCCGAGAGCAGCGTCTCCGAGCATGCGCCCCACTACGACGTAGTCCAGATTGGACCAGATGGCGTACTGGATGTCGGTCACGAGCATCGGGGCGCCGAACCGGGCGAGTGGGCGAAGCAGGTGGCGGTGGAACCGGAACGACGGCCTCCAGGGAACCACGGCCCAAGAGAGCACCACGGCTGTGATCACCCCTGCCAGCTGCCCCCACACCAGGGCCCAGACACCGAAACCGGTGGCCGCGGTGGCGATGGCCACCGAACCCTTCACGATGGAGCGGCCGATGTCCGGGACGAGTTTTCGGCGGAAGGCGAGATCACGCCGCAGGAGCACGACGTGCATCGAGCCGAGCGATTCGAGAATGAAGCTGAAAGCGAGGACCCTCAGTAAGGGGGTGACCAGCGGCTCGCGAAAAAACCCGGCAACCAGTGGGGCGCTCAACGCGGTGACCGTCGTGAGGATCGCCCCGATCACGAGATTCATCACGAACACGGTCTGCGAGGCTTCTTCGACGTCACCGCGGCGCTGGATGACGGCCGCCCCCAGGCCCAGATCCTTGAGAACCGACAGGTAAGCGACGGCCAGGGTCACAAAGCCGACGATGCCGAACTCCTCCGGGGTGAGAAGCCGGGCGAGCACGGCCATCGTGACGAGGACGAGGAGTTTCCCCGAGGCGAACGAGGCATAGTTCCACGCCACCGCACGGGCTGCGACCTGGCCGAGGTGATCCCGGTCGAGATCGGTGGTGGTCATCCCGGCGCCTCCAAGAGCACTTCGGTGCGGGCGCGATCCTCGGCGCGCGCCGTGGACGGGAAGGCCAGAGCGAGACCGAGGAGCAGCCACACGAGTCGGGCGAACGCCATGTGGAGGAAGATCGAGGTCACGAGGTATCCGATGAGGGCAACCGCCAGGGCATACCCGATGCCATCCGCCCGGTGGTCGCCCATCGCGCGGAAGCGACGTCTTCCGGCCCGCAGCGCGGCGAACGCCGCCGTGAACACGGTTCCGAGGACGATCAGGCCCGGAACCCCGGTTTCGGCTGCGGTCTCCATGAAGAGGTTGTGCGCTTCACGCGGCTTTCGGGTCAGATCGACTCCGAGGTCGCGGGCGTATTCGTTGTACCTTTCGATGTAGTTGCCGTAGCCCACACCGGACAGTGGCCGGCTGGAGAACATCTCCCAGGCGGCGTTGAACTGGGCCCCACGGTTTCTTATGGAGGGGTCGGTAGCGGCGTCGACGCCTCCGATGTCGGTCAGGGCGCTCACCCGGTCGACGTAGCCGTTGGGAACGAGCGGAAGAGCCAGCACGCCGACGGCTATCAGGCCGGCCAGGGTCCGCAGCCGGGGTGGGTGGCGAAGGGCCATCAGCCCGAGCACCGCGATCAGGGCGATCAGGCCGCCGCGCGAGAAGGTGAGCACCACGGCTACGGAGCAGAGCACCGCGGCGGCGGCGGCGAGCACTCGCAGGGGTCCCCGGTTCTCGTCTCCGAAGCGGTCGATCGCCAGTGGGACGAGCATGACAAGCCACTGGGCGTAGAAGTTGGGGTCGCCGATCGGTCCCGAGATTCGTACGTCGTCGGTCGATCCGGCGATGTTCTGGACGGCCGACTGGGCGAATCCGCCGTACACCAGATCGAAGCTCCCGGTGGCGAACTGGAGCACCGACAGCACGGAGAGGGTGAAGCCGCCCCCGACAAGGATCCAGGTGACGGTTCGGAGCTGGTGGGCTCTGAAGAGGAGCATCCCGGCGAGCACCGCCACGGCGCCATCCTTGGCCAGCGCCTCCAGCTCCTTGAGACCGCCGGCGGGATCCTCCGCAAAGAGAAGGCTGGCCAGGGCCACTGCGATCATCGATCCGGCAGCGGCGGCTGCCCGCCAGCCTCCGGCGGGACGACGCCCGGTGGAGAGGGCGTGGATTGCCAGCGCGAGCGCGATGATTGCCACGAGCGGCGTGAACAGAGATGGAGCACCGTGGAAGTCGGTGGCGACGTCGGGGAGCCGCATCACGGCGAACACGGCCATGGCGCCGAGTCCCAGCGCCGGGTCGAAGAGCAGTGCCGCCGCTCCGAGTGCGCCCACGACGCCGGCGAGAGCCACGACGGGATCCACCAGCACGGCCGCTGCTGCCCCCAGCCCGGCGACGGCGGCGGCAGTCAAGATCGGCCCGGTGTTGCCCGGGACGACCCGCCGTCCCAAGGCCGACAAGGTCATCCCGCCCTCTGGAACCGGTCGTGATCCTCGATTGCGGCGACGGTCGAGTCGTATGCGCTCAACCGCTTGTGGACGGTGCGGGCTCGGTTGCGGCGGGCAGCGTCGCGCAGCAGTGCTGCCGCGCCGCCCACCAGCAGGCCCAGGGCCGCCGACATGGCGACCAGCTCGATCAGGCCGGGGTTGCTCGGTGCAGTCGGCGTCGTGGCCGGGTCGAGAACAACCACGTCGTATATCTGATACAAGGCGATGAAGCGCAGCCCGGCGATGTCGCCGACGACGGTGGCCAATGCAGAGGCGGTTGCGGCGTCCGGTCCGGCCACCGTGGTCTCGATCACATTGGCTTCCGGCACGACGACCGAGGAGGCTCGGTAGGCATCTATCGCTCCGTCGTCGATGCCGAGCTTCGCCACCGCTTCTGCCAGCACGGTGGTGCTGACGGAGATCTCGGTGAGCGTGGTCATGATCGACCGGCTGCGCGACGAGTCCAGGGTCTTGACACCCTCAGTGACGGTGCTGGGGGCGGCTCCGGCGCCGGGGGACACGACGAATGAGGCCGTCGCCTCATAGATCGGCTGCGCGGAACGGTGGAGTGTGAAGGCGACCGCCAACGAAATGAGCAGACCAACGGCGAGAAGGTACCAGCCGGAGCGGAGTGCCTTTAGCGTGCTCTTCAAGTCCATCGGCCGCTCCTCACTTGGCCCCGCGCTGCGTGATCACTGCGGGGATCGTCCTAATGAGCACCTGGATGTCGAACCAAAGGCTGCGGCGCTGCACGTATGCAATGTCGAGGCGAGTCTTGTCGTCCATGTTGGAAAAACCGCGTCCGTACAGCTGCCACAGCCCGGTGATGCCCGGCTTGACGTCGAGGCGCTCGGTCTGCCACAGGAGGTAGGCGTCTGTCATGAAAACGCTGGGGCGGGGGCCGACCAGGCTCAGCCGTCCGACTAGCACGTCCCAGACCTGGGGCAGCTCGTCGAGACTCGTCTTGCGGAGGAAGCGGCCGGGACGGGTGATGCGCGGATCGTCGGTGATCTTGAAGTCGGGGAGCTCGAGCTCGTTCAGGTGCTCCAACTCCTCCTGCATCGAATCGGCGTCGGGCACCATGGTGCGGAACTTGTTCATCGTGATGGGGGCACCTCCCAGGCCCGCCCGCCGTTGGGCGAAGATGACCGGTGCCGAGGGGTCGTCGAGCTTGACCATCGCCGCGCACACCGCCATCACCAGGAGCCACACCGGGAGCGTGACAAGCACGACGGTGAGATCGAAGGCGCGCTTGAGGATGTCGTAGGGCCTGCCGGTGAGGAGCCTGTGCTCCGGCTTGAGCTGATCGACCCAATCGTGTCCGGACCACAGTGCCGGGCGGATGGCCGGGGCGGTCACGCCGTACCCCCCGGTTCGACGGCTCGGAGCCGGGGCGCCGGGTCGGCAGCCATCTCTGCTTCGGCGTGGGCGACAAGCGAATCGAACCCGATTCCGTCCATGGGAAAGCATGCGCTACCGGCGGTCGTCTCTATTCCGGAGCGAGCCGTGGCATCGAGGATCCTCTCGACGAGCAGCGACGTGCCCTCGCCGTTCGTCTCCGGACTGAGGACTATGAGGCGTCTGCTGGGGCGATGCTCGAACAGCAGATCCGACCGCCGCAGCTGGGAAGCCACGGTGTGGGCGAGGGCCCCGAAGAGGAAGCGGGTGCGCACCGATCGGTCTACCTGAAGCGAGGTGCTTTCGACCGCACGAGCCAGACCGCGCGGGGTTGGGGCGAGCACGGTGACGGACAGCGGGCGATCGTGGCGTCGGCTGCGCGCCAGCTCGACGCGAATCTCGTTGGCGGCCGCCGGCCCCGACAGGTCGATCGCCACCGGCTCGCCGAGGGCCGCGGTGGCGAGAAGATCATCCATTTGGTCGAGCGCGGTCGACAGCCGGCAGCCGAGCCAGCCCCCGAGGGCGACGAGTGCCACCTCGGTGGCTGCGGCGTGGGCCGCGCCTTGCCCGAAGAAACCGGAGGCGGAGGCGGCCGAGTATCCGAGGAGGCCGGCCGCGGCGACGATCGGAACCACCAGCGGGCCCGAACGGCGCATGGAGGGCGAGACGAACGGCAGCGCGATCGCCAGCAGCGCGATCACGTAGGCGTGCGTCGCCACGACCTGGCCGCTGCCCACCCCCATCCGGTCGAGAGTGATGGCAGCGGTGAACAGTGCCAGCGCCGCCAGCAGCGGCCGCCGTACCTGTGTCACCGATGTCCCTCCTACGCGCGTCCTCACTCCGTGGACGCCTAAGTGGCGTCCTAGCTACTCAGAGTGGTCATAGTATCAGGGGCCTCGACCCTATTTCAACACTCTTAGTGGTGTCTAGTGCGGCGGTGAGTGGTCGTACCCGGTCCATGGCGCCGGCGAGACGGCCGGATGACGGGGCCGCCGGGGCCCGTTTTCCCGAGGCGCCGGCCCGGCAGCCGGCGGACGGAGCCGACCCGGCCGAAAGAGGTTGTACGCTGCCGTCGCCGACCGGCGGCGCGGTCGGCTGATCGACCCCTACCCCCGGGCCGGGTGATGGAAGACCTCGACAGCCTCGAAGATCTTGTCGACCTCCAGGCGGTCGACTCCGAGATCGATCGCCTTCTGGATCGGCGCTCGGGCCTTCCCGAGCTCGCCGCCTACCGGAAGGCACACGATGAGCTGGCGGGGCTCGAGGCTGAGATAGCGGCGCTGGCCGACCGCGTCCGCGAGAGCGATCTCGCATCGGACAAGTCCGACGGCGAGCTCAAGATCGACGAGGAGAAGGCCCACCGCGAGGAGCAACGCCTCTATGCAGGAGGCCTCTCCGCCCGCGACGCCGAACACCTGCGCGCCGAAGTGGAGATGCTGCGGCGTCGAATCTCGGAGCGTGAGGACCTGATTCTCGGGCTCATGGAGGAGGGGGAGGGCCTGGCTGCATCGTTGAGCCGGCTCGAAGGAGAGCGAGACGCGGTCGCCTCCGAGAAGGGTCGGATCGAGGAAGTAGTCGCCGATTCCTGGAGCGAGATCGACGCCGAAGTGGCCCGGCTCGAAGAGAAGAAGGCGGGGGTGGTCCCCATGATCGATGCCGAGTTACTGGCCCTCTATGAAGACATCCGTCCGGCGAAGGAGGGGGTCGGGGTGGCGAGACTCGCTGAGGGAGTTTGTGGAGGCTGCCATCTGGCCCTGTCGGCTGCGGAACAGCTTCAAGCCGCTAAGGCGTTTCCGCCCCGCTGTATCCACTGTCGGCGAATCCTCGCCCTGTGATGGACCGGCACGTCTTGTACTGCGACGGGGCCTCGCGGGGCAATCCAGGGCCTGCTTCCATCGGCTTCGTGCTCTACGACCCGGCGGGTGACGCAGTGGCCCAGCTGGGCGGCGCCATCGGTGAGACGACCAACAACGTCGCCGAATACCGGGCGCTGATATCCGGACTGGAAGCCGCGCTCGACATGGGCGTCGAGTCGATCGAGGTGCGCCTCGACAGCATGCTGCTGGTCAAGCAGGTCAACGGGGAGTATCGGGTGAAGGCCGCTCACCTGAAACCTCTGCGGCGAGAGGCGGTGAGGCTGCTGGACCGGTTCGAGGACGCCTCGATCGACCACGTCCGACGCGAGCAGAACACGGTGGCGGACGCCCTCGCCAACGAGGCGCTCGACGAGGTGGACAAGTGATTCTGTGGCACCTGGGAGTGACCACGCTCATAGTCAGGTACGTGTTCCGTGATCCGAAGATGGATCTGCGATGGGTCCTGGTCGGATCGATTCTTTCCGACCTCATCGACAAGCCGATCGGCTCGGTCTTCTTCAACGAGGTGTTCAGGACGCATCGGTTGTTCGCCCACAGTGTGACCTTCCCGATCGTCGGCCTGTTCGTCGTGCTCGCGGTGACGAGGCGAGGCTCGGCCATACGGCGCGGTCTGATCGGTGCGGTGATCGGTGTATTCGTCCACCTCCTCCTGGACGCCGTCTGGGCCACCCCGGAGGCCTTCTGGTGGCCCTTCTTCGGCTGGGACTTTCCGCGCGTCGCCGACTCCGACATCGTCGCCCTTGTGGGACGCATGCTCTCTGATCCGCTGGTGTGGGCTGGAGAGGCGCTTGGCGCGGCCTACCTGATCTTGCTGTGGCGTCGCCACCTGTCGGCGCCGGGCAACCTGAGGCGATTCGCCACCGGCAACGGCAGGATCGAGATGGCTCCGCGGGCCTAGTGGATCGGCCGCCGCCGGTGTGGGCGGCGCGGGTGGTGTGGCCTCGGCGGCCTGGGGCTGGGCTCCCCGGGCTCACACAGCGAAGAGCCGTCACGATCGCGAAGGAGCGTCCGCCAATAGGCGGACGCTCTTAAGCCTGTTACCTACCTCGCTACTTACAGAAACTGTTCGTTGGAGTGTCGAGGTCCCAGGTCAAGCCCGTGGCCGTCACGCCGTCGATGGTGGTGGTGTAACAGCCAGATGCCGCGTTATTCAAGCTGAAGGTCACCGTGCCGTCTGTGTCGGTCGTGCCTGTCCCCGAGGCTACGAATGACCCGTCACGGAACAGGTCGATCGAGACGGAGGCGCCGCCGACCGAGCTACCAAGGTCGTCCACCAGGGCGACGGTGATGAACAGGTGCTTGTCTTGGTTCTTGCCGCCCCCGGTGGTGTAGTCGATGGAGGCGACGGTGACGGTGGTCGCCTCGGTTGCTGTGGCCGCGGTGATCTCCACCGAGTCGGAGCTGCTCAGCTCACCGTCGCTCACTGTCAGCTCGACCTGGTAGGACCCGTCCTTATCAGCCACAAAGCTGGGTGTTGCCGTGTCCGCCTCGCTCAAGGTGGCGTTGCTGCCGTCGGGCCAGGAAGTAAAGACCCAGACATAGGTGATGGTGTCACCGTTCGGGTCGGAGCTGTTGGAGCCGTCCAGCTGCACTGTGGAACCTGTGTTGACGGTCTGGTCTAGCCCGGCATCCGCCACTGGGGCCTGGTTCCCGGCCGGAAGTGGAGCCGCCTCGTCGGCGTCGACCAGGCCGTAGCCGTACTGGGCGTCTCGTCCCGTTGCGCCCAGGTCGTCGGCGGTGGTCTGCAACTGGGTCCGGACATCGGCGATCCCGGCGGCGATCACCAGGGCCGCCGTCCCCGCCACGTGGGGAGAGGCCATGGAGGTGCCGTTGGCGGTGCCGTAGCCGCCGCCCAACAGCGTGGAGTTGATGACGACTCCTGGCGCCGCCAGCTCGACGGTGTCGCCGGTGCTGGAGAAGCTGGCGCGGTTATCGCCGGAATCGGTGGCGGCCACGGCGATGACCGATGCGAACCGGGCGGGGTAGCCCACGTTGTTGCCCTTGCCCCTGGGGTTGCCGGAGTTGCCCGCCGCCGCCACGTGAATTACTCCCGCCGCGGCTGAGTTGTCGAAGGCTGCCTTGACCGTGCCCCCGGGGTTCAGGCTGCTTCCGTAGCTGTTGTTGGTCACCTGGATCCCGTTGTCCACGGCCCACTGCAAGGCGGCGATGATGTCACTCCAGGAGCCGTTGCCGCTGGAACTCAAGACCTTGAGGGCGTAGAGATCTGCCTCGGGCGCTACCCCGACTACGCCGAGATTGTTGTCCTCGGCGGCAATGGTGCCGGCCACGTGGGTGCCGTGGCCGTTGTCGTCCAGGGGATCGTTGTCGTCGTTGACGAAGTCCTTGCCACCGGCGAAGTTCCCGTCCAAATCCGGGTGGGTGTAATAGATCCCCGAATCGATGACCGCCACCTTTACCCCGGTGCCCTTATTCCCCCCGCCGTGAACGGCACCGGCGCCGATATGGGCCACACCCCAACCACTATCCAGCTCGGTATCACCGGTGGGATGGTCGATGATGTGCACCTCGCCGTCGAGGTCGATGCGGGCCACGTTGGGATTCGCCAGCAGCCCGGCTATGGCAGGTTCGGGAACCGTTGCTGCAATGGCCGGTACCAGGTGGTAGGTGTACTTGATCGTGCCGCCGGCCTGTCGCACCAGGGCCTGTTGTGGTGGCCCAGGCTGCTGATTGAAGCCGATGATGACGGCGACCCTGGAGGGAGCCGGGGCAGCAACCGCGCTACCAGAGGAGACGAGCGCAAAGGCGACCGTCGCTGCCAGTATCCAGTTCAATCGCCGCATACGCATGACCGCGAAACATACCACATAAGGCGAAGAGCCATCGACAAGGAGGGCACTAGTCGGTGTGGGCGGCGCGGGTGGTGTGTCGCACCATGCGCACCGCCATGATCACCAGGAAGGCGGCAAAGAGCCGGCGCAGCACCGGGGCCTCGAGCGACAAAGCGACGCTGGCGCCGAGCCATCCGCCGATCAGGCCGCCCGATCCGAGGAGCAGGGCCGTCCTCCAGTCCACCCTGCCCGCCCGGCCGTGGATCGAGGCCGCCAGCACCATCGTTGGGATGATCACGGCCAGCGAGGTCCCCTGCGCCTCGTGCTGGGCAAATGCGAAAAACGCCACGAGGCCGGGGACGTAGATGACGCCGCCGCCCACGCCGAGCGAGGCGGCGAGAGCTCCCGCCATCAGCCCGACCAGGATCAATCCGGCGACGGTCATGAGGCCAGCCCGATGCGTGCCGCCGCTGCCAGGGTGAGCAGTAGGAAGGAGCGAGCCAGCCACACCGCCGGGATCTTCCCCATGAACCGGGCACCGACCGAAGCTCCGACGAGGGCGCCGGGCAGAATCAGCGTTGCGGCCTGCCAATCGACCTGGGAGTCGATTGCGAAGGGCACCGCGGCGGCGGAGGCCGAGGCGACGATCGCGGCGACCGATGTTCCGTGGGCGCGGTGCTGTGTCATGCCCATCCAAAGCACGAGTCCGGGAACCATCACGATGCCGCCGCCGACGCCGAACAGGCCGCCGATAAAGCCGGCACCGAGACCGAGGACCCCGGCGGTGGCGACCTGTTTCATCGAGGCCGATCCTAGGGAGGCCGGGACGGCTTCGAGTTAGGGTCGACGCATGGAGATCGCATTCAGCCCGACCAGCCCGGGAGTAGTGCCCTCCGACCTGGTCGACCTGACGGTCGAAGCAGAACGGCTCGACTACCGGGCGGCCTGGCTCGCAGAAGTCGCCGGACCGGAGGCCTTTGCCCTCGGCGGGGCCATCGCCGCTGCAACCACACAGATGGAGCTCGGGATCGCAGTCGTGCCCGCGGCCACCCGTTCTCCTGCCCTGCTGGCCATGGCGGCGGGCACGATGTCGGGGCTGCTGCGGGGCCGAACCCTCGCTCTCGGCGTTGGAGCGTCGTCGGAGATCATCGTGCGCAGCTGGCACGATCGGGACTTCGCCCCGCCGCTCGGTCGTGTGGCCGATTCGGTTCGCGCCACCAGGGCGCTGCTCTTCGGGGAGCGGAGCTACTCCGGTGACACGGTGACGGTGGATCGATTCCGCCTGGCGACGCCGCCCTCGGGGCGGGTGCGGCTCTTTGTCGGGGCCCTCGGTGTCCGGATGCTGCGCCTCGCCGGGGAGCTCGGCGACGGTGTCTGCTTGAACCTCATGACCGCGAACGCGGTGCACCGCCAGCTCGCCGAGGTGAAGGCTGGGGCGGCGGCCGTCGGTCGGCAGGTTCCCGACGACTTCGGGGTGATGGCCCGATTCCATGTCGTCGTCACCGATGACCCCGCCGAGGGCCGCCAGGTCATCCGGGCCGGGTTCGGGCCGTACTTCGCCCAGCCGGTGTACAACAGCTTTCTGGGGTGGATGGGGTTCGCCGAAGAGGCCCGGGCGATCCTGAAGGCGTTCGCCGCCGGGGACCGAGCCGGAGTGGCGGCGGCACTGCATGACGACCTGATAGACGAAGTGGCGCTCGTGGGACCGCCCGGCCGCATCCGGGAACGCCTCGAGGAGTACGCCGATGCCGGAATCGGGGTCGGCGCACTCGGCTTTCTGGGGAGCGACACCTCCGGCATCGCCACCGCGCTTCGGGCACTGGCGCCGGACCGCAGGTCAACCCCGTAGCCGGGGAAGAACCTCCTCGCCGATCATTCGAATGGTGGCTTTCTGATCGATCGAGGCGACCTGGAAGGTGACGATATCTGCGGCGAGTTCTGAGACGAGCGGCGTGTAGATCTCGACCATCGCATCTGCGTCGGGTGCCATCGGGTAGCGGCCGAGCACCTCTTCGCGGGGGAGCTCGTCGGCGCGTTCCCTGAGGATCTGCGGATCGACCGCCTCCAATCGTCCCGGAGCGCGCAGTCCTCGCCACGATCGCAGCGATTCCCACGCCTCGTCCGATGAAGCGGCATGTAGCGCCCATCGAGTGGCGAGGATGCGCGGCTGTGGCCGATCGGCGGCCGCCGCAGCCGTCCTGGCGGGCTCGATCACCCGCTCGAAAGTTTCGGCAGGCACCTTCACGCTGGTGATGATTCCCTCGGCAAGCTGGCCGGCGAGCTGGGCCGACTTGGGTCCGCCGGCAGCCATGAAGATGGGAACGTTGCCGATCGGCGGGCTGTACAACCTGGCGCGGTCGGTTCGGTAATGCTTCCCCTCGAAGGTCAGCTTCTCGCCGTCCAGCAGCCGGCGCATTATCTGAAGCGCCTCGCGCATTCGCTCCGCTCGCTCGGCGTACCTGGGGAATTCGTACCCGAGCGGTCCCTCGTTGATGTTCTCCCCGGTGCCGACGCCGAGGTCGAACCGACCATTCGACAACCGGTCGAGGGTGGCCGCCGCCTGAGCGACCACGCCCGGGTGATAACGAAAGAGGGGAGTGGTGACCCCGGTGGTCAGCCTCATGCGGGCGGTGGCTTGGGCGATCGCCCCGATGGTGGCGAAGGCGAATCCGGCGGCCGAATGGTCGTCTACCCATGGGTGGAAGTGCTCGGAGATGAGGACTCCGTCGAACCCGACTTCCTCGGCCAGCACCGCATGGCGGACGAGAGTCTCCGGCTGCCACTGCTCGTGCCCACAGAAGTAGTAGAAGTCCGTCACCTGTCCCTCTCCCTCACACTCACTCGTCCCGGCGGTACATCTTCGCGTAGTCTCGACGGGACACATCGGGGGCGGGATCTCTCGTGCCCGTGACAGGATCGGGAAGAGAAGGGAGTTCCTGTCGTGGAAAACTGGCAGAAGTACGCGGCCGAGGCATACGGGACTTTCGTCCTCGTAGGCATCGGCACGGGGGCAGTCCTGGCATCGGGTGGTGACCTGGTGGCAATATCGCTCGGGTTCGGCCTGGCGCTGGTCGCAGGTCTGTACAACGTCAGGGATCTCTCGGGAACACACAGAACAAGACTGACTGCCTGTTGCAGGCCCGAAAATGGCCATTGACCTGGGCTTTTCCTTGGCGCCTCGGGGAGGAATCGAACCTCCGACACCCGGTTTAGGAACACGCTCCGACCAACGCTTTGACCAGGGAGAATCCCCGGAAACGTAGCCTGAGCAGGCAGTTTGCCGTCTGTCGTGTTTCGTCAGCGTGCAGCGTTTCTCGTCGTCTCACGCACAAGATACGGACAAGGCACCAGGGATTTCTCCAGTACGCACAGCTAGGGATCTGTCCGATACACACAGCCGCGGATCGTGGAGCGATGACCCCTTCGTGTTGCGGAGGGACGAGGTCCGAGTCCTACTGGGGCCACCAACGTTTCGAAACTCACACCTCGGCGCGATTGGAGCCCGGCTCCGACCAGATCACCCTTCGCGGCGCTTGACCGGTCCTCGGCGACTTCTCGCCACTCTCGGTCGACCTCCCAGTTACCGGGCCTGTCTGCTCAGATCATGCAAGGTCGAAGCGATCGAGGTTCATGACCTTGTCCCACGCAGCCACGAAGTCACGCACGAACGACTGCTGCGAGTCGTCACACGCGTAGACCTCT
>JAZGDZ010000118.1:0-4338 GCA_036478235.1 Acidimicrobiia bacterium | reverse complement strand
AACAGGTCCAGCCGGTTCTGGTCGGATGGCCACGCCCAATGACTGCCCCTCCGCCTCAGCCATTCGTCGAGCACCGTCCAGGATGTTTTCCATCGGCGGGAGCAACCAGCCCTGCGGTCCCCAGGTTCCCCGCCGGTAGAGCTGCAGGGGAGGAGGCTGGCCCAACACCAGAGAGCTTCAACCACGCTTGCACTTCGTCGGAGAGCACGACCAACGTCTGGTCACCTCGGACGGCGTCGAGGATGAGCGCCTGGTAGGCGTCGGGGAGCGGCCCGAACGGTTCCCGGTACTAGAAGTGGAGGGGAAGCGACTCGAGCCGAAGCGGCTCTCTCGGCGCCTTCACGTCGGAGAGCAGCGACAAGGCCTTGTGGACGTCGCCACCACCGAAGACGGGGCCGGCTGGTTGGCCTTCTTCCGCTCTCTGTCAGCCAGTCGCGGACGGATCGGGGCGGACATGATGTGCGATCGCATCGGCATAGACCTGCAGATAGCCGTCGATCATTTGCCGGTCGGTGAAATTCTTCGCCACGTTGTCGCGGCACGCCCTGGGATCGAGAGAGCCGGCCCGGGCCACTGCCGTGCAGAAGCCGTCGATATCTCCGGGTTCGACGAGGTACCCGGATCGCCCGTCGGCGATGATCTCGGGAGCTGCACCACACGCAAAGGCAACGACCGGAGTGCCACAAGCGTTGGCCTCGGCCATGACAAGACCAAAGGGCTCGGGCCACTGCAGCGGCAAAAGCACCACCCTTGCCCGGCCCATGAGGTCCGCCGTCTCCTCAGGTCCGGCATGATGAAAAACGGTCACATCCACCTTGTCCAAAAGCGGCTCCACCACTTCCTTCCAGTAGACAACCTCGTAGGGCTCGTTGACCTTGATAACCATGAACAGCGGTTTGCCCAGCCGACCCGCCACTTCGACCGCCACTTCCGGTCCCTTCTCTCGGTTGGCACGACCCACAAAAAGGAGAAAGTCCTCCTTTTCCTCTCTAAAGGGGTACCGGTCGATGGGGATGCCGTTGTACACCACGCCGGCGAGGCGAACCTCAGGGGGCAGGCGGCCGGCTTGGTGGTGGCTGATGGCTACCAGATGCGAGTGCCCCGAGACGCTCCGATATAGCCGAAGCCGGTCTTCCGTAAGACCATAGTGGAGGGAATGTATG
This sequence comes from Acidimicrobiia bacterium, assembly GCA_036478235.1. GTDB lineage: Bacteria > Actinomycetota > Acidimicrobiia > Spongiisociales > UBA11373 > JACZWZ01. Next base: position 3,175 of record JAZGDZ010000118.1, on the reverse strand, counting down.
ACGGGTGTTGACACACAGACAGCCCCGAGCGCCGTGCCCACCACGTCGTTGTGGTCGTGGACGACGTCGTACGAGCCCGCCTCGAAATAACCCGCCAGCACATGTGCCGCCTCGATGAACGCGTTACCCAGCTCCGCGGTGGGAGGCTCATTGAAGACGGACACGAGGCGAGCCTCCGTGCGGGAGCCACCGGAAGCCACCAGCGTGACGTCGTGGCCGGCCCGCGCCAACCCGTCCGCCAGCACGGACGCCATCAGCTCGATACCACCGTAGGACTCGGGCGGAACCCGAAACCACGGGGGGGCTATTTGGAGGATCCGCATGGTCGCCCACCAACGATGTCTCAGCTACAGATCCTGATAGAAGCTTGAGAAGACCGTTCTGTCAACCGTCATCGTCGGAGAGGCTATGGGGTGTCCGCTCGTCTGGTCGGCCCGCAATGGACAACGTAGGCCACCGACCTCAGCGCACGACGATATCGAGACCTTTCGGCACCTCGAGCAGCTGGGCAACGCCCCCCTCGGCTCTCACTGACAGCCGGCCATCGCCCACCGGCACGCCTTCGAGGCGGAGCTCAACCCCTTCGGGCAACCTCGGCGATACCGCCACGAAGCCCCGTCCAGAGACCTCGGGGCGAATGCCCAGGAGCGTCTGCGTGAGGTAGACGGGCACCGCCGCAGCCCAAGCTTGTGGCGCCGAGCTCGTCGGATAGCTGACCGGGTAGGGCACTGCGCCGCGCCCGAATCCTGAGAACAGCTCCGGAAACTGATAGGAGAAATAAGGGGCTGCGGCCAGGAGCCCGCCGACCAGTGTCAGTGCCTCGTCGTTGTGGCCGTATCTGAACAGCCCTGCGATGCAGAGCATCGTGTCGTGCGGCCAGACGCTGCCTCGGTGGTAGGAGACAGGGTTGAAGGCCGGGTTCTTCGAGGACAAGGTTCGGACGCCCCACCCGGACCAGAGCTCGTCTCCCACCAATGTCGCCGCAACGGCAGCAGCTCGCTCGGGTCGCACGGCTCCCGCCCAGAGCAGATGACCGGGATTGGAGGCCAACGCGTCGGCGACGTGCCCATCACCGCCGATCGCCATCGCGAAGGTCCCCAATTCGTCGAGCCAGAACCGGTCCTCGATGCGTTGCTGGAGTTCCTCAGCTATGGCAAGGCAAGCCGACGAACGCGACGCTGCGCCCAGCTCGGCTTCCAGCAGGGCAACCGCCCGCAATGCGGCCACGGCGTACCCCTGGGCCTCGACCACCGCGATGGGAGGATCGAGGAGGTGGCCCGCGCCGTCGACCATCGAACCAGGCGAGTCTTTCCAGCATTGGTTCACGAGGTGGGTGGCATCGCCCTCGTAGGTCAGCAGCCCGTCCCCGACCTGGAGCCGGTGCTCGATCCACCCGACCGCGGCCCGAGCCGCTGGCAACAGCTTCTCCAGCCTCGCCGAGTCACACCCCCAATCCCACAGCTCACCGAGCAGCATGCAGAACAGTGGAGTCGCATCGACTGTGCCGTAATACCGGCTCCCCCCGGCCACCTCCAGGCTGTGTTCGCCGAACCGGGCCTCGTGGAGGATCTTGCCGGGTTCTTCGGAGGTGATCGGGTTCGTCTCGTGACCCTGCAGACTCGCCAACAGCTCGGCCGTCTCCAGCGATGCCCCGTGGCCCAGAAGCATGGTTTGAATGGCGGTGATGATGCTGTCGCGACCAAACAGCGCGACAAACCACGGGATCCCGGCGGCGTAGGCACGACGGCCGTCGAGTGAGAACTCGAGGGCAGCGAGGTCGGCGACACTTTGTGTCCACAGGTGTTCGAGGGCATCGGCAGATGACCGCAAGAGGGGGGTATCGGCTACCGTCGCAGGGCCCACTAACAGTCGGTGCCCGGAGTGCCCGATCGTGCAGCTTCTGCCCACCGGCACTGCCTCCCCGCCTCGCTCCGGAACGACATCGACGCACGTTTTCCAGAGCGCGCCGTGAGCTAGGGTCACCGAGAAGCGAATGGCCTGGTCGCCGACGTCTCCGCGCTCAGATGTAGAGATCAATGTCGCCAGATCGATCGCTTCGGACCCGTAGCTCAACCGGATGCCATCGCCGGATTGGCTGATTCGCACCACACGCTCCCTTGTCGGCCCCGCCAGGCGAACGTCCAGAAGAGAAGCGAAGTCGGTCCCCACGATCAGTTCGACGCTAACCGTGGTCGAATCGCCGCTTCGGTTCTCTACCATCACGTCTTCGTGCAGCGTGTCGCTCTGATACCGGTGCCGGCTCACGAGCAGCCCCGGCTCGAGTTCTTCTTCGCCGGCGACGTGACACCGCAGCTGGAAGATGGCCTCGTCGGCCTCGATCATCGACGCATCCACGACCTCGGGATCGGTGCCGTTTATGAGGAGGCGAAATTTCGACAGGAATCGGGTGTCCTCGTAGAAAAAACCCTGAGGACCCGTCCCGGTCAAGTTGCCGCTGCGACCCGAGTAGCAGAATGCCCGGTCGGAGACGGTGGCGATCCCACCTCGGAGTGCGGCAGGCACTCTGCCAATCTCCAACCACCGCTGCGCTTGGTCAGTCACCCCAGACGCCTCCCGGCCACGGCCCTTGGACGGCAAGAACGGGCGTCCGGCCGAGGCCCTTCCTCATGGAGGCTGGGCCGCGCGGCCAACGCTGCGACCGCTCTAACCGACGGATGCACACCCGACACATGGAGACGACACCGGCCGCCCGTACACACCGGTCACCGCCGCAGTCCGCCGATCCCCCGCTGTCACAGATCACCACGCCTCGTTAGCCCCTCAAAGTCTGGCTGCGCCCGGCTCCTCACGTGTAGCCGGCGAAGTCCTGCACATACACACGGAAATCGCCGGCCAGCTCGGTGACCGAAGGCGCCACATCCCTAAGCATCATCTCGACGTTCCGCTCCTCCTGGGCGACCACGACGAGGCGACCATAGTGACCATGTGCTCTTGCTGCTGAGATATCGCCGCATGCTGTGGATTGGGTGGGGTGGCCAAGCGGCGTGCCTTGATTACTCCCTGCGTTTTCAATCACCTGCAGCAGATCGATCCCATAGTCCTCCGTCATCGCCCGGTCGACCTCCACCATCTGTTGGTCGTCAGGTAGGGAACGGACCCAGTAGACGCTCCGACAATCATCTTTCGGCCCCCTTCAACGTGCTGCTCCTCATCG
>JAZGDZ010000117.1:0-18543 GCA_036478235.1 Acidimicrobiia bacterium | reverse complement strand
ATCTCAGAATTCAGATCTCAGATCTCAGAATGAGATCCTCTTCGATGTCTGATGTCTGATGTCTGATGTCTGATGTCTGATGTCTGATGTCTGATGTCTGATGTCTGATGTCTGATGTCTGATGTCTGATGTCTGATGTCTGCGACACTCAGTGCCATGTGCGGCCGCTTCGTACAGGCACACGATGCGACCGAGTACGCCGAGCACCTCGGCGCTGCTCCGTCCCTCTCCGAGTCGTTGGCTCCCTCGTGGAACGTCGCCCCTACCGATCAGGTGTACGCGGTCGCCGAGCACGATGGCGCTCGCCTCCTGGGCACCTTCCGCTGGGGGCTGATCCCATGGTTCGCCAAGGATATGAAGATCGGGGCACGTCAGATCAACGCCCGGGCCGAGACTGTCCACACCAAGGCTTCGTTCAAGGAGTCGTTCATCGGCCGCCGCTGCATCATTCCGGTGGACGGTTTCTTCGAGTGGGAGCGAAAGGAGTCCGGCGGCAAGCTTCCGCACTACGTGCTTCGCAAGGACGGGTCGCCGCTGACTCTCGCTGGATTGTGGGCGTCGTGGCGGAATGAGGACGGAGAGCGGATCACTTCGTGCACGGTCATCACCACCGGGCCGAACGAGCTCTTGTCTCCGATCCACGATCGTATGCCGGTCGTGCTCACAGAGGATCGCTGGAATGACTGGCTCGACCCCGGGTTCGAAGACGTCGAAGTGCTCCGCTCGATGCTGGTCCCGCTCGATGCCTCCCAGATGGCCGAGTATCCGGTCTCCACCCTGGTCAACAAGGTGGCGAACAACTACCCGGAGTGCATCGAGGAGCTGAGATAGGAGTTAGTCGTTAGGGATCAGGCATTAGGAAAGAAACGTCTAACACCTAACACCTTCCGACCTAATCCCTTCTCTCGAACGGCACGCTGTGCTCCCAGTCGGCGAGGAGCGTTCGCAGGGCGGTCACGAACGACAGGGGCTGGTCGAGCAGAAGGTGGTGGTGGGCCTCGGGGATCGTGATCATCGGTGAGACCCGTCCCATCAGCTCGTACATGTATTCGGCCGTGTCTTGGGGGACGACGACGCTGTGTTCCCCGCGCAACACCGCCACCCGGCACCGGACCGATGCGAGTTGCTCGTTCATCGGCACCATCGTGTGAGTGAAGAGGTTGGCGTCGAACTTCCACGTCCAGCCGTGTTCGGTCTCGTGAAGCGAGTGGCGTGCCACATGATCGAGGATCCACGGCGGAGGGTCGGGCTGCGGCGGGATCAGGTGGAAATGGGTCAGGGCGGTCTCCAGGTCCTGGTACGTCCCCGGCGCCCGGAAGGCACGGCCCCGGGTCCCCTCCTCGGATTCGGGGTCGGGTCGCCGCACCGGCGAGTCGACGATCACCGCTCCGGCCAGAGAATCTCCGTAGGTGGCCGCGGTCTGGATGGCGACGAGCCCGCCGAGGGAGTGTCCCACGATGACCGGCGGACGAGTGAACCCGACTGCTGTGCATACGGTCAGGATCTCCTGGGCCCACAACGCATGCGAGTAGCGCTCACGGTCCCCGCTGTCGCCATGCCCACTGAGGTCGAGTGCAGCGACGTGGTAGTGCTCGGTGAACATCGGGGCGAGGTGGCTCCACCAGCGGGCGTGGGCCGCGCCTCCGTGCACCAGGATGAGGCCCGGTGCGCCCCGCTCGCCCCATTCGAGGATGTTGATCTCGGTCTCCTCCACCATCACCACCGACTGCCGGGGTTCGTGCTTCAGAGCGTCACGGAACCAGCGCGGAGCCTCGTTCACGACGCCGTTCCGATCTGGGCCCAGGCACGCCGAAAGGCCTGGTTGAGCGAGTCGGCGGGAAAGGGTCCTCCGGCGGTGGCGGCCTGCTCCCAGGTCATGCCGTCGGCGTGCCGCTCCCTGGCGAGGCGGGCGACTTCGGCCAGATCGTCCCTTTGGGCTCCCACGAAGTCGGCATCAACCGTCGCTCCGTGGCCGGGCACGACGGGACCGTCCACGAGATCGAGCAGGCGGGCCACCGTGTCGGGCCACTCGAGCGTGAAAGCATCGCCGTACGAGGGTGGCGCCCCCTCCTCGACGAGGTCTCCGGCGAACACGACCCCGGAAATGAGAACCACGAGGTCGTTGTCGGTGTGGCCCCTCCCGAGGTGGCGGAGCTCTATCGCACGTCCTCCGAACGTCTCGGTCGTGGAGTCGTTCACGGTGTGCTGAGGGGGCAGGATCAGAACCTCGTCCAGCTGGTCGGCGTGTTCCGGAGCGAGCCGTTTGACCTTCTCTCGCATCTCGTGGCCGTGATCGGCCAACGCCGTGGTGCAACGCTCGTGACCCCAGATGGCGGCTTCGAAGAACTCACCGTTGCCGAATGTGTGGTCCCAGTGGTGGTGGGTGTTGACCACCCACTTCACCTCCAGATCGGTGATCTCTCGCAGGTCCCGGATCAGGTCACGGGCCTGTTCGTGGTGTGCCCTGGTGTCGATGATCAGTGTCCCGCCGTCGCAGATCACGGCGCCGATGTTGAGGTCGAGTGATTTGTACCGCCGGGAGAAGACGCCTTCTCCGTGTTCGGTCCAGGTCATGAGGCAAGGGTATCGGTTGTCGGAGGGCCCCCGTCTGCCGGGTACGATCGGCGGTCGATGGTCCTCTCCCTCTCCCTTCTGGTGGGCGGTCTCGCCTTGCTCACGCTTGCGGCCGACCGGTTCGTGGTCTCGGCGTCCCGGATCTCGGCCGCGCTCGGGCTCTCGCCCATTCTCATCGGGGCGCTCGTGATCGGGCTCGGCACCTCGGCCCCGGAGCTGCTGGTATCGGTTCTGGCAGCGGGGCGGGGCGAGATCGATCTCGCTCTGGGGAACGTCGTCGGTTCCAACACGGCGAACATGACCCTTGTTCTCGGCTCGACGGCTCTGGTGATGCCGATCGCCTCCAGGCTGCGGACCATCCGGCGCGAGGGGGCTCTGATGTTCGTCTCGCTCGGTGTGTTCGCCCTGCTGCTGTGGAATCTCGAGCTGGGACGACTCGAGGCGACCGGCCTGATGGTCGGCATGGTCGTCGCCGCGGTGCTGCTCATCTTCTGGGGCAAGTCAGACGTCAGGGCGGGAACGGTCCCGGTGGTTGCGACCGAGTTCGAGGAGTGGGTCGGCTCGGTGGGCCGTGAGTGGCTCGTCGCCCTGGCGACGCTCTCGGTGACGCTCGTCGGGGCAGACTTGCTGGTGCGGGGTGCCACTGGCCTGGCGGACGACTTGGAGATTTCGAGCGCATTCGTCGGGCTGGTCATCGTCTCGATCGGGACTTCGCTTCCCGAGCTGGCGACTGCTCTGGCGGCCGCCCGGCGCGGGCAGACGGACCTCGTGCTGGGAAACGTGCTTGGCTCGAACCTGTTCAACACGCTGGCGGTCGCCGGGCTCGCCGGACTGATCGGCCCCGGCGTCGTCGACGTCACCTTCCACGGTGCGTTGGTACTTATGGCAGGCGCCGGTGTTGTCGCCGGCGCCGCCAGCCTCACCGGGCGCGTCGAGCGCTGGGAGGGGGCAGTCTTGCTGATGGTCTTCGTGGTCTTCGTGGCGGTCTCTGTCTAGCGGACTCGCCGCTCTTGGCCATTTGACCTACGACCTACTGGGAACGCGTACTCTCGTCTCGCATGACCCACTACGAGCGCCTCTCCTTTCTCGACAACACCTTCCTCATCATGGAGGGGCCTGCCAACCCGATGCACGTCGGGGCGACCCTCGTCTTCGAGCCGGGCGATTCGCTGCGCGCCGCCGACGGCGGGATCGACATCGACGCCGTGCGTACGTTCATCGGTGCCCGTCTCCAGTACGTCCCGCGATATCGCCAGAAATTGCAGTGGATTCCGATCGAAAGGCACCCGGTTTGGGTGGACGACGCCCACTTCGATCTGACTCATCACATACGCCACGTTGCGCTGCCCCGTCCGGGGAAGTTCGAGCAGATGCGGGAGATGAGCGGCCGCTTCCTCAGCCAGCGCCTCGACCGGTCGCGGCCAATGTGGGAGGTGCTCGTGATCGAAGGCCTCGAGGACGGACGGTTCGCCCTAGTGACCAAGGTCCATCACTGCATGATCGACGGTGTCGGCGGCGTCGATCTGCTCAGGGTGCTGCTGGCCCCGGCTCCTTCCGACGACCTCGGCGACATGGACGTGTTCGAGCCGCGTCTCGCTCCATCGCCGTCCGACCTGCTGATCGACGAGGGGCTGCGACGACTGCAGATCCCGGCCGAGGCCGTCAAGAGCCTGCGACGGTTCCGCGAGGAGACCAGGGAGCTAGGCAACGAGCTGCGCCATCGCCTCATGGCGATGACCCATTCCGCCAGATCCGGGTGGTTCGTGAACGCCTCGGCAACGCCGCTGAACCGCAAGATCGGTCCCAATCGGCGCATCGCCCACCTGACCACCGACCTCGCCGGTGTCAAGGCGGTGAAGAACGGGCTGGGCGGCACCGTCAACGACGTCGTCATCGCCGCCGTGGCCGGAGCCATCAGGTCGTTCCTCCTCGAAGACCGCGACTTTTCCGTCGAGGGCATCGACTTCCGGGCGATGGTGCCGGTCTCGATCAGGGCCGAAGCGGCGTCGAACCACCTCGGCAACCAAGTGACCATGTGGCTCCTGGATCTTCCCATCGCCGAGCCGGACCCGGTGGAGCGGCTGAGATCGGTCGCGGCCTCGACGGAGCATCTCAAGGAGACGGATCAGGCGCTGGGAGCTGCGATGCTGACCCAGAGCGCCTCGTTCACCCCGTCGACCGTGCTGACCTTGGCCGCCCGGGTGGTGGCGGCAACGGCGCGCCCGTTCAACATGACGATCACGAACGTCCCCGGGCCGCAGATACCTCTGTACATGCTCGAGTCCCGTCTCGAGCGCATCTTTCCCATGGTCCCGCTATGGGTGAACCACGGTTTGGGGGTGGCACTCTTCTCGTATGACGGCATGCTCAATTGGGGGTTCGCCGCGGATTGGGATGCAGTCCCCGACCTCGATGTCTTCGTGTCCCGGGTCGAGGACGCTCTCGACGAGTTGTACGCCGCGGCAACGTGAGGCGGCGAGCTCTCGGCCTGGTTGCCCTGCTCGGGATCGTCGCGGCCGCCTGCAACACGGGAGCCCGGGAGGCAGAGCCCTTCGAGGGCAATTGGGAGTCAGAAGGCTGGGGCACGTTCATCTCGATCGACGGCGGCACCGTCGAGATCTACGAGCACAGCTCGGCTCACTGCATGTCCGTCGCCAGCGGTGGGGCGCGCGGGATCAGCGACGTGATTTCGTTGGAGGGTGGACGGCTCGTGGTGCGCGATGCCGGCCGATTGCTTCGGTTCGATCCGATCGAGTTCCTCCCCGAATCATGCCTCGACGATCCGGATGCCTTCGACCCGGCGGGAGTCTTTGCGGTCCTGGCGGCAACGGTGGAGGAGAACCTGGCGCCTCCGCTGGACTCGGGATGGTCTGATCGCCGCGCCGCGCTCGCCGCCGATCTGGCCGGTGGCGGGCTGCGGCTGCGGGAGGCGATGATCGCCCTGCTCGAGCCGCTCGGTGACGTCCAGATCCGTTTGATGTTCGGCGCGGGGGAGGTGTGGCCGGCCGGCTCCACTGAACCGATCCCTCCGGTCCCCGGGACGACCCAGGCCGGCAACGGCGGCATCGATGTCGGGACGGTGGGCGAGGGAATCGCATATGTGGGCTTTCGCCGGCTCGGGTCGTTTGGCGACGACGAGGAGGCCTCGGAACGCCAAGCGGCGCGAGTCATCGACAACGCAATCTCTGTTGCACCCGCACTGATCCTCGACCTCAGGTCCACCGATGGCGGGTCGATCGACCACGTGTTGCTCATCGCCAGCCGCTTGGTTCCCCGGCCTCGGCAGGTGGCCGCCCTCGCCGTGCGGGCAAGCGATGGGTTCGTTGATGCCGGAAGCCTCTCGGTGACGCCCCTGCCGACCGGGGTGTACGACGGAGAGGTGGCTGTGCTGATCGGACCGGGCACAGTTGGCGTCGCCGAGACTTTGGCGTGGATGTTGAGCGAAGTGCCCGGGGTGACCCTGATCGGGTCACCGACGGCGGGATCGCCCGGACCGGCGATGGTCCGTTTCCTTCCCAATGGCTGGTCGCTCGCGCTCCCTAATCTGCGTGTGATGGCGGTCGACGGCACCGACCTCAGCGGCGGCGTCGAGCCCGATGACGCCGCAGAGGACGCGTTCACCGCCGCGCTACTGCTGTTGGGCGATTAACCGGTTCTCCGTTTCCCGACCGGGTTGGGCTGGGAATCTTCGACGCGCCTGTCGGGCCGCGGTCGCTGGTGCCGTCGAGTTTTCCGTTTCCCGCTCTCTTGCCAACGGCTAACGGCTAACGGCTATCTACGAATCCCACTCGGAGTCACCGATCGCCATCAGACGACCCTCGAGGGACCCGACGACGATGACCCCTTCCGGACTGACCGCCGGCGAGGCGAGGATGGAATGCCCGCTCTCCGGGCCCCAATCACAAAAGCCGCTGCCGTAGTCGGCCGGGAAGGCTCCGGTTCCCTCGGCGTCACCCAGATAGATCGACCATTCGATCTCCTGGGTCTTGAGGTTCACCGCATAGAGGGCGCCGTCGTGGCGGGCCAGGTAGGCGATCCCGTTGTTGACGGCGGGTGACGGCCAATGCGGGTAGCAGAACTCGCCGACCGGGAGCGACCACGCCGTCTCCCCGGTGGCGAGGTCGAGGACGACGAGTTGCTTCGAGTACCCCTCGCCGTAGACCACGAAGTCGCCGGCAACGGCCGGTGACGAGCGGACGTTGGCCCACTGGGTCTTGATGCCGGCGGCATCTCTAGCGCGCCAGATCACCTCTCCGGTCTCCTTGTCCAGCGCCAGCAGGGCGGGCTCCGCATATACGTCTTCACGAAGCAATGAGACGAGCAGCATTGTTTCGGTGACCGTGGGGGCGGCAAAGATCCGGGCCCGGTCTCCCTGCGGCCCCCGGGCGGTCACCTCGACTCGCCACAGCTCCTCGCCGTTCATGGCGAGCGCCAGCACCTCGTGCCCCTCCCCGGCCACGTAGATGCGTTCCCCGTCCGAGGAGGCGCCCCCACGGATCGGGCCGGTCACTTTGGCCGTCCAAAGCGGATCGCCGCCGGTTTCCAGGTTGTACGCCCGCACCTGACCGGCGCCGTCTCCGATCACCACCATGTCGCCCAGGATGAGCGGATCACCGAACACGGCCACCCCGAGGTCGTCGGTCCACAGCAGGCTGCCGTCACGCGCGCTGAGCGCCCAGATTCGTCCCTCGTCACCTGTCGCCACGACCACGCCGTCGGACACGGCGACGCTGTTCACGTCGAGTTCCGTCGTATAGATCCAACGCCGCGTCCCGGTGGCCAGGTCGAAGGAATAGATGCCGTCGCGCCTGTCCCGAGAGAACTGAGCTACTCCGGCACTTCCCACGAAGACCGCACCGTCTTCGATGACGGGGTTGTTGCGCCAGCCCTGTATTCCCGTCTCGACCTGCCACATGATCTCCGGCGAGGTGATCGTGCGTGTGGTCAGGCAGCCGGTGCGCTCGGCCCCGCCTTGGAACGTGGTCCACTCCTCGACGAGGGTGCTGCATTCCAGCGAGGCCGTGAGCACGGCTCCACCCTGCTCGTCGATCGCCGACGGAAGCAGCAGAGTCGGGATGGTGGTGTCGTCGAGGATTCGTTCGGAGGCGATGTCATCGGCGTCGCGGAATCCGAACCACCACACCGAGATCGCTACGAAGCCGACGGCGAGGACAAGCCACAGCCAGCGGGACGGATCGGGTCCGCGGTCGCCAAAACCGATGTCCTGCCGTCTCTCTCGGAGAAAGCTCACGTATTCGCGGCGCACCATGACCGAAGGTGAGCGTAGAGCGGCTCAGGGTTTCCGTCGCCGACCCGACAGGCCGAGCGCGGTGAGGCCGGCGGCTCCGGCCGCCCAGCACGTGCCACCCGGCATGGCCGCCCCCGAGGAGCGCGCCCGGGTCGCACAGCGGGCCTCCGGTTCGCGACGCAGCCCAGACGGCGACCCCGACCGCGGCGAGGGCACCCGCGGCCCCTATCCGGATCCAGTCGATGGAGGCAGCGGAAATCATCGCGGCTCCGATCAAGGTCAACGACGCGACAACGGCGACTCCGTCCGCTGCCTGGGCGAGGGGGTGGAGCGTGGCATGGGCCAGTACCGATGTCGTGCCGGCGGCGGCGGTACCGCCGCCGATCAGGCGCCCCGCCCGGGTCGAACCTGCGGCGAGAGCGATCCCGACGGCTACGAGGGCCAGGGCGCTGAGGCTGTTGGCCGGTTGACGGAGGAGGCCGTCGCCGATCGCCTCGCAGTCGGAGCTCGGGCCCGGGTCCGAGGGGCGGGTGACGTGGAGCGCCGTTGCCATCCCGGCGAGGACGATGACTCCCAGCCCAATGCGGATTGAACGACGCATTCCGGGATCTTGCTCTCTTTAGTATGTTCATGGCTCTTCGCCCTACGGCTCATCGCTGTGCGACCCGGGGGCCCCAGCCCCAGGCCGCCGAGTCCGCGCCCAAGGCGCGGTCTCTTAAGCTGGCGATGTGGTCTCGAACAGCGAGGTGGCGTCCCACCTGTATGAGCTCGCCCGGCTGACGACGCTCGCCGAGGGGAGCAGCAACGCCTTCAGGGTCCGCGCCTATGAGACGGCTGCTCGGGCCGTCGAGGGACATCCCGAGCCGGTGGCGGGGCTGAGTGCTGCGGCGCTGACCTCCTTGCGCGGGATCGGCACCGGCACGGCGCGCAAGATCTTTCAGCTAGTCGAGAAGGGGCGGATCGACCGGCTGGAGGAGCTGCGCGCCTCGTTCCCCCCCGAGTTCGTGGAGCTCACTCGGATTCCTGGTGTAGGTCCCAAGACGGCGGTTCTCCTGCGCGACGAGCTCGGGGTCCACTCGGTCGACGACCTCAAGGCAGCCTTGAAGCGCGAGGAGCTGCGGGCGCTTCCGGGGATGGGTGCCAAGACCGAGGAGAACATCGCTCGCTCGCTCGAGCGGCTCGGGTTGGGCGGCAAAGAGCGCCGGACTCCGATCATCGAGGCACTTCGGGTGGCCCGGGAGGTGGCGACGGCGCTAGGCGAAGTGTCGGGCGTCGTCCGGGCAGAGCCCATGGGAAGCCTCAGGAGGTTTCGGGAGACGATCGGCGACGTCGACGTCATCGTTGCCGGCACCGGCGATCCAGACGCGGTGATGAAACGCCTGGTCGAACTACCCCTCGTCGAGGACGTTGTGGGATACGGGGCTCGCAAGACGGCGATCATCACTGCGGCCGGGCTCCAGATCGACGTCAGGGTGGTGACTCCAGAGCAATACGGGTCTGCGCAGATGTATTTCACCGGCTCGAAGGCTCACAACATCAGGCTGCGCCAGATGGCGATGGACCGCGGCTGGGTCCTCAACGAGTACGCCCTGGCCGACGCCGAGACCGGCCGCGTTGTCGCCTCGGAGACTGAGGAGGACGTCTACGCCGCACTCGGGCTTCCGTGGATCAGTCCCGAGCTGCGGGAGGACACGGGTGAGATCGAGGCCGCACTGGTGGGGGAGCTTCCGAGTCTGGTCGCCGAGGAAGATCTGCTGGGAGACTTGCATGTCCACACCTCGCTCAGCGGCGACGGACGCGAGGAACTGGCCGACGTCGTCGAGGCCGCCAAGCGCCGCGGGTACACGTATCTGGCGATCACCGACCATGCCGAGGATCTGGCCATCAACGGCGCCTCACGACAGCAGATGCTGCGACAGCGCGCCCAGATCGTGGAGATCCGAAAGCGCAATCGCAAGATGCGCGTGTTGCACGGGGCCGAGCTCAACATCGGGAGGGACGGTTCGGTCGACTACGACCCAGAATTCCTCTCCGGGTACGACTGGGGGGTTGCCAGCGTTCACTCCCACTTCGATCTCGACTCCGACGAGCAGACGAAGCGGGTGATCACGGCGATGGGCAACCCGGGGGTCAACGCCATCGGCCACCTCACCGGCCGCCGGGTCGGTAAGCGCCCCGGCATCGAACTGGATGTTGCGGCCGTGCTCGAGGCAGCCGAGCAGACGGGGTGTGCCATCGAGATCAATTGCCATCTCGATCGGCTCGATGCTCCGTCCGAGGTCCTCCGGCTCGCCCGAGGGCGGGACATCGCGTTCGTGATCGGCACGGATGCTCACGATTCATCCGAGCTGGGCAACACGAGGTGGGGGGTGCGCCAGGCTCGGCGAGGCTGGGTCGATCGGGACCGGATCGCCAACACCTGGCCGCGCGACCGCTTTCTTGCCTGGGTGGACACCAAGCGTTCCCGATGAGGCGGGCCGGTACGCTGTTGCCATGAAGGAGTTGACCGCGGCCACCGTCCAGAATTGGCTCGATGCCTACCTGGAGGCCTGGCGCTCCTGCGACGCCGGCTCGATCGGCCGGCTCTTCACCGAAGACGCCGCCTATCGGTATCACCCCGGTGACGACCCCATCGTGGGGCGCGAGGCGATCATCGCCGATTGGCAGCGCAGCCCCGACCCGCCCGGCTCGTGGACCGCTGCCTATTCGCCGTGGTTGGTAGGAGGCGATCGGGCGATCGCGACCGGGGAGACCTCATACGCCAGCGGCGAGGAGTACTGGAACGTGTTCCAACTCTCATTCCGGGACGGTCGATGCTGCGAGTTCGTAGAGTGGTTCATGACTCCCAGGAAGGCCACCTGACTCATGGACGCCTCCGAAGACCGAATAGCCCTTTTCCTCGACTTCGAGAACCTCGCCATCGGCGCCCGCGAAGACCTTGGGGGCCACCAGTTCGACATGCGGCCGGTGGCCGACGCACTCGCCGACAGAGGTCGCGTGATCGTGCGCAGGGCTTACGCCGACTGGAACCTCTTCGACGAATTCCGGGCGATGCTCGTCGAGCACCACGTCGAGATGATCGAGATCCCGCAGCGCGTCCACGGACCGCGCAAGAACGCCGCCGACATCAAGATGGCGGTAGATGCCCTGGAGCTGTCCTTCGAACGCGACTACATCACGACCTTCGTCATCGCCACCGGCGACAGCGACTTCACCCCCCTCGTCCACAAGTTGCGCGAACTCAACCGGCGGGTGGTCGGCATCGGCCTCCGCGCCAGCACGTCCAAGCTCCTACCCCCGGCCTGTGACGAGTTCCTGTTCTACGAGTCGCTGGACGGTGTCGAGCTTCCCAAGAAGACCGGGAAGAGCCGCATCGCAGACGCCGAGCAGCCGGAGACGCCGCGGCGGGACGCCTCGGCACTGGAGCGCTTGGTGACTCAGACGCTTTCCGGCATGCAGCGATCTGGGGACGGCGTAGTGCTGGCCTCGGCGCTCAAGCGGACGATCATTCGCAAGGATCCGACGTTCAGCGAGGCCGACTACGGGTTCAGGGCTTTCGGGGAGCTGCTGCGCAATCTCTCCACGAAGGGGATCGTCGAGCTGACCGCCGGCCCGGCCCGAGGTGATCCCGAGGTGAGCTTTCGTCAGCGAGGCGGTCACGAGGAGGCCGGGTTCGCACTGCTGCACAGGGTGGTGGAGGAAGCCAAGAGCGCCACGCTCCCGCTGTCGGGAATCAAGGATGCGATGCGCAAGGTCGACTCCGGCTTCAGCGAGAAAGATTACGGCTACCGCGGCTTTCTCCAATTCTCCCGGGCCGCGGCCGCCCGCGGTGTCGTCACCATGGAGTGGTCGGACGAAGCCGACGACTATCTGGTCGCCGCCAGCTGACCGTCCCTGATCCCATCGCGTTGGTGCGAGGGGTTCCCGCCGGCTTCGCCGACTGCGTCACCGCCGTCCCTCCCGACCCTCCTCTCGACGTCGGGACCGCCCGGTTACAGCACGATGGGTACGTCGCCGCTCTCGAGTCCGGCGGCTTCAGCGTCGAGTCGGTTCCCGTCGACGACGACCAACCCGACTCGTCGTTCGTGGAGGATGCTGCCGTGGTGATAGGCGAGCGGGGGCTCGTGACCCGACCCGGCCACGAATCGCGCCGCGGCGAGGTCGGTCCGGTTGCCGTCGCCCTGGCCCGGCATCTTCAGCTCGACCGGGTCGGTGAGCCGGCTGTGATCGACGGCGGAGACGTGCTTCGGATCGGCGACCGGATCTTCGTGGGCCTCAGCGGAAGGACGAACCGGGCCGGTGTCGATGCCGTCGCCGCCGTGGCGGAGTCCCAGGGGATCACCGTCGTAGCGGTTCCGGTGCGGGAGACGCTCCACCTCAAGTCGGGGGTGAGCGCGATCGGTGACGATGCGGTCCTGTGGCACCCCGCGGCGTGCGAGTCGGGTGTGTTCGACTCGCTGGCGGTGATCGAGGTGCCCGGGGATGATCCGGAGGCCGCCAACGTCGTCAGGCTTGCCGACGGCCGGATCCTGGTGGCGGACCATCATCTCGCCACCGTCGACCTGCTGGCCGACAGGGGAATCGACGTCGTGGCGACGGACGTGTCGGAGTTCGCCAGGGCCGAAGGCGGCCTCACCTGTCTGTCGATTCGCCTGAGATGGGAATAGGAGCCCGTTGAGCGATACATGTCACTCATCTCGACGGCCAGGTTTGGCTGCGGGTTTGGCTACGGCGCTCTGGTCCTATCCGGTCCCGAGGCGCCTCCGCACGGATGTGCCGCCCTTGCGGGCGGCGCTGTGTTCTACGTTCGGGTCCTGTTCGGCCCCGAAGCGCCTCCGCATGATTGAGCCACCTTTCGGCGGCACTGCGTTCTACATCGCCACTCGCGGTGTCCTCGGCTCCGCCATTCCTGCACGAGGAGTGGCGAAACCTCGTCCTTGCGAGTGGCGCGCCTGGCCGCCGATCTGAGCAACGGAATCACCCAGCAGACTCCTAGGGCCCTCGCGCCCCGTATTCTCATTGCCATGACCGAGGATCGAGAAGGAGATCAGCCGGAGCCGGAGATCGTCGAGGGCGAGGAAGGACACGAAGCCTCGTTCATCCAGGCGCCGAAGCTCATGCGGATAGCCTCGATGACCAGGGCGATGCTCGACGAGATCCGTCAGTCGCCGCTGGACGATGCGGGGCGTCGCAGGCTCATCGAGATCCATGAGGCCTCGCTCGAGGAGATGCAGGGGGTGTTGAGCGACGATCTGCAGCAGGAGCTGGAGGACATGTTCCAGCCGCTCTCGAGCGAATCGGCGACGGAGTCGGAGCTGCGCATCGTCCAGGCACAGCTGGTGGGCTGGCTCGAAGGGCTTTTCGCAGGGATTCAGGCAACGTTGTGGAGTCAGCAGGCCACCGCGGCCAACCAACTTCAGGAGATGCGAATGCGTGCCATCGAGGCTCAGCGTGGCGGTTCCGACGTTCCCGGCCAGTACCTCTGAGGTCCCGGATATCAGATCTCGGATGTCGGATCTCAGATTTCAGATCTCAGAATGGATCCTCTTCGATGTCTGATATCTGATGTCTGATGTCTGATGTCTGATATCTGATGTCTGACTTACATCCCGGTCAGTGTTACCGACTCGACGGACGGCTCCTGGTGAGGCCGGTCGCGGCCGTCGGTCTCGAGGGCGGCGATGGCATCGACCACTTCCATCCCGGTGGTGACCCTGGCGAAGATCGTGTAATTGTGAGGGAGCCTGTAGTCGGCATGCATCATGAAGAACTGGCTCCCGTTGGTGTTGGGGCCGGCGTTGGCCATCGCCATGGTCCCCCGGGAGTACCCGTCGGGGCCGTCCAGTTCATCGCGGAACTTGTAACCCGGTCCACCTGAGCCGGTGCCCGTCGGATCGCCACCCTGGATCATGAACCCCGAGATCACCCGGTGAAAGATCACACCGTCGTAGAACCCGTCCCCGGCAAGGAACAGGAAGTTGTTGACGGCCAGGGGAGCGGTGGCAGGGAAGAACTCGAGCGCGATGTCGCCGAGGCTTGTATGAAGAGTCGCCGAATACTCGCCGTCGAGGTCGATGGTCAGATCAGGCGGAGAGTCGTACTGCTTCATGGCGGACGACTCTAGGTGTTCCTAGATCCGAGCTGGCTAGTCGCTCGTTATCGCCTCGATCACGGACCTGAGTGTGTCGCCTCGTCATCAGCGTCGAACGGATAGCCTGGAGTTCCGTTCGGGTGGAACGCCGTTGATAGGAGGCGCTGATGCCGACGCCGATCACGAGCGATGACGTTGTACGACTGGTGAAGGAGGAGGATGCCCAGGTAGTGGATGTGCTTCCTCCCCGGGAGTACGAAGAAGAGCATCTTGCCGGTGCGATCAGCATTCCCGCGAAGCGTCTCGACTCGGACTCCGTCGCTCAGCTACGGAGGGACCGTCCCGTGATCGTCTACTGCCACGACTATTTGTGAGACATGAGCCCGCGGGCCGCGTGCCGGCTCGAGAGCCTTGGCTTCGTCAACGTCTTCGACTACGTCGCCGGTAAGGAGGACTGGATCGCCAAGGGCCTTCCCATAGAGGGAACCGTGGCCGGCGTTCCTCGTGTGGGGGACGTGTGCCGGTCTGATCCGCCGACTTGCCGTCTGACCGATCGGATTGGCGACGTGCACGACCGGGTGACCGCGTCGGGGTGGGACTTGTGTGTCGTGGTGAACGAGGAAGAATGCATCCTGGGCCGACTTCGCGCCAAGGCCTTTCAGTCTGATGCCGGAGTTCTTGTGGAGACGGTCATGGAGGTGGGACCGACCACGCAGCGTCCCGATGTGCTGCTCGGACCCCTGACCCAACGCATGCGGGAGCGAAAGGTCGACGACATCCTCGTCTCCACCGCCGATGGGAAGTTGGTTGGGGTCCTCTACCGGGCAGATGTGGAGCGTCTGGAAGAAGCGGCGCGCCGAGCGGCGTGGAAGGAATGCGACGGCTGCCGGGGAACTTGGCGGGTCGACGTCACCCTCACCTGACGGCCTCAAGGCGGCATCCCAACGGACGGGCAGGCTGGGACGGTGCGATGAATGACAAAATCGTCTTACGCGTCGTCTGGCACGTAAGACGCGTTCGAGCCGCACAGAGTCAGGCGAATCGCCCTTCCTCGATGCCGAACAGGCTGCCGGCGCCGGCAAGAGCGCTCGCCGTGCGGCCGGCGACGGTCGAGAGCACGTGCTCGGCGTAGAACGATGCCGTGGCGATGCGGTCCGATAGGAATTCGGCTTCGAAGCGGTCGGCGCCTGCGGCGGCAGCAGCAGCTCCTCGGGCGAGCATCCATCCGCCGAGCATGTCCCCGGTCATCTTCAGGAAGGGCGTCGCTCCGGCGAGCACGTCGTTGAACCTGCCCTCGGTCAGCCAGCCGCCGAACGTCAGGGCGACTTCGGCCACGGCCTCCGTCGCTGTCGTCAGGTGCTCTCCGATCGGCTTGAGGTCGGCCTCGAGGGACGCCGCGTCGGCGACGATGCCCTCGAGCAGGCGCCGGATGGCGGCGCCTCCGTCGAGCGGAATCTTGCGCATCGCCAGGTCTTGGGCCTGGATGCCGTTGGTGCCCTCGTAGATCGGCGAGATCCGGGAGTCGCGCCACCATTGGGCGGCTCCGGTCTCCTCGACATACCCGGAGCCTCCGTGAATTTGTATTCCGAGAGAGGTCAACTCCACGCCCAGATCCGTCGCCCAGGCTTTCGATATGGGGATGAGGATTGCGGCGAGATCGGCCTCCTGGCGGCGCGTGGTCTTGTCCGGATGATGGTGCGCCAGATCGATTGCCATCGCGTTGCGGTACAGCACGCCTCGCATCGCCTCGGCGCTCGAGCGCATCAGCATCAGCATCCGGCGAACGTTGGGGTGTCGGACGATCGGCGCCATCTCGGAGCGGTCACCTCCGATCGTGTGGCCCTGGCGGCGTTCGAGGGCGTACGCCGCAGCTTGCTGATAGGAGCGTTCCGTGACCGCCAGGCCCTCAAGACCGACGGCGAGGCGGGCGTTGTTCATCATGGTGAACATGTACCGCATCCCCTGGTTCTCCTCGCCGATCATGTAGCCGACTGCTCCCTCGCCGGCGTCGCCGAACGCGAGCACGCAGGTGGGGCTGGCGTGGATACCCAGCTTGTGCTCGATCGACACGCAGGTGACGTCGTTTCGATCTCCGATGGAGCCATCGGCGTTCACGAGGAACTTCGGCACGATGAAGCACGAGATGCCCTTCGTGCCCGGCGGAGCGCCTTGGGTCCGGGCGAGGACGATGTGAATGATGTTCTCGGTGAGGTCGTGCTCGCCCCACGTGATGAAGATCTTCGTGCCGTTCATGCGCCACGTGCCGTCGTCGGCCGGCGTCGCTCTGGTGATGAGCGCTCCGAGGTCGGAACCGGCCTGAGGCTCGGTGAGCGCCATCGTCCCGGCCCACTCTCCCGTGACCAGCTTCTCCAAGTAGGTTGCGTGTTGCTCATCCGAAGCGTGCTCCATGAGCATGTCGTTGGCCCCATACGTCAGCATTGGGCATAGAGAGAACGCCAGGTCCGCGCTGGTGGCCATCTCCTGGATGGCGAGCCCTATTGCCCAGGGCAGGCCTCCGCCGCCGATGTCTTCGGGGAAGGCGACGGCGGGCCAGCCTGCTTCCACAAAGCGCTGATACGCCTCGCGGTATCCGGGCGGCGTGGTCACCGACCCGTCGTCGTTGCGAACGCTCCCAACGGTGTCGCCGACACGGGCGAGCGGAGCCAGCACCTCGGAGGCGAATCTGCCGGCCTCGTCGAGAATGCCGGCGAGCAAGTCTGAGTCGATGTGTGAGAAGGCATCGATCGAGGTGAGCGTCTCGAGCCCGATGACGTGCTCGAGCGTGAAGCGTATGGCCGTCGTCGGTGCTCGATACCCGGTCATGGCCCCGAGGGTAGAGGCCTTGTGCTCACTCGAGGTCGTCGAGCCACCCGGCGATCGCGGTCCCGATTTCGTCCGGAGAGTCCTCCTGCACGAAGTGGTTGCCCGCGATCGTCACCTCACGCTGCGCCGGGAACGTCCTGCAGAACTCGCGTTGGCGGCCGGTGAGGATGGAGCCGGGCTCGGCGTTGACGAACAGCTTGGGGACTGCGCTCTCACGGAGCCACCCCGAATAGTCCGACACGATCTGATGCACGTCGGCCGGTTCGCCGTCGATCGGGATCTCTCGCGGCCAGGTGAGGGTGGGTCGGCGGGACTCGCCGGGCTCCTTGTAGGGCTCGCGGTATCGGTCCATCTCCTCGTCGCTGAGGTCACGCAGCACCGATCCCGGGAGAACCCGCTCCACGAAGATGTTCTTGTCGAGCACCATCGACTCGCCGGCGTCGGACCGAAACCCTTCGAAGACGCGGCGGGCTGCCTCGGGCCAATCTGACCATGACATCGGCATGACGATGGCCTCCATGTATGCGATCGCTTTGACCCGACTGCGGTGGCGGTTTGCCCAGTCGAACCCGAGGCCCGATCCCCAGTCGTGCACCACGAGGGTCACGGCGTCGTCTGCTTCGACGGCCTCGAACCAGGCGTCGAGATGATCGCGGTGGTCGACCAACCGGTACGACCCGGTCGAGGAGGGGCCGGAGCGCCCCATCCCGACGAGGTCGGGGGCAAGGCAGCGACCGTGGTCCGTCAGGTGGGGGATGACGTTGCGCCAGAGATAGGACGACGTGGGGTTGCCGTGCAGGAAGACGATCGGATCGCCGGCACCTGCTTCGGCGTATTCCATCGTGGTCCCGAGTACTTCGGCGGCATGGCGCGGGTGCGGGTCGAGAGGGCTGATCGGCATGGAAGGGAGGGTACGCGAAGCGCGAGGATTTCAGATCTCAGATCTCAGACTTCAGAAAGCAGATGGCAGATGGCAGATGGCAGATGGCAGATGGCAGATTTCGGATTGCAGATCTCAGATGTCAGATGTCAGATTTCAGAAAGCAGATGACAGAAAGCAGATGACAGAAAGCAGATGACAGAAACTTCTTCGATGTCTGATGTCTGATGTCTGATGTCTGATGTCTGATGTCTGATGTCTGATGTCTGATGTCTGATGTCTGATGTCTGATGTCTGATGTCTTGGACACGACCTATGGTCGTGTCCATGTCCCGCCACCCCCTCGAGCAACGGGTCGTCGATCACCTCGAGTTGCTTGGCGCCTCCTACGAGGTCTTCGAGATCGACCCGGATTTCGCCGACACCGCAGCGTTCTGCGAGCGATACGGCTATTCGCTCGACGAGTCGGCCAACGCAATTCTGATCGCCTCCCGGCGCCCGCTCGACGTGTTCGGCATCTGCCTTGCTTTGGCGACCACCCGCCTGGACGTAAACCACAAGGTGCGGTCGTTGCTCGACGTTCGCAAGCTCTCATTCGCCACTGCCGAGCAGACCGTCGCGGTCACCGGGATGGAGATCGGGGGAGTGACCCCGTTCGGGCTGATCGAGCCGCCTCCGATCTACGTCGATGGCGCGATCATGGATCTCGGCCGGGCCATCGTCGGCGGAGGTACCAGGGGTATGAAGGTCACCGTGGACCCCGAAGTGTTCGGGCGGATGGAGGGGGTCCAGGTGGTCGAGGGGTTGGCGGGATAGTGGAGACTTCAGATCTCAGATTGCAGATGTCAGATTTCAGATTTCAGATTGCAGATGTCAGATTGCAGATGTCAGATTTCAGATGTCAGATTTCAGAAAGCAGATGGCAGA
>JAZGDZ010000116.1:0-3282 GCA_036478235.1 Acidimicrobiia bacterium | reverse complement strand
CCCGGCCCGATCATCGATTCGCACCTCGATGGAATCCGGTCGGCGCTGAGTGGGCTCGACCCCGTCGCCGTTCTCGTCACCCACACCCACCCTGATCACGCCCCTGCGGCCAACGGGATCGCCGACGAGTACGCCGTGCCCGCCCTCGGCTTTTCTCCGGGACCCGAGTTCAGCCCGGATCGCCTGATTGCCGATGGAGAACGCATCGGCTTCGGTACCGCCGAGGCCGAGTGTTTGACGACTCCGGGGCATACGCCCGATTCGGTGTGCTATCGGATCGGTGACACATTGTTCAGCGGAGACCACATCATGGGTGGTTCCACGGTGGTGGTTGAGGACATGGCCCAATACCTGACATCACTCCGACGGCTCCACGGCATTGGGCTGGAGGCCCTCTATCCGGGGCACGGCCCCGTGATCGACGCCCCCGATGCACTGATCTCCGAGTACATAGCTCATCGCCTGGACCGCGAGGAGCAGATCATCTCGGCGATCGCCCGCGGGGCCGAGACCCTCGGCGAAATCGTCACCAAGGTGTATCGCGACGTCGATCCGGTGTTGCACCCGGTGGCGGCGATGTCGGTCGGCGCCCATCTCCGCAAGCTGGTGGTCGAGGAGCGGGTCGTCACCGACGAGGATCCACGCTGGGATTCGCCGGTGGCGCTGCCATGAGGCGTCTCGTGGTCGTCGTCGCTCTACTCACCGGCCTCATCGCCTCGGCGATCCCGGCGTTGGCCGAGATAACGCCTGCCGACATCGACGACGCCCGCGAAGGTTTGCGCGAGGTCGCGTCGCGACTGGAAGATCAGGTCGCCGCCTACGACGCGGCGGTCATCGAGGAGGCGCAGTTGCGCGATCGGCTCGACAACCTCGTCGTCATGCTGGCGTCACGGGAGCGGGCGCAGGTGCTGGCACGCAGAGCGGCCCGGGAGCGGGCTGCCCACATGTACATGGCGGCGGGTACCAACTTTGGTGTCACAGCGCTCGTATCTGATGAGGACATTGGTCGCTTACCGGCGCGATATGCCTACCTCGAGAGCGTCGCGCAGACCGACCTCGAGGTTGTCAACCGCCTCGAGGCGGCCCGTCGCGATTTCGAGCAGCAGAGGCGGCTCGTCGACCAGGCGATTGTCGACCAAGAGGGCCTGAGGACCGAGATCGACTCACTTCTCGAAGAGATCTACTCCGAGCTCGAAGCCGTCAACGAGGCATATCAGGAGTTGCGCGCCGCCTACGACGTGCAGGAGGAGGAGCGAAGGCTCCGGGAGTTCCTGGCGACCTCGACGACCACGACCACGACCACTCGGCCGTCCGTGACCACGACGCGAGCACCGGTCACCACCACGACGCGAAGCCCGGCAACCACCACAACCGCTGGGGTTCCGACGACGACCACCGTCCCGAGCACCACTACGACGGTTGCCGGGGAGACGACCACGACGGTTGCCGGGGAGACGACGACGTCTACCACCGCTCCGACGACCACGACGACCACCGCGCCGCCGCCTCCTCCGGCGATGGTCTGCCCGGTCGACGGGGCCGTCACGTTCCGCGACTCCTGGGGCGAGCCCCGGTCTGGTGGAAGGACCCACAAGGGGGTCGACATGATGGCGGCGCGTTGGACACCCGTTGTGGCGATCGAGGACGGGTACATCTACCAGGTGAGCTGGCACTCGTCGGGCGGCCTCGGGATCTATCTCAAGGGCGTGTCCGGTGGCATGTGGTACTACGCCCACAATCAAGAGGTTGCCGGAGGCATCGCCGCGGGAACACGCGTGGTGGCCGGCCAGACGATCACCTACGTTGGATCCTCGGGCAACGCTTCGACTCCCCACCTCCACTTCGGGTGGCAGCCGAAAGCCAACTGGGTGTATGCCAACCCGTACCCCATCGTCGACGATCTTTGCCGCTGAGCCCGAACCCGGAATACCGGATCCCGGGTAGTCTCACCGTTCCGACCGAATTGCTGGAACGCCATTGAGACGCCTTGCGGTCACAACGATCTGTTTGCTCCTCCTGGGCCTCGCGCCGCCCGCCTCGGCCGACGTGACGCGCTCGGAGCTGGACGCCGCCCGGGCCGAGATCAACGAGATCAGCCGCGACCTCGAAGACGAGATAGCCGAGCTGGACGAGGCACTGAATCGGCAGCGCGTCTTCGAATCGCAGATAGCCGAGATTCGGGAGGACATCGCCAATCGGGACCGTCAGATCGCTCTGGCGGCGTTCGCGGCGCGCGACCGCGCCAGGTCCATGTACGTGAGTGCCGGTGCCGGCGATCACCAGGCGGCGGTGAGCCCGGAGGCGATCACCCGGCTCGGGACGAAGACCGCCTATCTCGACGCCGTCGTGAACCTCGACGTCGACGTGGTCA
Source organism: Acidimicrobiia bacterium (assembly GCA_036478235.1). GTDB lineage: Bacteria > Actinomycetota > Acidimicrobiia > Spongiisociales > UBA11373 > JACZWZ01. The sequence goes on along the minus strand of JAZGDZ010000116.1, from coordinate 911 downwards.
ACGAGCTGGTGTATCTCCAGGTCGATCGGGCCGATCTGCAGAGCCAGGTCGAGAAGCTGGTCGTCGAGCAGGAGGACCTCGCCGCAGAGCTGGACGCCAGGGCGAGCAAGATCCTCGATGAGCTGACGGCGGCCAACGATCGGTTTCAAGTGCTGTACTCGCAGTGGCAGAAGGAGGAGGCCGAGCGTCGCCGTCGCGCCGAGGCGGCGCGCCGCCGCCGGGCCGCCGCCTCCGCCGCTGCTGCGGCCGCCGCCTCCGGCTACGCCAGTAGCGCCTATGTGGATCCCAGCGGGAGGACGTGCCCGGTGGCCGGGGCTCACTCGTTCAGCGACACCTGGGGTGCACCGAGATCGGGCGGACGCACGCACACGGGCGTGGACATGGTCGCCCCAACCGGTACCCCGCTGGTCTCCATCGAGAACGGGTACATCTGGAGCATGAACTGGCACTGGGGCGGCGGCAACGGCCTCTACATAAGAGGTGACAGCGGGGACATCTACTACTACGCCCACATGAACGGCTACGCACCCGGCCTTGGCGACAGCCAGCGGGTCGGCGTCGGGCAATTGGTGGGATATGTCGGCAGCTCGGGCAACGCAGCCATTCCGCACCTCCACCTCGGGTATCAGCCGGGGGGCGGCCGGCTCACCAACCCTTATCAGCTGATGGTGAAGCTCTGTAGATAGTCGTTAGTCATTAGTCCTTAGTCCTTAGCCAGAGACATCCTCCCTCTAATGACTGATGACTAATCGCTAATGGCTTCTTCGTCATAGACCCGACGTTTGAGCCTCGCCGATTACCCTCGGCGCCAACTTGGGGGGACGGAACCGAAGGAAGGAATCTCATGGGTCTCTGGCAGACCATCAAGGACTGGTTCGGAGGATCGGCCGAAGCGGCCGATGCATCCGCCG
>JAZGDZ010000115.1:0-4793 GCA_036478235.1 Acidimicrobiia bacterium | reverse complement strand
CCGCCGGAGGCCAGCGATCTCGCTCAGGTGGGCTGGCAGGTCAACATCGTGCTCGGTCGGGGGCCATCCGGCTGGCAGATCCTCGAGCTGGGCTACGTCTACCCCATGTAGCCGGTGCCCACCGGCTTCGCCGGCCGACTCCCCCGCAAGGGGGGAGTGATCCCTCTCCCGGGCGTCTCCCCCTCCAGGGGGGAGTGGTCCTTCAATACCAGAGGCGTCCGCCGTGAGCCCTGAGGTGGGCGATCGCGTCACGATCCAGCGGTGACCGCTTCGATTCGGTCGCCATGCGACGACCGTCCCTGATACCCCTCAGCCAGTGGCGAACCTGGCGGGCCCGAACCGCCCTCAGGAGCCACAGCGAGCCCCACATGACTATCTGGGAGACGCGGTACCGCAGGGGAAGCCACTTGCCCGCTACGACCAACCGGTTGCGCACCATGAAGTACACCTTCTGTCCGCCGGGCCGACCGGCGGGCGACGCATGGTGGACGACACGAGCGGTCGGCAGATACCTGATGCGCCACCCGGCCTCGATCAGGGCGAATGAGAGATCCAGTTCCTCGAGCGCATAGAAGAGCCTGCCATCGAATCCGCCCACCTCTTCGGTCGCCTCACGGCGCAGGGCAAACCCGGCGCCCACGAAGTAGGTGGCGGGGCGCTCATCGTCGACTCCGGCCGTCCCCTTGAACGGGTACTCGTGAGACCGGGGCGTTCCCGTCTCCGGATCGTCTATTCGAAAGGCGACTGCGCCGAGGGCGCCGGCTCCGGCAAAGGCCCTCCGCACCCGCTCCAGCGATCCCGGCTGCAGAGTCGCATCGTCGTCGACGAAGGCGACGACGGGCCGATCGGTGTGCTCGAGAAGCCAGTTGCGCCCGCCGGCCACGCCCAGATTCTCCGAGACGCGGTGCCAGCGAACCGTTGGGAAGAGATCCTCGAGCCCCTCGGTGCTGCGCTGCGAGCATCCGTTCTCGAGCACGTGCACCGCGTCATCGCTTCCGAGATCGCTCAACACCGACCGCACCGCCTCGATGACGTCGCCGCGCCGCTCCCGGGTGATGATCGCCACGTCGATCGGATCGGTTCCCATCAGCCGAGCACCTCCCGGACGATGTCGGCGATCGCCGCCGCCGCCTCGTCTCCCGTGGCCACCGCAAATTCGCGGCGCCAGGCGTCGATATCGGGAGCGGTCGGATCAGTGCTCATCGACTCGAGCAGGTCGCCTAACTCCCGTGCCGAGGTCGCCACCCGGCTGCCCGGCATCGCGGCGAAGGGATACTCCCAGGGATGGTCGTTGAGGTTGAGCAGAACCACCTGGGCGCCGCTGAGCGCCGCCTCGGCCACGAAAGAGGACTCGATCGAGATCCAGATGGCCGCCCCCTGAGCGGGGTCGCGGGACACCGGCGGCCCGGCGCCGACCACCCGGCGCAGCGCCTTGGGGTCCTCGCGGGGATGGAGGCGGAACCCGATCGTGGCCGACTCCCCCAAGACCTTCCGGGCAGTGTCGTGAGCCACCCCGGCGTGCCGGGCGTAGTCGGCCGCAGAAGTGATGACGACTCCCTCGGGTGGCTGCAGGGCGATGCCGCAGTCCCAGGAGCGGTCGGGAGCCGAGAAGAAGGGTGCTCCGGCGGCCCGGATGTCGCCCCGATAGCCCCCATGGTGCAGGATCCGCTCGAACGAGGCCCCCGTCACCGCGAACACATCCGTCCGGATGTCGGTCCATTCCAGACCGGCGACGTAGATGCCGTGCTGCATCCCGATGGTGACGATCCCCAGATCGGCGGCAGCGGTCAAGATGGCCCGGGCCCGGGCGAAGCGCACCTTGGCGGTCAGCAGGACCCGCGATTCGCCGAGACCACGGCGTGCCGCCTCACGGAACAGGACCGCCTCGCGCAGCGTGATGTTCGCCATCGCGGTCAGCGAGGGCCGGACCCAGGGAAGCCACCGCCTCCCCCACCAATCATGGGATCCCCAGATCTCCGCCGAGCGGGACACCAAGGCTCCGCTGCCGACGCCGCCCAGCGCCTTCCGGGCGGTGAGAAACGACCCGAACGACGCCAGCTCCGGATCCGGATCGAGCCCGAAATCCAGCATCTGCGCCGAACCCGGATCGAGATGGTCGAGCACCGGTGCCAGCGCTCGCTTCTCCGAGGGCCCTCCCACCGCGAGGACGATGGGCCGTGGATTCGGGTCGGGTCGGCCCCGGCTCCAGCGGAGCGCCCGGGCCCGGCCGACGGCCCCCGCCGGAAAACGTCGCGGCCGCGGTGGGCCGCGGCGAACGAGGTCGGCGTCGAGGATGGTGGCGAGCCCCTCGGCGAGACGCCCCGGACGCGACGGCCGGGAGAGACGGGGCGAGTGGACGACCTCACACTCATCGGAACCGTCGAAGGCCCGCACCGTCGCCTCGGCCCTGGCCACCGAGAGCATCAGCTGACGGAACTCGTCGCGCAGCAGCGCCGCCGCCGGCTCCGAACAGAGATCATCGAGCACCGGCGCCGCCGCCTCCAGCAGACGCTTGAGCTCCTGCATGTCGGGGACGGCCACCGCGTCGTCGAGCGCTACCCGGGCCGCCGGTTCCAACACCCAGTCGATCGCGGTGGCGGGAGGTGGTTGGGTACCGACGTAGATCGTTCGCCGGGGTCGCATCGAATTGCCGGTCAGCGCGAGCCGGAACCGGTGAGAACCGTCGCCACCGACCTGAGCAGGATGCGCAGATCCATCCAGACCGACATGTGCTTGATGTAGAACAGGTCGTACTTCAGCTTCTCGACGGTCTGATCGACCGTCTCCGCATATCCGACGTTGACCTGAGCCCAGCCGGTGATGCCGGGTCTCACCAGATGGCGATCGAGGTAGAAGGGGATCTCGTCGGCGAATTCGGCGACGAACTTCTCCTGCTCCGGACGCGGTCCGACCAGGCTCAAATCGCCCCTCAGCACGTTCCACAACTGAGGCACTTCATCGAGACGCAGCTTCCGCAGCAGGCGACCCAGCGGGGTGATCCTCGGATCGTCGAGTGAGGCGAACCGCGGCCCATCGGTCTCACTGTTGAGGAACATCGTCCGCAGCTTGTAGAGCGTGAACGGCCTGCCTCCCCTCCCCACCCGCGGCTGCTTGTAGATGACCGGTCCCGGAGAACTGAACTTCACCGCCACCACGGCGACGACGCCGGCGACCAGCGCCACCGGACTGACGATCAGAACGACGAGCAGATCGATGAGTCTCTTGAACGGTCCGTAGGCTCGATTCCTGCGCACCAGCTGGGGAATCTCCCAGCCCTCGACCAGGTGGGCGAGTGGGAGCTTGCCGGTGTGCTGCTCGTACACCGAGGCAAGCCCCCGCACCGGGGTCCCGGTGAGCAGGCTCGACGAGATGAACTGGCCGACCTTGTCGGAGAAGGCTTCGCCGAAGTCGACGACCAGCACCGATCCGTCGCCGAGCGGCTCGGGGACGTCGCCGTTCCGCGGATCGATGACCTGGAGAATCGAGGCGTGGGGAGAGGTGTTGATCTCATCGACCACAGACCTATTGGTGGTGACGAGCACGATCGACTCGGTCCACGGGCTCAGCCGCAGCACGAACCGGTGCAAGAGCATGACGACCAGCCAGATCGTCCCCGTGGCGGCAAGGAAGCCGAGGGAGTACCACGGCCTCGTCAGCGTGATGAACACGGCGAGCAACATGTAGGTGCCGAGAACCACCAGCGAGGCCCGGGCGTACGAAGGCCGGGCAACGGTCATCGTCACTACCTTGATGCCGATGTACTCGCTCAGCATCGCACCCCCGGCGAGCACCGCCAGGGTCAGCCCCACCGGCCCCTGCTTGAGCGTCGACTGCCAGGGCAGCGGGTCTTCGAGCGCGATGAGGGAGCCGATCGCGACCGCGCCGACGAGCACGGCCAGGTCGAAGATCACGATCGATGCCAGGAATCGCCTGTTCATCAGGCGCCGAGGCTAGTGCCCTGGCTGGCAACGTTTGGAACCTCACACGCGGTAGATCGAGGTGGTCGGGCGGGGCAAGGGGGCGAGTACGCTGACGGGTCGAATGAACGTCTTGGTGACCGGTGCCGCCGGCTTCATTGGAATGCACGTCGCCCGGCACCTGCTCGAACAGGGAACCACCGTCGTCGGGATCGACGACCTCAACGACTACTACGACGTAGGGCTCAAGCGGGATCGCCTCGCCCAGCTCGAGCCGTTCGATTCGTTTCGGTTCGAGCACCTCGACCTGGCGGATCGTCCCGGGGTGAAGAAGCTCTTCGACGACGGTGCCTTCGAGCGCGTGGTCAACCTGGCGGCGCAACCCGGGGTCAGGTATTCGCTGGAGAACCCCCACCCCTACGTCGAGAGCAACCTCGTCGGGTTCCTCAATGTGCTCGAGGGGTGCCGCCACCACGACGTCGGGCATCTTGTTTTCGCCAGCAGCTCGAGTGTCTACGGCGCCAATACCCGGATGCCGTTCAGCGTCCACGACAACGTGGATCATCCGGTGAGCCTGTACGCCGCCACCAAGAAGGCGAACGAACTGATGGCTCACACGTACAGCCACCTGTACCGGATCCCCACCACCGGACTGCGGTTCTTCACCGTATACGGACCGTGGGGACGTCCCGACATGGCCCCGTCCCTGTTCGCCGGGGCGATCCTGGAGGGCCGTCCCATCGACGTGTTCAACGAGGGCAACATGCGCCGCGACTTCACCTACATCGACGACGCGGCCGAAGGGGTGGTCCGGGTGCTCGACACCATCCCCGTCCCCGATCCGGAGTTCGATCCATCCTCCCCGGACCCGGCCAC
>JAZGDZ010000114.1:0-2983 GCA_036478235.1 Acidimicrobiia bacterium | reverse complement strand
CTCGTCGGAGTCGACGGCCTGCTCGACTTCTGTGACCTCCTCGATGTGTCCTGGATTCCATCCTTCTCCGTCGACTCCGCCAGGCTGGAGCGCTGTTCCGGCGAGGTTCATCACGGCTGGGACAGCTTCCTCATTCGCAAGCGGCTGCCCACCAGAGCATGGAGACCCGGCAGACGAGTCCTGGTGCTGACCGGAGGCAGTGATGTGGCCGGCCAGAGCGAGACGCTCCCGGCACTCCTGGATGCGAGCGTCCCGTCCGGGACCGAGCTCCATTGGGTTCGGGGCCCGTTTGCCGCGGCTCCGGCGATTCCCTCGAATCGGCGGGTCGACTGGAAGGTGCACGAGGCGCCCGAGGGTCTCGACGAGCTGGTGGTCGAATCCCACTATGCCCTCACCGTCTTCGGGGTGACCCTCTTCGAGGTGCTGCAGTACGGCGTTCCCACCGTTGTCTTCTCTCCCTACGAGGATCGAGACCAACCGGAGCTGGCCCTGCTCGAAGGCGAAGGCGTGGCCGTGGTGGCCGACGGTGCCGAGACCGCGGTCGCCGGGCTCGTCGAGCTGATGGACGATGCCCGTCTGGCGGGCGGCCTCTCCCAGGCTGCACTCGATCGGCTCCAGGTCGACGGTGCCGACCGCCTGGCCGGGCTCATACACTCGCTTGTCTGACATGCAGCCTCTCGCTTACGCCGTCTTCCACCTGAATCTCGCCTTCTCCTCGATCGGGGTGGAGGCCAGGCCCGACGTGATCAGCCGGTGCTATCGGCCGCTGTTGCGGCTGGCCGAATCGGCGGAGATCCCGATCGGGGTCGAGTTGAGCGGGTGGACCCTCGAGCAGATCCAAGACATCGACCCGGGGTGGGTGGACGCCTTCCGGGCGCTCCTGGGAGCAGGGCGCTGCGAGCTGATCGGAAGCGGCTACACCCAGCTGATCGGGCCGTTGGTCCCGGATCGGGTCAACAGGTGGAATCAACGCTTCGGGCTCGAGTCATACGACAAGACGCTGGGTTTGCGGCCCCGAATCGCTCTGGTGAACGAGATGGCCTTCTCCGCAAGCATGGTCGACCTGTACGCCTCGGCCGGGTACGAGGGCTTCATCATGGACAGGGACAACGTCCGGTTGGCCCTCGGCATCGAGGATCACCCCGTCACCGAGGTCCCGACCCACGGAGTCGGCCCGGGCGGTGCCGTGCTGCCGGTTCTGTGGGCGGACTCGATCCTGTTCCAGAAACTGCAGCACCTCGCTCACGGGGACATCCGGGAAGCCGACTACCTGGATCACCTGCGCCGCCGGGTCGCCGCCGGCGAGACCCTGCTTCCGCTGTACGCCAACGACGCCGAGGTGTTCGACTTCAGGCCGGGTCGTTTCGGGGCCGAGAGCCCGCTGCATCCCGATGGCGAGTGGGACCGCCTGCAGCGCGTGTTCGAGATCGTCGCCGACGAGGTGGGCCTCGCCTGGAGCTCTCCGAGCGACGCCCTGGCGCGAATCGAGCACGGCGGCGACCAGATCGCCTCGCCCCTGGTGAGTGCCTCGCATCCGATTCCCGTGAAGAAACAGGCGAAGTACAACATCGGCCGCTGGGCGGTTACCGGACGAAACGACACCTGGATCAACTCGATCTGTCACCGATTGGCGGAACGCCTCGACGGGACCGATGACGACGGCGCCCGGCGCGCCCTGTGTGAGCTGTGGGGCACCGATCTGCGCACCCACATCACGCCCGAGCGCTGGGAGGAGGCCCGTGACCACCTCGCCGACCTCGCCGCCCGGTTGGGAGTGGCCACCGACTACGGATCGCTCGCTCCGGTCACCGGTTCCACCGCCGAAACCAACGACGGCTTCAGCCTCAGCCGCGACGAGGAGAACATCCTCCTGTCGCTGGAGACCGAGTCGGTTCGGCTCGTGGTCAACCTGCGGCGCGGCCTCACCGTTCGCAGCCTGGCGTTCGGCTCGCACGGCTTCGTTCCCGTGGCCGGGACCCTGCCGCACGGCTACTTCGGGACCATCACCCTGGGGGCCGACTTCTACACCGGCGGTGTCGTCGTGGAACTACAGAAGGAGCATCGCCGGATCACCGACCTGGAGCGTGTCGAGCCGGCGATCGAATCGGTCGACGGGGGGCTCAGGTTGCGCACCGAGATACCGACGCCTCTCGGGCCGATCGTCAAGGCGATCACGGTGCCCCGGGCGGGCGAGGAGATCCGGCTCGACTACGAGTTCCCCGGCTGGGAGCGCCCGATGGGCACGATCCGAGCCGGGACGATCACCCTGCTGCCGGAGGCGTTCACCGCTCCCCTCGACGTAGCGGTGGCCAACGGCGGAGAGCGCATGGAGCACTTCGTGCTCGATCGCGCCGCCGATCACGCGGCATCGTCGTCGAGCCTGATCTCGAGTACCGCCGGGCTCGGAGCGACGGACGGCGAGATCGTCTTGGGGGACGGCAGCAGGATTCTCACCGTTTCATGGGTTCCCGGGGTCACCGCGGTGCTGCCGATGCTGGTGCACCGGCCGGCGACGCCACATGCGCTCACCCGGCTGTACTTCTCGCTTCAGGAGCTGGACGACACCGCCCGACCCGGCGGACCCGTTGGGGCTCTCGGTCTTACTGTTCGTAGTAGTCCCTGAACCAGGCTGCGAACTCGGCCAGCCCCTCCGCCAGCGGGGTGGCCGGCGAGAATCCGACGGCCCGGGTCAACCCTTCGATGTCGGCGTAGGTGGCGACGACGTCGCCCGGCTGCATGGGGAGGAGGTTCTTGACCGCCTTCTTGCCGATTGCCTGCTCGAGGGTTTCGATGAAGGTCATCAGCTCGACCGGCTCGTGGTTCCCGAGGTTGTAGAGCCGGTACGGGGCCGTGCTGGTGGCCGGGTCCGGGGAGGATGGATCGAACTCCGGATCGGGGACGGGGATGGTGTCGAGCACCCGGACCACCCCTTCGGCCGCGTCGTCGATGTAGGTGAAGTCGCGGCGCATGTTGCCCTCGTTGA
>JAZGDZ010000113.1:0-16103 GCA_036478235.1 Acidimicrobiia bacterium | reverse complement strand
GCCAACCCGGCTTCGACACCACACCGATCGGCAGCGACACCATCACATCCCAGGCCGATCAGCCGACACCACCCACACCGACACCCGCCCCACCCCTCCACCCAACACCAATCGGTGGATCCAGGCTCAGACCGTCCGCTGCCCCGGCTCGATCATCCGGTTGCGCAGGCTCATGACCGACTTGGTGTGGATCTGGCAGACGCGCGACTCGGTGACTCCGAGCACGGAGCCGATCTCGGCGAGAGTGAGGCCCTCGTAGTAGTAGAGGGTCACAACGAGCCTCTCCCGCTCGGGAAGCCGGTTGATGGCATCGGACAGGAAGTACCGCGTCTCCTGCTTCTCGAACGAATCTCCGGGCGCACCCAGCCGGGCGTCCGACAGCAGGTCGCCGATCGTCGCCGAGCCGCGCTCGGCCGGGTCGAGCAGTTCGTCGAGAGCCACGAAGCCGAGACCGGCGATCTCCCCCAGCTGGTCCTGGAGAGTGGCGACCGGGATCCCCATGTGCTCGGCGAGCTCGTCCTCGCTTGCAGTGCGCTTGAGCCGATGCTCCAGCTCGTCGAGCGAGCGCTGGATCTCCCTGGCCCGGGCCCGCACCGAACGGGGGACCCAGTCGAGGGCGCGCAGCTCGTCGAGGATCGCCCCGCGGATCCGGTTGACGGCGTAGGTCTCGAACTTGATGTTCCTGTCCAGATCGAACTTATCGATGGCGTCGATCAGCCCGAACATCCCGTATGAGATCAGGTCCGACTGCTCTACGTTGCGGGGCAACCCGACCCCGACCCTGCCCGCGACGAACTTGACGAGCGGCGAATAGTGAAGGATGAGGCCCTCACGCGCCCTCTCGTCCCCATCTTTCTTGAAGCGCCCCCAGAACTCCTCGATGTCGGAGTCGCTGGGTTCAGGCGCGCGGGTGTGATCGCTCATATGTCGCCTTGAGATGGCGGCGGGACACGGCAGTGTAAATCTCGGTCGTTGCCAGTTCAATGTGCCCCAGCAGCTCCTGGACGGTGCGCAGGTCGGCTCCTCCCTCCAGAAGGTGGGTGGCGAAAGAGTGCCGCAAGGCGTGGGGAAAGGTGCCCAACCGGCTCTTGGCGACCCGGCGCACGCCCCGCGCATCCAGGGCACCGCCGCGCGCTCCCACCCACAGAAAGTCACCGGCGGCGGATAGGGCGAGCCGAGGACGGGCCTGGGACAGATATCGGTCCACCGCCGAACGGGCCGGTCCGGCGAGCGGAACCACCCGTTCCCTGCCGCCCTTGCCGAGGACTCGAACCAGGTCGACGCCGTCGACGTCGCCCACCTGCATCCCGGCCAGCTCGGAGACCCGCAGCCCGGTGCCGTACAGGACCTCGAGCAGCGCCCTGTCCCGAACGGTTATCGGGTCGTCACCTTCCAAGGCGTCGAGCAAGCCGCCGAGCCGGCCGGCCGGCAACGCCCTCGGAAGGCGGTGCGGGCGCTTCCTGGCCGGCAGGGACGCCGTCGGATCGGTCGGAACCAGGCCACGCCTCAGTGCATCGGAATAGAAGGAGCGAACCGCCGACGCCTTCCGTGAGACCGAGCGCGCCGCGTAACCGCGGGAGAGGAGGTTGGCGTGAAATCGGCGCAGCACGGTCCTGTCGACGGCGGAAATCACATCGATCCCGTATCGATCACAGAACTCGAAGAACTGGGCGAGATCACGCCGATAGGCGTCGATCGTGTGCACCGACAGGCCCCGCTCGCCGTCGAGCCGCCCTAAGAATGCCCCCACCGCAGGAGCGGCCCACTCGGGTGTGTCCGGTATCGCGCTCACCATCCCATCGTGGTGGCCATCCCACGTCAGGTCAACGACCGCTCGGATCGGCCCCGGCCGTCGGCCCCGCCGGAGGGCCGAGCACCAGCGACAAGGCCTCCACGAGGTCGTCCACTCCCAGGATGGGAGTCGCTCCATCCCTGATCAGCAGATTGCATCCCACCGAAGCCTCCCGATCCACGTCGCCGGGAACGGCGAACACGTAGCGGCCCTGCTCGAGAGCCCGTGCCGCGGTCCCCAGGGAACCCCCGGTAACGGCCGACTCGACAACGACCACCGCTCGCGCCAAGCCGGAAATGATCCGGTTACGGGGAGGAAACCGCCACCCCTGGGGCGGAGTCCCCGGGGGGTATTCGGTGACGACCGCGCCTGCCCCTCGCAAGATCATGTCCAGCATCCCGGCGTGCTCCCTCGGATAGACCACGTCGGAACCGCACCCCAGGACGGCCACGCCGAACCCGCCGCCGTCGATCGCACCGAGATGAGCCGCACCGTCGATGCCGCGGGCCAGGCCGGAGACAACCGTCCAACCGGCGCGGGCGCACGCCGCGCCGAAGCCGAAGGCGAGCCGTCGCCCGTACTCGGTGCACCTTCTGGTGCCGACGATCGCCACGGCGGGCCCGAAGGGGATCGCTCCCCTGCGAAACAGCCAGTGCGGCGCATCGGGCAGGCCGGCGAGTTCTGGCGGGAACGCCGGGTCGCCCCGGATGTCGAATTCGACACCCAGGTCGGCAAGGGAGGCCGCACACTCGGAAGCGCTCTTCACCAGGCGGCGAGCATCGGGCCCCACCGATCCGCGGCCTGCGGCTCTCAACACGGCCTCAGGCGAGCCGAAACGTTCGAGGAGATCGGTGCATTGATCCGGATGCAGGCCGAGAAATGCGAGGCTTAGCAGGGCGGGACGGCTCAATCGACACCCCGCAACGCCAGTGCCTCCTTCATCTGCATCTCCGTCACCGCCTCGCTCGGCTCGAGATCGGCAATGGTGCGAGCCACCCGGCGTATCCGATCCCAGCCCCGGGCAGTGAGACCCGAACGATCCACGGCTCCCAGCAGAAGATTCCGCGCTCCGTCGGACCAATCGAGTCCGTCGAGAATCCTTCGGTCCAGTTGCCGGTTGAGCCTCCCTCTCTCCCGCTGCCGGGCTCGTGCTGCGACCACCCTTTCCCTCACCGCTTCCGACGGCTCGCCTGGGGGACCGGCAAGTTCGAAGGCCTGGACCCGCTGCACCACAACCCGCACGTCGAACCGGTCGATCAGCGGGCCGCTGAGCCGACGCCGATAGCGTTCGACGGCATGCGGTGGGCACCGGCACGGGGTCCGTTCGTCACCGAGGTAGCCGCACGGACACGGGTTCGTGGCGGCCAGCAGCTGGAACCGCGCCGGAAACGCCACAGCCGCGCCCTTGCGAGCCACATGGACCACTCCTTCTTCCAGAGGCTGGCGCAGTGAATCGAGGAGGTGGGGCGGAAACTCGGCGAGCTCGTCGAGGAAGAGCACACCTCGATCGGCCAGGGTCAACTCTCCCGGTACCGGGACACCCGAACCTCCGCCGAGGACTGCCGCCGGGGTGGCGCTGTGGTGCGGGCTTCTCAACGGAGGTCGCGAGCCGCGACGGGGCGTCCGACTACCGGCAGCCCGAGCCCGGGCAACGTCCAGCTGCTCGCCCAGACCGAGATCCGGCAGGATGCCCGGCAGAGCACTTGCCAGCATCGTCTTGCCGGACCCCGGCGGCCCGACGAACAACAGATGGTGTCCACCGGCCGCCGCCACCTCGAGGGCGCGGCGAGCCGGCACTTGGCCCCGCACCTCCTCGAGATCGACGACCGGGCGATCTTCGCCCTCGGGTGCCGGCAGGGCAGGCTCACCTGCATCGTCCCCGGCGGCTACGGCAACGGCCTGGGCCAAAGACCTGACGCCCCGCGCCGGTTCGCCGGACAGGCTGGCCTCGGCGGCGGCGTCCACAGAGACGATGCAGGGCAAGCCGCGCTCGCGGGCAACCAGACCGGCGGCGAGCCCGCCGCGGGTCCCGCGCACGCCGCCGTCGAGAGCAAGCTCGCCGAGCGCCACGACCTCACCGACCCGCGGGGCCACGGTGCGTGCCGCGGTGAGGACCCCCATGGCGATGGGCAGGTCGTAGGCCGAGCCCACCTTGGGCAGGTCGGCCGGAGCGAGGTTGACCGTGACCCTGCCTCCGGGGAACGGGAACCCGCTGGCGAGCATTGCAGAGCGCACCCGCTCTCGTGCCTCTCGTACGGCGGCGTCGGGAAGGCCGACGATTGTAAAGGTGGCCTTGGTGGCACTCCCGACGTGGGCTTCGACCCGAACCGGGCAGGCCTCCACGCCCACCAGAGCCGCCGAGATCACAGATGCGAACACCCCGTCAAGGTATGAGCCGGCTGTGACGCGGTCTAGGGCTCGGCGCGGTCTAGTGACCCTTGAAGTCTGGAGGACGCTTCTCGAGAAACGACACGAAGCCCTCGGCGGCGTCTTCCGAGGTGAGCAGGATCGACTGCGCCTGCGCTTCGTAGGCGAGCGTTTCGTCGAAGGACATCTCGAACGACCGGTCGAGGCCGGCCTTGATGAAGCGCTGGGCGAGCGGGGCTCCCGCCGCCAGCTCGACGGCGAGGGCGGCGGCCTCGGCATGGAGCTCTTCGGGACCCACGACCCGAGAAGTGATGCCGTAGTCGAGGGCCTCGGCGGCAGAGATGACCCGGCCGGTGAGGGCCAGCTCCTTAGCCCGTGCCAGACCGACCCGGCGCGGCAGCAGCCAAGTGCCACCGAAGTCGACCGTGAGCGCCCGCCGCACGAAGATCTCTGCAAACCGGGCACGGTCGGAGGCGATGAGGATGTCGCACCCGAGGGCGAGATTCATGCCGGCTCCGACGGCCACACCATCGACGGCGGCAATCGTCGGCTTCGAAGCGCGATGCAGTGCACTCGCCGCCCGGCCCACCTCGGACAGCATCTGGTACCAGGCGGTAATTCCGCCCGCGACCGTGCCGGAGCCGACTTCGAGGCCGGAGCAGAAGTCTTCGCCGCGGCCCGTGACGACCAATACCCGTGCTTCCGATGCCTCGAACTCCTCGAAGGCCTCCGCCAGGGCCGTCCACTGGTCGGCCGGAATCGCATTGCGGCGCGCCGGGTTGTCGATTGTCAGCGTCCGCACTGCTCCGACGTCGTCGACCGGGAACATGGCTCGGACACTACCGCCACCTACCATGCCGTCATGGGGTTCAACCCCTTCCGCTCGCAGCGGAAGTCCGCCGTCGACATCGCCATGGTGGCCGGGACCATCCTGGTCGCTGTGGTACTCGTGCTGTGGGCGGCCCTTTCGGGGTAGAGGTCGTCACTCCCGTCCAGCCGTACGCAGCGCGCAAGCACTACGTCTGCCCGGGGTGTGACGGCACGATTGAAGAGGGTGAAGGCCACTTCGTGGTGGTGCCCGAACTCGAACCCGAGCTACGCCGGCATTGGCATCGCGCCTGCTGGTACCTGGAGCAGCGCCGTCGCCACGGGCGCTAATCAGTCGCCAGTCCCCAGTCTCCAGCCCCCAGATGGAGAGACCACTTGTCCAGGTGACCTGGTCCGAATACCGGCGGCGGGCAACCGGACTAGCCGGCACCGCGATACCAGCGCACGACGACTCGCTCCGGCCCGGGCGTGACCGTGATCAGATCGAGCCGACGCGGTGAGGGTCGTAAAAGACGCATCGCGGCCCTTACCGCAGCGATCTTGTCTTGGGTGAAATGGAGCATCGGATCGTGTCCGGTCTTCACTTCAACAGCGACCAAGACTCCCCGGTCGTTGACGATCAGGTCGATCTCGCCGCGGCCCGACCGCACGTTGCGGCCGACGATCTGGCAGCCCTTACGGGTGAGGAATACGGCGGCGGCCCGCTCCCCCAGTGCCCCTAAGCGTCTTCGGTCGGCACCTCGAGCTCGGGGTGCTCCACCTCTTCCACGTTGACGTCGCGAAAGGTGAGCACCCTGACCTTCTTGAGAAACCGGGCCGGCCGGTACATGTCCCAAACCCATGCATCCTCGAGTTCGATCTCAAAGAACACCGAGCTCCCGGCCTGCTGCGTCTTCATGTTGACTTTGTTGGCCAGATAGAAGCGACGCTCGGTCTCCACCACGTACCGAAACATCGGAAGGACGTCGCGGTACTCGCGATAGATCTGGAGCTCCACATCGGACTCGTACCGTTCGAGGTCTTCTTCGCTCATCGCCTCTCCTGCAGGGCCCGGCTGGTCGGGCGAGGCAGCGGATGTTACCGCCGTGCGGGGAGTGCGCTCCGGTGTCTTCCGTCAGTGTGCCCGGTGGCAGTGACATCAGGCATCAGGCATCAGGCATCAGGCATCAGGCATCGAAGAGGATCTCATTCTGAAGTCTGAGATCTGACATCTGAAATCTGACTCCTGAGATCTGAGATCCGCATTCTGAAATCTGAGATCTCCGAGCTACAGCCCTCCCCAGCGGCTCGGGGGCCAGACCCGAATGAAGGCGCGGCCGATGACGTCGCTCGTCGCCACCGAGCCAAAGCGGCGGCTGTCCTCGCTCTGGTTGCGGTTGTCGCCCATCACGAAGACGTGATCCACCGGAATTTGGAGAGGTCCGAAGTCGGACATGTGCAACGTCCGCGTCAGATACGGCTCGTCGAGACGGATGCCGTTCACGAAAACCGTGTTGTCCCGTATCTCGATCGTGTCCCCGCCGACCGCGATGACCCGCTTGATGAGCGCCGTGTCCGGCGTAGAAAGGCCGAGCGCCTCCCCGATGTTGCGAACGATGGAGCCGAGGATGTTCTCGCCGTCGGAGTGCCGCTCCAGAGGGGAGTCGAACACGATCACATCGCCCCGCTCCGGCTCGCCGAAGCGATACGCCAGCTTGTTGACCATGACCCTGTCGCCCTCGAGCAGGGTGTCCCGCATCGAGGCGGAGGGGATGAAGAAAGCCTGCACCAGGAACGTCTTTATGAGCACGGCGACCACAAGTGCCACCACGATGAGGACGGGCAACTCCTTCCAGAACGCCCGGTCCGGCTTGGTGGCATCCTCGGCCTTCTCCGTCTCCGTGGCGGAAATCGCATCGAGAACGAAGGGGTCCTCCGCGGCAGCGTCGAGGATCCCTTCGACAGGGGGATCGACCCTGGGGAAGGCATCCGCCGACGACGCGTCGGGGCGATCGGTGGAGTCGGAGTTCACGGCCGGAGGCTACCGCAGCTCACGAAGTGCACCGAGGCACGGCAAAGGCGCTTGCGGCCATGGTGCGAAGCCGGTCGGAAGTCGTTCCACGAGCCGCTGGGAGTCTGCTGAGTAATGCCGTTGCTCAGCGGGCCCCTAGTCGCGCTTCTCCTTGATGCGAGTCGCCTTGCCGATCCGATCGCGCAGGTAGTAGAGCTTGGCCCGTCTCACGTTGCCCCTTCGGGTCACCTCGATCTTCTGGATGATCGGGGCGTGGACGGGAAAGATTCGCTCCACTCCGACACCGAAGCTCACCTTGCGTACCGTGAAGGTCTCGCGAAGACCGCCGCCGTCTCGAGCAATCACGGCGCCCTCGAAGACCTGGACGCGCTCTCGCCCGCCCTCGACGACCCGGACGTGGACCTTGACGTTGTCGCCGGGGCCGAAGTCCGGGATGTCGTCGCGGAGGAATCCGGCCTCGACCTGGTCAAGCGGGTTCATCAGGAATCCCCTTCGGAGGTGCGCGGACGAGCGTCCGGCGCCGGCGGATGATACTCGTCGTCTCCCTCGACGACGAATTCCCTCATCAGCTCGGGCCGCCGTTGCCTGGTGCGCTCCACCCGGCGGCGTTGCCTCCATTCCTCGATCTTCCCGTGGTCGCCGCTGAGCAGAACATCCGGCACCGCCCAGCCCCGATACTCGGCCGGACGCGTGTACTGGGGCTCTTCGAGAAGCCCGTCTCGAAAGCTCTCGCTGCCTATGGACTCCGGGTTGCCGACGACTCCCGGCACGAGGCGGGCGACTCCTTCGATGATGACCAGGGCCGCAGCCTCGCCTCCGGCGATGACGAAGTCGCCGAGCGACACCTCCTCGTCGACCAAGTGGTCTGCAACCCTCTCATCCACCCCTTCAAACCGACCGCACACGAGAGTCAGGTGATCGATCCGGGACCAGCGGTCCAGGTGAGACTGGCGGAGAGGAGCGCCGGTGGGCGTCAGTAGAACCCGGTGCGAGCCGGCCAGCGGCTCCAGCGCAGCGTCGAGCGGCTCGATCATCATCACCATCCCCGGCCCGCCGCCGAAGGGGGCATCGTCGATCTGCCGGTGCTGGCCCAGCCCGTGCAGACGCAGGTCCACCAGGTCGACTTCAACGAGCCCTGCGGCGATCGCCCGCCCGACGATGCTCACGTGGAGCGACGAGCCAAAGAACCCGGGAAAGGCGGTGACAATGGATATCCGCACCGGGCCAGCGTATCCCCGGCACCGGAGCAGGGCGGTTGTATCGTCGCCGCATGTATCCCGCGGCCCGCCTTCTCGTCGTACTCGCATTCACCGCGGCACTTCTCTCGACGTCGCCGGGGTCGGCGGCGGCTCAGGTCTCGGGAGGGTGCGAGGCAGCCTTCAACGGGGTCGAGGTCGATCGGATCGACTCGCTGAGCAGCCCTCTCGAGCTCGACACCGAAGACATCCTCATCTTCTCCGGAAACGACCCGGGAGGCACCGGATCGGCCGAAGTCAGGATGATCATCGGACCGGTCGCGCTGGAGTCGAGCACCGCCACGTTCGTGACTCCACAGGAGGAGTTCATGGCCACCATCGCCGTCGGCGAGGTGAGCCCGTACGCGGTGGGCCTCTTTCGGGTCCGGGGTTCGACCGACGATTGCACCGCCGACGCCTGGCTCCGGGTCTCTGGCCGATTTCCACTGGCGACGCTCGTCGGCCTCGCGGCAACGGGTCTCACCCTCGGCGGGATCACCGGACAGCTGGGCGCGATCGCCTCCCGCCACAGGTGGGCAAGGTCGGCGGCCGCGCTCGGAGGACTCGCCACCGGGGCCGGCCTGACGCTCATCGGGCAGGAATTCGGAAGGCTGCAGGTGTCCTACCCGTCGCTGGTGGGGATCACCGTTGCGGTCAGCGGGATCGGCTTCCTGATGGCAGCCTTTCTCAACCCTGCTATCCGAGAGCGGCGGCGCGACCGACGACGGGCGATCCTCACGCCGGGAGGGGCGGGTCGAATCGCCTCGGTCGAGATTGCCGACCCGAAATTCCCCACCGGCCGGGAGTCTCCCACCGGCCGGGTAGCCGTCACTGGGGAAACCGCACCGGTCCCCGCCGAATCGACGGACACGCCGCCGATCGCCGCGGCCGGATCCGCTCCGTACTGGTGCTACGTCATGGCCCAGACCGACGTGTTCGACCTGAACGATCACACCCGGACGGTGGCCTCGCTCGAACCGGGCAACTGGTACCTGGCGAAGAGGGAGCTGGGCGGCTGGGTCCACGTGGTCGCCGAGGACGGCTCCGAGGGGTGGGTCGCCCAAGGGGCCGTACACCGGTAGGGCTGAACCGGCAGCCCCGGCCCGACACCCCAAAACACCGAGCCGCTACTGCGATCCGAGAGCTCGTCCGCACCGACCGGCGACACCTTCCCGGGCTGAGGACTTGGTGGGTGTGGGTGCGGCCGGCGGCGGGTTCGATAGGCTCTCTCCAAGACGCAAGGTTCGAGACGGTCGGGCCTTGCCGTGGGGACTGCTCTCGAGCGTGGTTGGCTGATGACCTTCGATATCGCATTGACATTGGCGATCGTCCTCGGCGCCGTCGTGTTGTTTGCCACAGAGAAGCTCCGGGTGGACGTCATCGCACTGCTCGTCCTGCTCACTGTGGCCCTGACCGGACTGGTTACTCCTGCCCAGGCTTTCGCCGGCTTCTCCAATTCGGCCGTCATAACCGTCTGGGCCGTGTACATCGTGTCGGCCGGGATGCTCCTCACCGGCGTCGCCGATCTGATGGGCCGCGCCATGCTCCGACTGGCAGGCACCAGCGAGACCCGTCTCATTGTCGTCATCATGATCACTTGCGGTGTGATGTCGGCGTTCATGAACAACGTCGGGGCCACCGCCATGCTGCTGCCGGTGGTGATCGGCATCTCGCGCCGCACCAAGGTGCCGATCTCGCGTCTGTTGATCCCGCTTTCGTTCTCCTCGCTGCTGGGCGGCAACATGACCCTGATCGGGACGCCGGCCAACATCCTCGGCGCCAACATCCTGGTCGAGCGGGATCTGGAGAGCTTCGGCTTCTTCGATTTCGCCCCGATGGGCCTGATCGTCTTTGCGGTCGGTGTCGTCTACATGGCTGTGTTGGGGCGGCGCCTGCTGCCGGTGCGTGAGTCTCCCGAAGACCCTGCTGTGCTCATGCGTCGGCTGCGCGATTACATCAGTGAGGCGCGGGTGCCGCCGGATAGCAGCCTTGCCGGAAAGACCCTGAAGGAATCAGCTTTGGGCGCCAATTACGACCTGACCGTGATCTCCATCATCCGGTCGGGCAAGACGGTCTCGGAGCTTCACAGCCCCACCCGGATCGAGGCCGAAGACATACTGGTGCTGAAGGGGCACGCCGCAGGCCTGCTTCGTGCCCAGGAGGAACTGGGTGTCGTGATCGGGCCCGGTTCCAGTCAACAGCTGGTCGGGTTGGAGCAGGGCGACATCACCATCATTGAGGCGACCTTGGCTCCGAACACCAAGATGGAGGGCCGCACTCTCCAACAGGTGCGCTTCCGCGACAACTACGGCTTCAATGCGCTGGCCATCTGGCGCCGTGGCGAGATCGTCACTCGTCGGTTGCGCAATCTCCCTCTTCAATTCGGTGACGCCCTCTTGCTCAGGGGGCCCACCCATCGATTGCATTCCCTTCGCGATGGAGACGAGTTCCTGCTTCTGGAACCCCTCGAGCAGAAGACCCTGCGCAAGGAGAAGGCCCCGTTCGCGGTGGGTTCCATGGCTCTCGCCTTGATTCTGGTGATGGCGGCGGGGGTGCCGATTGCGACCGCAATGGTCTTGGGAGCCATGTTGATGGTCTTGACCGGCTGCCTGACCATGGAGGAGGCGTACTCCCACATCGACTGGCGAACGGTCTTTCTGGTGGCGGGGATGCTGTCGCTGGGTTCGGCGATGGAAAGTACGGGGGCGGCGCGCTATCTGGCGGACCTGCTGCTGGATCTCGTCGGCGGGCTGGGACCGATGGCCGTTCTGTCGGGTATCTACCTGCTCACCGTCTTGATCACACAGCCGATGTCCAACGCGGCCGCCGTTGTTCTGATGGTCCCCATCGCCATCGACGCCGCCCAAAGCCTGGGTGCCAACGTACAGCCGTTCGTGCTGGCCACCGTGATCGGAGCCTCAACCAGCTTCTTGACCCCGGTCGGACACAAAGCCAACGTTCTGGTGTTCGGGCCGGGGGGTTACAAGTTCTTCGATTACACCCGGGCGGGGGGTCCCCTCACCATCATCATCTTCGCCGTCATGCTGCTGACCCTGCCCGTCGTGTGGCCCCTGTTTCCTTGAGACCGCCCGGCGTCCCCGATTTGCGTCGCGGGCTCGAGACACTGCCGGACGAACCCGACTGCGGTTCGGTGAATTCGGGGACAGTCCGCGCCCTCGGCTCGGGGAACGCCGAAGTGTTGCAATGATTTTCTGAGGCGGCAGCAAATATCGGACGGCGGAGGAAGGACCCCCTCGGGACTCCCACAGAAACCTTCCCACCTCGGTGGACGGTTCGTGATCACGAACCGGAGCGGCGTCGTCTGATCGCGAGCGGGATGAGCACACCAACCGTGAGCGCTGCGATCCCGATCACGACGAAGAGGATGAACGGCGTGCCACCGTCGTCGGCGTCGGCGGGGTCACCTCGCTCTGCAGCCGATGCGAGTGTGGGGGTTGTCGTCGAGATCGTCGAGTCCTCCTCGTCGCCCTCTTCGGGTGGTGGTTGGTCGTACCACGCCAGCCGCCCCGCATCGAAGATTGTCTCGGCTTCGAAGCGCAATTCACTCTGTTGACCGTCGGGCCCATCCCACGAGAACCCGATGAGGACGGTCTCGGGGACCGGATTCGGGTCTAGCGACGTGGTCCCGCTCACCCGGGCCTGGTGGCGGTCATCTCCGAAGGCCTGCCGCATCTGGGGCCACTCGTTAAACGGTCCACCTACCGGGTTCCCTTCCAGGTCGAGCAGCTCGACCCCGAACTCGCCCTCTGTCCCCGCTCCAACGACGCGGTTCCACGGGAAGAGGGCGAACACGTTCATCACCTCACCGCGGTCCATCTCGAGCCGGTACCAACGTGTCTCCCCGGCGGCGATCGGGCCTCGGAACCAGCCGCCCTCCCAGTCGGGCCCGTTTTCCGCAAACGGTTCGAGCTCGAGCACCGGGGCGTCCTCTGGATCAAGTGCCCCTTCGATTCGCTCTCCCAGGCTCGGATCGACAGCCACGATGGCTGCGCTGACGAACACCGACCCGAGGAAGACCTCGGCGGGGGCGTCCCAGTGGAACCCGAGCAGGTAAGTGCCGGCAGGTGGGTACCCCTGCGGCGGATCGTCGTTGATGACCCCGATCATCTGGCCCGGCTCCTCGACAGTCACTCTCTGTTCCGCGCCGGGATGGGGCGGCTTGCCGGACCTGATTCCGGTGGGGTCGATGATGATCGCCTCGAATTGTCCGGTCGCCTCCACACCGGGGGGCCAGGTCAGTTCCGCAAAAGCCCACAACTTCTCGTTCTCCCAGAGATCGAAGCGGAACCAGCGGGTCTCCCCCGGCATCAGCAGACTGACGAACCTGCCCTGGGCGACTGCAGGCGTCTCCTTGGCGAGCCAGTCCGCGATGAGTTCGAGAGGTACCTCCGGTGCCGCGATCTGCTCCAACGCGCCGTTGAGCGTCATCGGCGGCTGCCAGTCGAGGATGCCCGTCGCCACTTCGCCCAGCTTCGCCACCAGCTCGTCGGCTCGGCCGACGGTCCTGTAACCACCGCCGCTCACCTCGGCGATGCAGCGGAGCTGCTGCTCGGCCGCCGAGCCGGTGTCGATCAGAAACCCCACCGACTCGATTCGAACATCGAAGGCGGCGCCGAAGAGGTCCTCGGCGACCTGGCACGGATCGGGCGCGGGTGGGGAGCAGGTGTCCTCCCCGTCCGAGATCAGGATGATGGTGCGGGGACCCTCGTCGGGCAGGTCCGCAGCGGCCTCCTGCAGCGAGAGCCCGATCGGGGTGAAGCCGGACGCCTCCAGGCCCTCCACCGCCTCCCGGATGGCATCGCGGTCGAGCGGAACCACCGGTGCAACCAACTCGGTGTCCTGGCATCCCCGCACCGCATCGGTGTTGGGCTCCCGATGCCCGTACACCCGCAGCCCCACCGCGATGTCGTCCGGCAAGGCGTCGATGAGTCGAAGGACCGCCTCCTTGGCCTTGTCGATGAACGGCACCCCGTCCTCATCGACGTTGTTCATCGATCCCGAGGCATCGAGGATGATGAGCATTGCACCCGCCGGCGGCCCGTCCTCCTCCTCGTCCTCCTGGGCGCTCGCCAGCGCAGTCGGCACCACCAGCGCCACGGCCACGAAGAGAATCACCATCCTCCGCATCAGTACCTTCCGCATGGTGACTCCAGTCTTGGCGACCAGGGCCGCATCCCGTCAGGGGCCAAGGTCACAAGCGTGAGTCCGATTCCCTCCGATGCGAGGCCTCTGTTCTACGACTCCGCGCGCCGAAACCCCGAGACACTGCACGGGCTGAGGTCCGCGGGAAGCTACGTGTGGGAGCCCCTCAGCACCCCTGTCGAAACTTGACCGGCCCAGCCATCTCCTGCAACCTCCTGTTGAGTAGATGAGACAGCCGCTCCCAGGTCCCACCAGCTGGCGTCGGGCTTGGCGCTGTCGGACTATCGGGAGAAAAGCAACAGGAGCTGCACGGGTTCGGTCGGTTCCGTTTGCCACCAATAGAGCCCGAAATCCTCTCGAGGGCATCGGAGCCAGACCAGCCACGCGACGCCGAGTTCGCCCACGACCCTGTTCTGTCGAGCCCAGGCACTGCTGGGGTCGTCCACAATTCGGCGAATGGCCCGATCGATACACTCAGCCGCACCATCATCGAGCCGCTCGTAGCGCTCGATGAACTCCGGCGTCGCCGTGAATTCCATACTGCTAATCTACCACGTCGCTACCCAATTCCAGTGAAAAGGGTATTGACTATTTCGCCCATTGTGGATAAGATGGGTGATGCCCGCATACCACCACTAGGAGGGCACACCGCATGACCCCCAACGCGGAGCACCGTCGCGTCATCCTTGAAGTCGACGATCGTGGGCGGGTGTCTTTGGGCAAGCTCGGCTTCCGGTCTATGCAGGTAGTCGCAGATTCCACAGGGGACGGCGGGTTGATTCTGCACCCCGCAGTAGCCATGACCCCCGCCGAAGCTGCTCACTACAAGAATCCGGAAGCAGTTGCGCTTCTCGATCGAGCGATGGTCTCGGCATCTGAGGGACGCCTGAAGAACCTGAATCTCCGATCTGAACCTGACTCTTCGAGCAGGTAGATCGACTAGGAGACTGCTGATTAAGTGGCTTGTGGAGGGGTGCTGGCCCGCATTCAGGTGGCCGGTCGTGTGATTGGGGTGGGTTGATCCGGCTGGCCGCCTCTTTCGCCAACGATTTGGGCTTTGGGGCCGTCATCGTGGTGTCGGCGGTGTCGGGGGCCGGATGTGTCAGGTGGGGGCGAGTGTCCAGCGCCCGTTGTTGGTGGTGAGGCCGAGGTTGATGAGTCGCCGCAGGTTGATGGTGGCGGCGCGGATGCTGAGGGCGATGCGGTTGCGTTCGACGCCTCGGTAACGGACTCTTCGGTGTCCGTTGGCGACGATCCAGGCGATTGACCGTTCGACCATGGGCCGGTATTGCCGGTAGTCATCGAGATTCACTCCGGCCCGCCAGTCGGCCCGGGCTGTGGCGAGGAACTGGTCGTAGTCACCGACTTTGAAGGTCCTGCCGCCGGTGGCTGTGGTGCAGCGGTTCCGGGCGGGGCAGCTTCGGCAGCGTGTCCCAAACACTGCGTTGCCTGCTGTGGTGATGGAGACGGTCTGACCCTGGGGGCAGGTGATGGTGCGGGCCTGGCAGTCGATGGTGAAGTCGTCGCGGGTGAACTGGTCGTCACCCAACTTGGGGTTGCGGCCAACAGGCCAGGGCTTGATGACCGCGTCATGTCCAGCATCGGCGAGATCGGCTCGGACCGGACCCGACCCGTAGGCGGAGTCGCCGAACACCACCAGGCCCGGCGATTCGCCCTCCAAGAGCTTGACACCGACCGGACCGTCACCGGTGTTGGCGGGGGTGAGATCACATCCGGTGATGATCCCGCTTTCGGGCTCGACCGCCACATGGGCCTTGTATCCGTCCCGATAACTCGACCGGGACTTGTGCATGTGCCGGGCCTCGGGATCAACCGTGGAGATCACCCGATCCTTGGCCACCTGCCGAGCGATCCGCCAGGTGCCTTCCTCTTCAGCGGGTTCGACGTCTTGGCCAGAAACCAACCCCAGCAGCCCAACCAGTCGGGTCTGCTCATCGTCGAGGTCGATGCTCTCCACCGCGTCGAGAACGGAGAGGGCGTCGTTAACCAGACCGCTCACCAGCTCATCACGGGCGATCGGATCATCCCAAGCACAGAGGGGTTTGCCGCCCGACTCGTAGTCATGGGCCGACACGCCAACCGCGGCTGCAACCGGGACCTGTCGACGGACCCGCCGGATCATCGAGATCAACTGAGTGACCGTGTCCTGGGTCGCTACCGCATCATCCAACAAGGTCGAATCCACCGCCCGGCGGGTCCGGCCCGCCAACACCCCGGTCTCGGTCACCACCGCCCGCACCGCATCGAAGATCCGCTCCGGAGCATCCGAAGCCCGAAGCCGGTTCCGCCACAAGGTGAGCACCGTCGGGTGGAACCCCTCGTCGGTCAACGCCACCCCAGCAGCCACCTTCCACTTCAAGTCGGTACGGAACGCATCCACAGCATCCCGATCCGACACGCCCTCCAACGACTGCAACACCATCACCGTGGCCACCACATCAGCTGGCACCGACGGCCTACCCCGCTGCGACGGAAACAGATCGACAAACATCGAATCGGGAAACAACCCCCGGCGATGCTCCGCCAAGAACGCATACACCGAGCCCTCCGGGACCAGGTGCCCCACCAGGCTGCCCGCGTCCAACAACTCCAGATTCGAATCGCTATTGCCCTGCATACCCGCAGTCTCGCCAACCCACCACCAAATCGCGAACACCGCGACCAGGATTAATCAGCAGTTTCCTAG
>JAZGDZ010000112.1:0-2742 GCA_036478235.1 Acidimicrobiia bacterium | reverse complement strand
CCTCGCTCGAGTGGTCGAAGACGCCTAGGTCCTATCCAGCGCGTCGAGGAAGGGTTGGAGACGGGCCGGAATGACCCGCTCGATCGTCCCGTCCCGGAATCCGAGTACCAGGCCGACCCGTTTCATTCCACTCCCCTGCATTCGTTCCGTCTCGACGTCCGTCAGGTCGCCGAGTTCCTGCTCCAGATGGATGTCTTCGACCGAGGCTGCGATCAATCCGGCCGCCAGGTTGAGGATGAACAGACGTTGGCCGGTGACCACGAGTCCAATGCTGAGACCTTTCCCGTCGTGCTCGGCGCGGGCGCGACGCTGATCCAGCCATGCCGTCATCCCCACCCCCAGTCCGCCACCGATCGCACCCCCGATCCAGGGATTGATGCCCGCCGCGGGGCCGGCGGCCAGCCCTCCGAGCACCAGCGGAAATACCGACAGGAGAGCGGCCGACCGGGTGAGTGGTCTGAAGCCTGCCATGGCCACCACGATTTGCTCGTCGGAGTGGAGGTGAGGTTCGGCGAAATCCCGGATTCGTTGGTTGAGCACCGTCTATTGCCTCCCGGACCCCGTTCGGGACCATTCGCGCAGGACCATCACCACCGGAACCACCGTGAGGCTGGCGGCGACGATGCTCAGAACCGCGTACGAACCGGCGGTGAGCAGAAACCCCGAAGCCAGGCCGGCTATCGCCGCCGAGGTCCAGACGACCGCATCACCCAGCCCCTGTCGGCGGACCCGTACCGCCGGGTTGGCGCCTTCGGTGAGGAGTGCGCTCCCGGCGACGAACGAGAAGTTCCAGCCCAGACCCAGCAGGAACAGTGCCAGCGCCAGCAGCCCGGTCGCCGATTCGTCGGCCACCGCAGCCAATGTCGCCGCCACCGCCAGCACAATGTGCCCGACGAGAATCACCGGCAATCGCCCGATCCGGTCGGCGACGATGCCGGTGAGCGGTGACAGGGCGAACATCCCGAGAGTGTGGGCCGAGATGATCAGCCCCACGGTCCCCAGGCCGTGCCCGTGGTCCCGAACGTGGATCGGTGTCATCACCATGATCAGCACCATGACCACGTGCCCTACCGCCAGGGCGACGAGGGCGGTCCGCACCAAGGCAGACAGCGGCGCACGCGCCCCGGCCTCGGTGGGATCGCCCCTGTCGGCGAAGTCGAGCGGGTCGGGCCGCAGCATGATCGACACCACGCCGAGCGCCGCGGCGGCGGTAAAGCCCGCCAGCACGTATGCGCCCGCCAGAGGATCGATCCCGAGGGCTCTACCGAGGGCTTCCGACGGGTCGAGGAGCGACGGACCGGCAACCGATCCGATGGTGCCCGCCCAGACGACGAAAGCGATGGCGGAACCGCGCCGTTGGGCCGGGTAGACGTCGGCTGCCGCATATCGGGCCAGGTTGTCGGCGCTGGCGCCGGTCCCGAACACGGCCATGGCGACCACCAGCAGCGGGAAGGATCCGACGGCGGTTGCCGCGGCGGCCCCGGCCGCCCCCACCGCCAGGATCCCGTATCCGACCGACAGGCCGCGGCGACGACCGACCCGATCCATCAGTGCCGACAGACGGTTGCCGCCCAGCGCAGTGCCGAGCACCGAGATCGCTCCCGGCAGGCCGGCCAGCGTCGCCGATCCGAGCATGTCCTCGGCAACGAGGGTGGTCATGGTGATGGCGGCGATGTACCCGGTGCGGCTGATGGCGACTCCGCCGAAGAGCACACCGGTGAGGCGGCGACGTATTTGTAACGGGGCACCGCCGTCGTCGCCTAGCTGCGACGGGGTTCGGCTGAGCTGCCCGAATGGAGGAGGTGTTACCGACACCTCGGATTACTACCAGGTTCCGCTCAAGGGAGAGGTGACTAGTGCCGAATGACTAGTCACCATGCAGAACAACAGCACTCGGAAGATCGAGGGGACCCTGGTGCGATTCCGGCTTATCCGCCGATTCCCACAAGGTGCCCCGATGATCATCGGCACCTTTTTGGTGAGCGCGATTGCCGCACTCGATTGGGTCACGGGACCCGAGGTCTCGGTATCGCTGTTGTACGCGGTTGCCGTCAGCGCGGTTACCTGGCTCGGCACCCGGCGCCACGGCTTCCTGGTTTCCGGCCTGGCCGCCGCCGAGAGTCTCGGCGCCTACGTTCTGGCCGATGGTGGCCTGGCCGTCAGCGCGGTGTGGAATACGGCTACTCGGCTCGGGGTGTTGCTTGTCATCGCCGCCCTGGTCTCCGCTTTGGCCTCTTCTCTTGTCGAGCAGCGCAATCGGGCGATGATCGATCCGCTCACCGGCGCCATGAACCGAAGATCCTTCCAAATGATCGCCGAGCGCGAGCGACTGCGTGCCGGGCGCACCGCCACTCCGCTGAGCCTCGCCTACTTCGACCTCGACGATTTCAAGGACGTCAACGATCGGCTGGGGCACTCGACCGGTGATCGGCTCCTGCGGGTGTTTGCCGCCGCGATGCGTGCCGGTATCCGCGGCTCAGATGTGCTGTGTCGGATGGGCGGCGACGAATTCGTACTCTTGCTCCCCGACACCGATGCCCGCCAGGCCGTCGTCGTAGTAGACCGGGTCCGAGGCATTCTGGCCGAATGCTGCCGCTCGGAAGAGACCGGCGTAACGGCATCGACCGGAATCGCCACCTACCGGTTCCCACCGGCAACGGTCGACGCCATGATCGCCGGCGCCGACGAACTCATGTACCGGGCGAAGGCCCGGGGCGGCGACACCGTGGTCGGCACCGTCGT
>JAZGDZ010000111.1:0-6823 GCA_036478235.1 Acidimicrobiia bacterium | reverse complement strand
CGCCTTGTGCTGCATAGGTATTGCGTCATCAAACTCGCTCCCAGAAAAGGTGGAGGCCCCGCGGGGGATTCGCAAGGTGGGACAAGGCTTTCCTTCGGATCGGGTCGGTCACGTCCGTGGATTGAGGTCGAGGGGGGAGTGTTCCTCCGCTCGCTGACTCCCCCTCGAGGGGGGAGTGATCCTCCCCGCGGTGCCGCCTCCCCCTGAACTGAAGGGGAGGAAAGAGAACCGAGCGAACTGGTCGAGTCCCCTGGCGACTCGTCGGTCCTATCGCGCAATCCGACACCTGAAGGGGAGGAACAAGGCTTACTTGACAGGCTCTGTCCCGTTCGGCCATAGTTCGGTCGATCGACCGAACTAGGAGGTTGTTCTTGGGCAGGGCCGACGGGGCATCGACCAGGGCCGAGTTGCTCGAGGCGGCGGCGCAGGTGATAGCCGCCCGCGGCTACTCCGGACTGTCGACCCGGCTGGTGGCCGAGGCCGCCGATGTGCCTCTGAGCCAGATCCACTATCACTTCGGGTCCAAGCTCCAGCTGGTCCTGGCGGTGCTGGAGGAGCAGACCAGCACGCTGCTCGGTCGCCAGACGGCGATGTTCGACTCCGACATGCCCCTGTGGAAGCAGTGGGAACAGGCGTGTGACTTTCTGGAGGACGACCTGCGTTCCGGCTACGTCCGGCTGCTGCAGGAGATGATCGCTGCCGGCTGGTCCGACGACCAGATCGCGGCGGCGGTGCGAGCTCAACTCGAAGGTTGGCAAGGGTTGCTGGTCGATGTTGCTCGTCGCGCCTCCGAGCGAGTCGGGGGCCTGGGTCCGTTCACCCCCGAGGAGTTTGCGACGGTGGCGGTGTCGGTGTTTCTTGGGACCGAGCAGGTGATCCTGCTCGGCTTCGGTGAGGAGGCGATGCCTGCCAGATCCGCTCTGCGCAGGATCGGTGAGCTGTTGCGAGCAGTCGAGGAGGGCATCTGATGCGAGCTCGGTATCCGGATAGGGACGGCTTCATCGATCGGGACGGTGTCAAGATCCACTTCGAGCTCTACGAGAACGACGGGCCGACGATCCTGCTCATGCCGACCTGGTCCCTGGTGCACTCCCGCCATTGGAAGATGCAGATCCCATACCTGGCGCGCCACTACCGGGTGCTCACCTTCGACGGGAGGGGCAACGGCAAGTCCGATCGGCCCAGGGCGGCGGAGGCGCACGGCCTCGGCGACTACCTGGCGGATGCGATCGCGGTGATGGACGAAACGCAGACCGACCGGGCGTTCTTGGCCGGAATGTCCCTGGGTGGGTACTACTCGCTGCAGATGGCAGCTCGGCACCCCGATCGGGTACTGGGAGTGGTCGTGTTCGGTACAGCCACCGGGCTGAGTGCGGCGTTCCCGGAGCTGGCTCTTCCGGAGCGTTTGGAGTACGAGTGGGATGCAGAGCTCGATACCACAGAGGGCTGGGCCAAGTACAACAAGCATCACTGGCTGCGTGATTACCCGGACTTCGTGGAGTTCTTCATCGGTCGGTGCATCACCGAGCCACATTCGACCAAGCTGACCGACGATGCGATTGGATGGGCATTGGAGACCGATGGGGAAGTGCTGGTCGCAACCGACGAGGGTACAGCGGACTTCGTGACCGGCGTAGATGCCGCTGCCGCCTATCGCAGCATTCGGTGCCCGGTGCTCATCATCCACGGCGACGACGACCACATCATCTCGTACCAGAGCAGCGTCAAGCTGGCCGAGATCACCGGCGGCGAACTCGTGACGATCGGCGGGGGCGGCCACTTCATCCACGGGCGGGAGCCGGTCAAGTCGAACCGCCTCATCGGCAACTTCATCGACCGCACTTCCGGGGCGCCTCCCCCGTCGCAGATCTG
This sequence comes from Acidimicrobiia bacterium, assembly GCA_036478235.1. Taxonomy (GTDB): domain Bacteria; phylum Actinomycetota; class Acidimicrobiia; order Spongiisociales; family UBA11373; genus JACZWZ01. The sequence goes on along the minus strand of JAZGDZ010000111.1, from coordinate 4,951 downwards.
GGCAAGGGGCCTCGACCGGCCCAAACGGGCTCTCTATCTGTCGTCGCCGATCGGCCTGGGCCACGCCCGCCGCGACGTGGCGATCACCGCCGAGCTGCGGGCCCTGCGTCCCGACCTCGAAGTCGATTGGCTCGCCCAGCACCCCGTCACCTCGGTCCTGGAGGGCGAGGGCGAGAAAGTTCACCCCGCCAGCGAGTACCTGGCCAGCGAATCGGGCCACATCACCAGCGAGGCGGGCGAGCACGACCTGCACTGCTTCGAGGCGCTGCGGCGCATGGATGAGATCCTGCTGACCAACTTCATGGTGTTCCAGGAAGTCGTCGACGAAGGCAACTACGACCTCGTGATCGCCGACGAGTCGTGGGACGTGGATCACTTCTGGTTCGAAAACCCCGAACTCAAGCGCGGCCAATTGGTGTGGATGACCGATTTCGTCGGCTACATCCCCATGCCGGAGGGCGGCGCCCGTGAGGAGTACGTCACCGCCGACTACAACGCCGAGATGATCAACCATGTGGCCCGCTATCCGTGGATTCGGGACCGGGCGATCTTTGTCGGTAGCCCCGACGACATCGTTCCGAATCGCTTCGGCCCCGACCTTCCCCTCATCAAGGACTGGACGCTCGACAATTTCGACTTCTCCGGGTACATCACCGGGTTCGATCCGGGGTCGCTGGATCGGGCGGTGTTGCGCTCCGAGTTGGGCTACGGGTCCGACGAGAAGGTCTGCGTCGTGACCGTGGGCGGCTCGGGTGTCGGCGCCGACCTGATTCGGCGGGTCATCGATGCCTATCCGTCGGCCCGCCGACTCGAGCCGGGTCTGCGGATGATCGTCGTCGCCGGACCCCGCATCGACCCGGACTCACTGCCGAAGGTCGACGGGATAGAGATGCACAGCCATGTCCCGCGGCTCTACCGGCATCTTGCCGCCTGCGATGTCGCCGTTGTGCAGGGCGGACTCACCACGACCATGGAGCTCGCCGCGTCGCAGACACCTTTCCTGTACTTTCCCTTGCGCAATCACTTCGAGCAGAACTTTCACGTCCGCCATCGACTCACCAGATACGGAGCCGGTACCTACATGGAGTACGCCACGAGTGATCCGGATGCGATCGCCCAGGAACTCTCCCGGGCTCTTCGCACCGAGGCGAAGTCCATCGAGGTCGAAACCGACGGAGCGGCGCGGGCGGCGTCGATGATCGCCGAGCTGGTCTAATAGGGAGGCGCACCATGTCCGACGACACTCGACAGCAAACCGACTTCGATGTCGATGTGTCGGCCCTGCGCGACGAGGTTCGGCATCATTACGCCCAGGTCGCCATCTCTCCGAGCGACGAATACCACTTCCACACCGGTAGGCGCGCCGCCCTTCAGGTCGGCTACGACGCCGAATTGCTCGACGGCCTCCCGGAGCAGGCGCTCGAAGCGTTCGCCGGCATCGCCAACCCTTTCCACTTCGGCGTTCCCGCCGAGGGCGAGAACGTGGTCGACATTGGTTCCGGTGCCGGCACGGATTCGATGATCGCCGCCCGAGCGGTTGGGGACGGCGGCCGAGTCATCGGAGTGGACATGACGACCGAGATGCTCGAACTGGCTCGCCGTACGACGGTCGATTCTGGGATCACCAATCTCGAGTTCCGCCACGGCCTGGCCGAGGATCTACCCGTGGACGACGGGTGGGCGGACCTGGTCATCTCCAACGGCGTACTCAACCTGGTGCCCGACAAGGTTGGGGCCTACCAGGAGGTCATGAGGGTCCTGCGCCCCGGCGGGCGAATCCAGATCGGCGACATCTGCGTAGACAAGCCAGTTCCCGAATCGGCCAAGCGTGATATCGATCTCTGGACCGGGTGAATAGCCGGAGGCCTGCCGTGCGCAGGCTGGCAGGCGATCCTCGAAGGCGTGGGACTGGTGGACGTCGAGTTCGGCCCCAAGGTGGACACCTTTGCTGGAGCCAACGGTGAAGGAAACGCCCGTCGATTCGGCACAAACGGCTACCCGTTCCGAGCCCGCAAGCCGTAGAGCCCGTGAGCGGCATCGATGTCGCCACTCACCGGAGGGAGGCACCCGCCTCCCTCCGGTCACGCGCTCAGAATCCGACCGTGGCGCGGTCCTCGGAGCGGTTCAGTTCCATCACATAGGCAGCGATGCCGATCAGCAAGGCAGTACCCATGATCGGCGTGAAGGTCCGCTTGATGGCAGCGGTGACCGTCATCAGCCCCACCGCGAATCCAGCGATACCGATGTTGACCCCCCACAGCAGGATGCGGTCCGCCGCCGTCAACGCTGAGGGGTGGAGCCTCGAGGCGAGCACGCCGAACATCAGGTTCGTCATGACCCCGATGAACATGACGTGGTCGAACGAAAGCACCAGGCCGAACTCGGCGTCGGTGAGGGCGTCGAAGTCCATGACGCCGGACACGATCCGGACGATCAGGATCGTGCCCAGCACCAGATACACGACCAGGAATAGGACGCTCATGCGGGGAAATACTCCCGTTCCGGCGCCCCTCCAACCGGAAGGCGCCACCTTGTCCCAGAAGCGGACGACGAGCGTGACGACGCCGGCGATCATGAGCAGGTTGGCGGGTCCCAGCAGCTCTTCTTCGAGTCCCGACACGAATCCGATGTTGACGAGGATCCCGGCGCTGAACAACAGCCACATCTGGGTGGCACCGGAACGACTCCACTTGTCACCCGCCAGCAGCCACTCGATGATCGCCATCGAGGCCAGGATGAGGAAGCCGATGACCATCGCCGGAGGGTGGGCGTCGGCGATGGCGGTGGCGGTGTCGTCCGACAGCCCCGGCACCTCCCCTTGGGAGGTGAAGATGCCGAGGGTGATGCCGAAGACGGCACCCACCAGCAGCGAGATCCACGCCAGGATGAGGCCGAGCCGGGCGACACTGGGCCGGTCGAAGGTCGAGTTGCTCTTGAAGAGCCACACCAGGAACCAGATCACCACCAGAAGCAGGAGCGTCCCGACCATCGGACGCTGGATCCGGTCACCGGGAATGCGATCGCCGGCGAGGAACGCCGCCACGTACAGCGCGATGACGCCGGTGATCGACCACGCCAGCGACCTGCCTCGCCGGACCTCATCGGCCGAGAGCTGACGATCCCCGCTGAACATCAACAGGGCGACGCCGCTGACGCCCAGCGTGATCCACCCCAGGGTTCCGGCATGGACGTGGGTGATCAGGGTGTCGTGATCCGGCTTGTAGACGTCGAGTCCGTTGAGGATCCCGATCACGATCGTCGTGATGAACAACAGCAGGGCTGCAGTGAAGGTGATCCTGGCGGCAGGCCAGAGCTGTGAGCGCGTGGGCACGAGTCCTCCCCTGTACCTTGGTCGCGGCTTTTGAATCTACACAGCGGTGATAAGCCTCGCCCGCCGACCTTAGGATGCCGCCGTGCTCGCCCCGCCTCGGAATCCGTTGCGCGCCCTGATCGCCGGCGTGCTCTCGTCTGTGCTGCTGTTGGCGGCCTGCGGCGGTTCGGAGAGGCCCTCTGTTCTCGAGACCGGTCGCGACGTCTACGGCAGCACCTGTTCTGTGTGCCACGGGCCGCGCGGCGGCGGCGAGATAGGACCCTCGCTGGAGTCGGTGGCCGAGACCTGGCCCACCTGCGGAGAGCACATCGAGTGGATCGAGTTGGGATCCGACGGCTGGAAGGCCGAATTCGGCGATGTGTACGGCGCCACGCTCAAGCCGGTCATAGGCGGCATGCCCGGGCAGGGTTCGACCCTCGAGGCGGAGGAGATCGCCGCGGTGGCGGCCTACGAGCGGATCGAGTTCGGCGGGCTCGACCAGGACTCGACCCTGACCGAGTGCGGCTTGGATACGGGTGGCTGATCGTCGGGCGCTCTCGGCCGCCGGCCTATCCCATCAGCTCCCCGCGATCGAGCAGCGCTTCGTACCACTCCTCGGCGCGGTCGATCGTGAGCAGGTCGGTGCGATCGCCCCGCAGTTCCTCGGGGAATCTGCCTACGTCGAGGGGTTCGCGGTCGACGCGGACGATCCCACCCTTGCTGGCAAGGGTCTGGGCGTAGTACCACTCGTACTCCGGACCCAGCGCCAGCTCGCTCATCACCACCCGGGGTAGCGCCTCGGAGAGGTCGTCCCAGGTCGTCATCGCATCGTCGTAGGTGAGGCCCCAGCGTTCGCACATCTGTCTCAGGGTCGTTTCCGGATCGGCGCGGAAGCGTTCGTTGTCGACGATGACGAAGTCGAGCCCCTCGTCGAGGCATAGTCCGATCAGCGACATGAATCCGCACCAGCCGTTGTCGGGCTGGCGCACCCGCTCGATCAGCACGTCGCCGAGTCCGCGGTAGTCCCCGGCTTCGAGGGTGGCCCGGATCCGGTCGGCGTCGGCGATCTCCGGATCGGTGGCGAGCCACTCGCTCAGCATGATCTGCCACCGCGACGGCCACGCCAGGCGGGGGTGGCGCATCACGAAGGCGATCGGCTTCCGTGCCCGGCGGAGGAACCAGCGGGCGACGTCCTTGGAGGCGAACTGGTAGGCGCTCTCTTGGATGAGATCGCGCTCGGTCAGAGGGGTGGCGATGAAATCCTTGACGCTCTGGAGGTCTTGGCCCTCCCAGAAGACTGGGGCCACCGGCTCATGTAAGTAGCGCTCGAAGACGTGCTCGCCGGTTCCGGGCGAGTCTCGCAGCAGGAGGAACAGGGCGCCGAGAAGGGTCGAACCGGTGCGGGGCATGCTTACGATGAGCGGTCCGTCCCAGGTGCTGCCTGCAACGAGATCGTCGAGCACGGCTAGGTCCTCGGGCCGCGTCGCAAGGTCGGGATCCCAGGCGAGGTCGTCGTCCGGCAGCGGCAATTCGGGCCCAGACATGGGCCTATTGTCGCGTGGCCGCGGTGATCTCGAAGGCCGTGGCGTCATGTCTTGTGCACGGGCCCGCTGATCGCGGTTCCGGCCGCTGCGGTAGCGT